>JBMNUA010000068.1:0-10826 GCA_050945995.1 Christensenellales bacterium
GCCGGCATGCATCGTATGTACGGAGTTTTTCAACGAGGTATGCATCCGCCGAGCGCGGCAATTCGGCGCAAGCAGTTTTTTATGCAAGCCCGTGAGAAGGCAATCGTTGTACGATGCGATCATCGAAAGCGTAAACGCGATGGGCGATGCGCTGATGGAATGCGACATACCGATTGTCGAGCCGCGAAAGGCGCGCGCAACGGCAATCGCCGATTACCTCGCCGCACGCGGCATCCCCCGACAATCCTACGGATTCCGCTTCCTCTGCGATGCCGTGACGATATCCCGGCAGAACCCCGGCGCGCTGACAGCTGTGACAAAGTCCCTTTACCCCGAGATCGCTCGGATCAACGAATCCACCCCTGCCCGCGTCGAGCGCGACATACGATCCGCCATTCTGCACGCATATCGTCATTCAAACCTCAGGGTCAACGGTGCGAGACCCACCAATCGCGAATTCATACAACTGCTCGCAGATCAATCCTTTGACTCCGTTGAATTAATATAACCCGACAGTCTATCGTTGTCAATATCACCGGTTGAGTTTCATGACCATGTGTGCTATCATATTGGAAAATATGGGGCATGTGAGGCGTGTTATCGATGAAATCAGAACATCGTTTGTGGTACCGGAATCCCGCGGCGGTATGGACAGAGGCGCTGCCGCTGGGGAACGGGCGAATTGGCGCGATGGTGTTTGGGCATCCCACGCAGGATCGGTGGGCGCTCAATGAAGATACGCTCTGGTCCGGCTACCCCCGCTTTGATTCGCCCATCGACGCGCCCGCCGCGCTTGCAAAGGCGCGCGCGCAGCTGGATGCGGACGATTACGCGGGCGCGCAGCGCACGATCGAGCAGGATTTTACGGGGCACTACACCCAGAGTTATCTGCCGCTTGGCGACCTTTTGATCTCGCGCGCGTTCGATGCGCCCGCGGAGGATTATACGCGCGAACTCGACATCGAAACGGGCGTTCATACCGCGTCGTTTCGCGCAGGCGGCGCGCGGCAGCAGGTGACGTCGTTTATCACATGCGGCGCGCAGGAGGCGCTCGTGATTGACTATACCGCCGATCAACCCGGCGCGATCAGCCTGCGCGCCCGATTCAACAGCCCGCTCAAACACGCATCGTTCGTGCATGATGGCATGCTCGCGCTCGAGGTGGAATGTCCGGGGCATGCAAGCCCGAATTATCTCGGCAAGGAGAATCCGCTTTCGTATTCTGATTCGCCCGAGCGCCGCGGGATACGCGCCGCGGCGCTTCTGGTGTGCGATGTGCGGGGCGGGACGGTTGAATTGTCTGAAGATGAATTGAAGATAGAATCCGCGGATCGTGCAATACTCAAGCTCTGCGCGCGGACGAGCTTTGCGGGCTTTGACAAGCATCCGTTCACCGAAGGGCGCGATTATATGGGCATGTGCCGCGCGGAGGCGGGCGCGCTTTCGGGCATGGACGCAGACGAAATGCGGCTTTCACATGCGCAGGCGTTCTCCGCGTACATGAACCGCGCGGAGATCGCGCTCGGCGCGGCAGCTTCTAATCTTCCGACGGACGAGCGGCTCGCGCGCTTTCCAGAATCGGGCGGCGATAGCGGGCTGTACGAGCTGTTGTTCAACTATGCGCGGTATTTGATGATCTCCGCCTCCAGACCCGGCACGCAGGCGATGAACTTGCAGGGCATTTGGAACGAGCGCATCGACCCGCCGTGGAGCTCGAACTACACGCTCAACATCAACACCGAGATGAACTACTTCCCCGCAGAGGTTGCGAATTTGAGCGAGATGCACGAGCCGATGTTCGATCTGATCGAAAAGCTCGTCGCCAACGGCGCGCACACCGCGCGCGACTTCTACGGACTGCGGGGCAGCGTATGCCATCACAATTCGGATCTGTGGGCGCGCACGAACCCCGTGGGCGAACAGCGCGAGGGCTCGGCGGTGTATGCGTTCTGGCCGATGGCGCTCGGCTGGATGTGCCGGCACATGTTCGACCACTATCTTTACAGCGGCAACCGCGCATTTCTGCGTGAACGCGCGCTGCCGGCGATGCGCGAGTCGGCGCGCTTTCTGATCGACATCATGCAGCCGGACGCGGACGGGAATCTGCGCGTGAACCCTGCGACGTCGCCGGAGAATCACTTCAAAATCGATGGAAAGCCGCAGGCGGTGGCGAATGGCGCGGCGATGTCGAACGCCATCGCGCGGGAACTTTTGACAAACTACGTCGCGGCGCTCGACATACTCGGCATCGACGAGCCCATGCGCGCGGAGGTGGAAGCGGCGATCCCGCGCATCGCGCCGTATCGCATCGGCGCGCGGGGGCAGCTTCTCGAGTGGGAGGCGGAGTACGAGGAGCACGAGCCGCATCATCGCCATGTCTCGCACCTCTACGGGCTGCACCCGGGCAACGAGATCACGCCTGAGCACACGCCCGCGCTCGCCGATGCTTGCAGGCGCACGCTGGATTTGCGCGGCGACGACGGCACGGGTTGGAGTTTGGGGTGGAAGGTGTGCTTCTGGGCACGGCTCAACGACGGCGACCGCGCGCTGCGGCTGCTCGACAACCAGCTGCGGCTCGTTCGCGAGGACGATACGAGCTATCAATCCGGCGGAACGTACCCGAATTTATTCGACGCGCATCCACCGTTCCAGATCGATGGGAACTTCGGCGCATGCGCGGGCATCTGCGAGATGCTGTTGCGCGCGCGACCGGGCGAGATCGCGCTTTTGCCCGCGCTGCCGCGCGCGTGGAAGGACGGCAGCTTTCGCGGGCTGCGGGCGATGGGCGGCACGACGGTTTCCGTGGCGTTCCAAAACGGGAAGCCGCTGCACATCGAGATCGACGCACAATTACCGGAGGCGCTGCCGATCCGCGTGACGCATGGCGCAAACACGCTCGTTACAATTCGCGAAACGGGGCGGACGGTATTGACATTTGCAGAGGAGTGATGGGATGATCATCGGCATATGCGGCGCGAGCGGCAGCGGGAAGACGACGCTCGCCGAGGAGCTCGCGCGCAGGCTCAACAATCGCTGCGTCTACCTCAAGCAGGACGCGTACTATCGCGATCATTCGCATCTGCCGCTTGAGGAGCGGCGGCGCGTCAATTACGACGAGCCGAACGTATTTGAGCATGATGCGCTGTATGACGACCTGCGTGCGCTGCGCGACGGGCGAGCCATCAATCGCAAGGGGTACGATTATGTGAACCACAGGCGCGCAGATCCGGGGGACGCGATCGCGCCGGCGGAAGTCGTGATCATCGAAGGCATCCACGCGTTTTACGACGCGCGGGCGCGCGATCTCATGCAGATGCGGATTTTTATACAGGTCGATCCAGACATCTGCCTGTTGCGCAGGTTTCGGCGCGACATTTCGGAGCGCGGGCGCGATGTGGAGAGCGTGGCGAACCAGTACATCGAAACCGTCAAGCCCATGTACGAAAAGCATGTGCGCACCTACGCCGCGTATGCGGACATCATCCTCGCGCATGGCGGGCGAAACCCGCGGTTTGTGGATATGCTGATGCTCTATATCGATTCAAAAAGAGATACATGAACGAACGCGCCCCGGAGACATTGCTCCGGGGCGCTTGATTATGTACGAACTTCGTCGCGATGCGAAAGCAGGTGGCGGGCGTGGAGGATGCTCGTCTGCGAATCCGCGCCGCCGCCGATCAGGCGGGAGATTTCAAGCACCCTGCCCGCATCGTCGAGCCGGCGAACCGCCGAGTCCGTGCGCGCGCCGTCGGTGTGTTTTTCCACGAGGTAATGCCAATCCCCGAGGGCGGCGATCTGCGGAAGATGGGTGACGCAAATCACCTGCCGCTTGCGGGCGATCGCGCGCATCTTCTCCCCCACCACCTGCGCCATGCGCCCGGAGACGCCCGTATCGATCTCGTCAAACACCATAGCGTCCACGCCCTCTGCTTCCGTCGAAATCGCCTTCAGCGCGAGCATGATGCGCGACAGCTCGCCGCCGGAGGCGACCGACGCGAGCGGCTTGAGCGGCTCGCCAGGGTTGGCGGAGATCATGAACTCCACCTCCTCCGCGCCGGTGGCGGTCGGTTTCGCGGGGGTCAGGCGCACCTCAAACCGCGTTTTCGCCATGCCGAGGTCCTCGAGCTGGCGTTTGACGGCTTCGGACAGCCGCGCCGAGAGCGCGTCCCGCGACGTAGTGAGCTTCGCGCACGCCGCCGCCAGTTCCTGATCGAGGGCGTTGCGCCTTTTTTTCAATTCCTCCGTCATCTCCTCGCTGCGCTTGAGCGTTTCGAGCCGATTCGCGGCATGTTCGCCAAAGTCGATCACCTCGTCGAGCGTCGAGCCGTATTTGCGCTCAAGCCGGCGAATTTTGTCGAGTCGATCGGCGACTTTATCGGCGAGCGCGGGGTCGTAATCGAGGGAATCGAGCAGCGATTGCAGCTCCATCCCCGCGTCCTGCGCGGCGTAGTAGGCCTCTTTGATTCTGTTTGCCAATTGTTCGATGCGATCATCGTGTTTCGCGACGGCATCGAGCGCGCGCGCGGCGAGATCGAGCTGTTCCTGCGCGCCGGGCGCGCGGGAATCACCGCCGTAGGTCAGCCGATACGCCTCCTCGACGCTGGTGCGAATCCGCTCCGCGTTTTCATAAAACCGCGCGCGCTTTTCGAGCTTTTCCTCCTCGCCGCGCTTGGGGCGCAGGGCGGAAATTTCCTCGATTTGAAAGGTGAGCATATCGATGGTGCGCGCGCGCTCGGCGGCTTCGGATGTGACGCGCCGAACCTCACTCGTGACGCGCGAACGCTCGGCGTGCACTCGCGCAACGTCCGAAAGCAGCGCGCGGTGCTGCGCATCGCCGAACGAATCGAGAAATTCAACGTGCTTTTGCGGGTTGATGAGCGCCTGATGCTCGTGCTGCCCATGGATGTCAACGAGGGTTGAGGTCAGCTGCCGAAGCGTCGCAAGCGGCACGACCATGCCCGAAACGCGGCAGATGTTGCGCCCGGAGCGGCTCAGCTCGCGCGAGACGGCGGCGATCCCCTCCTCCGGTTCGAGCCCGAGTTCGCCCACAATGGCGCGGGCGCGCGGATTTTCGGAGATGTCAAACACCGCCTCCACGCGCGCGCGGTCGGCGCCGGTGCGGATGAGCGCGCGGTCGGCGCGCCCGCCGAGCACGAGGTTTAAGCTATCCACGACGATGGATTTGCCCGCGCCCGTCTCGCCGGTGAGCACGGTAAAACCGCGCTCAAACTCCAGTTTCAGCGACTCAATCAATGCGATATGATGGATGGTCAATTCCAAAAGCATTATTTTTTAATCAGCGCGTCGAAGCGTTGCAGCAAGGACTCGACGGAGGATTCGGCGCGCGCGATGATCAGAACGGTGTTGTCGCCCGAGATTGTGCCGATGATCTCCGGCCATTTCATGGAATCGATCGCCTCGCCGGCGGCAGCCGCGGACGCGGAGATCGTTTTGATTACGATGAGGTTGCCCGTGCTCTCAATCGACATGACGGACTCGGTGAGGATGCGGATAAATCGGTCGCTCATGCCCTTTTCGGCGCGCTCGACGGTCGCATACTTATACTTTCCGCCCTCGGAAAGCACCTTGAGCAGGCGCAGTTCCTTGATATCGCGCGAAACGGTCGCCTGCGTGACCTTCACATTGCGCCTTTTTAACTCTTCTGCCAGTTCTTCTTGGGTCTCGACGTCTTTGCTCTCAATAATCTCTAGGATCAGGTTCTGTCGCACGCTCTTCATCAATGGGCCTCCTATATGTCAAGCCGAATCGGCGTTGTGATCAATCTCAATGCGTCCACTCGGACAGCTTATCTCGGAGCAGCTCAAAATAGTTGCGGTCGCGCAGGCGGATAAAGCGCGCGCGCCGGCGGGAGCGCCGGATGGTGATTTCGGGATTTTCCGCGGTGAATTCGTGCGTGCAGCGCCCATCGAACACCGCGCATGCCGTGGAGGGCGAATCGAGCACGCGCACGGTGATCCGCTCGTCGGCGGAGGCGATGACGGGGCGCGCGTTCATGGTGTGCGCGCACAGCGGCGTGAGCAGGATGCAGTCCATCCCCGGAAAGACGATCGGGCCGCCCGCGGAGAGGGAGTACGCCGTAGAGCCTGTCGCGCTCGAGACGATCAGCCCGTCGCCGGAAATTCGATCGACGAGGATGCCGCCGACCTCGACTTCCACAGAGAGGATGCCCTCGACCGTGCCCCTGCGCACGACGACCTCGTTGAGCGCAAAATGGCTCTCCTCCGCGCCCGCCATCTCGAGGATCATGCGCGCGTCGTAGCGAAAATCGCCCGCGAACAGGCGCGCGAGATCGTCCTCCAAGTCCGCGGGTTCTACCTCGGTCAAAAACCCCATCCTGCCGAGGTTGATGCCGAGGATGGGGATGTTGTGCGGCACGGCGAGATCGAGCGCGGAGAGCACCGTTCCGTCGCCGCCAAGCACAAAGAGAACATCGCACCCGGGATCCCCGTCCTCGGGCAGCGATTGACAGTTTAAAATTCGAGCCAAAGTTTGATCCGCGGAGAAGCGGCAACCGTGGCGCGCAAGGAGGCGCGTCAGCTCATTTGCAACCGGCAGTCCGTCGCCTTTCGTGGGATTCCAGAGAAGACCCGCGTGCCGGATGTTCAACCAAATCACCTCTCCTTTTATATTTATACCATATTGGGCGGAACTTACAAGCCCAAATTCGCCGATTTAAAGAATTTGTCATAAGCCGCCCGAATTGTCGTCTCGATTGTCGATTCGTCTACTTTGTTGGACAGTTGGCGCGCCGGAGCGAGAAATACGAGGAATTCGATGTTCCCTGCAGGCCCCGTGATGGGCGAAAAGTCAAGCCCGGCGCACGACCAGCCCTGGCTCGGCAGCCATTCGACAATGCTTGAAATGACCTGTTTATGCACGCTCGGGTCGCGCACGACGCCGCCGGGTTCCACCTGCTCCTGCGCCGCTTCAAACTGCGGCTTGATGAGCGCGACGAAGCGCGCGTCGCCCGACATGAGGGATAGCACCGGCGGCAGCACCGCCTTGAGCGATATAAACGACACGTCCGTCGCGCCGAAATCGGGCGCCTCGGGCAGGTCGCCCGGCGCGAGCAGCCGCGCGTTGACGCGCTCCATCGGGACGACGCGCGGATCGCTGCGGATGCGGTAATCGAGCAGATTGTACCCCACATCCACGGCGTAGACCTTGCCCGCGCCCGCGCGCAGCATCACATCCGTGAAGCCGCCCGCCGCCGCGCCGATGTCGATGCAGACGCGCCCGCGCAAATCGATCTCGAACGCATCGATCGCACGCTTTAATTTGTGCGCGCCGCGGCTGACGTAGCCGTCGAGCTCGCCCTTGATGCGAAGTTTCGCGTCCGTGCGCAGCAGCTGCGCGGCGCTTTGAATCGGCGTGTCGCCCGAGAGCGCGCGCCCCTCTAATATGAGCGCGCGCGCGAGCCGTATGCTCGAAAGCTCGCATTGCTCGAGCAGCAGCTCATCCGCCCTGCGCCGTTTTGGTTTCATGCAACATCACCTGCTCCCGGTCGCCTTCCATCGTGTTCTCCATGTCGTCAATTTTCCGAAAAATTGCATCCGCGATGCCCTCCGCGTCGAGCCCGCAGGACGCAAGCTGTTCGGAGACCTTCGCGTGCTTGATGTAGCGATCCGGGATGCCGATGACGAGCGCATCCGCCTGCACGCCGTGCTCCGCAATGAGACCCAGCGCCGCCTCGCCAAAGCCGCCGGCGACGGCGTTCTCCTCGATGGTGACGATCAATTTTGCGCTGCGCGCGGTATCCAAGATCATCTCCTCGTCGAGCGGCTTTACGAACATGGCGTCGATCACGCCCGCCGAGATGCCGCGCGTTTCGAGCAATACCGAGGCGGCGAGCGCCATGCCGACCATGCGCCCGACCGCGATCATCATCACATCCCCCGTAAACAGCTGTTCGGATTTGCCGATAACGATGGGATCGTCGCAGCTCTGCGTTTTGCCGAGATCGACCGCGTCCTTGGGATAGCGGATCGCAAGCGGCGCGCGGAAGTCGTAGCTCCATTCGATCATGCGCTTGAGCGTGCGGATGTCGCGGGGCGCGGCGATCGTCATGTTCGGAAACGCGCGCAGGAAGGAGAGGTCAAACGCGCCGTTGTGCGTCGCGCCGTCCGCGCCGACGAGCCCCGCGCGATCCACGAGCAGCGTGACCGGCAGGGCGTTGATGCAGATGTCGTTGGAAATCTGATCGTAGGCGCGCTGAAGGAAGGTGGAGTACAGCGCGACATAGGGCTTCATGCCCGATGCGGCGAGCCCGGCGGACATGGTGACCGCGTGCGCCTCCGCAATGCCCACATCGAAAAAACGGTTGGGGTGGCGATCCGCGAACGCGCTGAGCCCCGTGCCCGTGGGCATCGCGGCGGTGACGGCGCAGATATCCTCGTGCTGATCCGCCATCTCCGCAAGCAGCTCCGAAGCGATCAGCCCGCAGCTCGGCTCTTCGGGACTTCGGAATTCGCCGGTCGCGATGCGAAACGGCGACGCGCCGTGGAAGCGATCCGGGTGTTCCTCGGCAGGCGCATAGCCCTTCCCCTTCTTCGTGACGGCGTGGATGAGCACGGGCTGGCGCGCGTCGCGCGCGAGCCGCAGCACGCGCACGAGTTGGCGGATGTTGTGCCCGTCAACCGGACCGACGTAGCGAAAGCCCATGGAATCAAACACATTTCGCCCGATGAAGAATGCCTTGAGCATATCGCGGACGCGCTCGATCATATGAAACAGGAAGGTACCGACAAGCGGTATGCGGATCAGCACGCTGCGCGCCCCCGTCTTAAAGCGGCGGTAGAGGAAGGACTGGCGGATGCGCGCGAGGTGGGTGGAGATCGAGCCCACATTTTTGGAGATGGACATTTCGTTGTCGTTTAAGACGACGATCAGCCGCGTCGGGCATTGCCCCGCGTCATTGAGCGCTTCATAGCTCATGCCGCCGGTGAGGGCGCCGTCGCCGATCACCGCGACGACGGCGTTCGTGCCGCCCTTTAAGTCGCGCGCGCGGCAAAGCCCGAGCGCGGCGGAGATCGAGGTGGACGCGTGCCCCGCGGTGAAGGAGTCGGTTTCATCCTCCGTCATGGTCGGAAACCCGCTGATGCCGCCCTGGGTGCGCAGCGTATGAAAGCGCGCGCGCCTGCAGGAGAGCAGCTTTTGCGCGTAGGATTGATGCCCCACATCGTAGATGATGCGATCCTCCGGATCGCCAAACACATGGTTGAGCGCAAGCGTCAATTCGACCATGCCGAGGTTGCTCGACAGATGCCCGCCATTTTGGGACACCGTGTGCAATATCTCGGCGCGTATATCCCGCGCAAGCTCCGTCAGCTGCGCATGGCTCAACTTTTTCACGTCCGCCGGACGATTGATTTCATTTAGCATGTTACAGTAACGTCACTTCGTGCGGTCGATCATGTCGTCCGCCAGTTCCGTAAAAAACACCGCCCTATCACCAAATGATGCGACCGAGGAGATGGCGCGCGCATGCGCCCTTGCGATTAGTTCGCGCGTGCCCTCGATACCGTATACTTTCACGCAGGTGAGCTTGCCGCTCGCTGCGTCTTTTCCGATGCTCTTGCCGATCTCGTCCGCGTCGCCCTGTACATCGAGCAAGTCGTCCGTCGCCTGAAACAGCAGCCCGAACGCCTCGCCGTAGGATGTCAGCGCGGAAAGCGCGCCCTCATCCGCGCCGGAAATGCGCGCCGCCGCGCGCAGTGGGTGCATAAACATGCGCGCGGTTTTGTTCAGATGGATGTAGCGGAGCGCGTCCGCGTCCGCGTCGCCCGATTGTTCAAAGTGCAAGTCCATCGATTGCCCGCCGATCATACCGCGCGCGCCCGCGCCTGCCGCAATCTCGCGCATAGCGGATACAAGCCGCGCCGGTTCGCCGCCCTTGGATGCGGCGGCGAGCATCACCTCGTATGCGAGGTTCAAAAGCCCGTCGCCCGCGAGGATCGCCTGACCGACGCCGAACACCATGTGGTTGGTGGGCTGTCCGCGGCGCATGGTATCGTCGTCCATGCCGGGCAGATCGTCGTGGATGAGCGAGTAGCAATGGATCATCTCGACCGCGCACGCAAATTCGAGCGCGATCGCGGGGTCACCGCCGAGCATGTCCGCCGCGGCGAGCAGCATCGCCGGACGAAGCCGCTTGCCGCCCGCGAGCAGGCTGTAGCGCATGGCATCGTTGTTCAGCCACGGAATTTCGCCGTGGACAAATGAACCTTTTTTTACTTCAGGCACGAGCGCCGCAAGCCGCGCGTCCACCAACTTTGAATATTTATTCAAGCGGTTCATGTCGCGTCCTCCGCGTCGAGCGCAACCTCGCCCTTCGCGGTCAGCTCGCGGATGCGCGCGTCGCCGTCCGACAGTATCTTCTTTAATTTTTCCGAGAGCTCCACGCCGCGCTCGAATGCCTTGAACGACTGTTCGAGCGGCATATCGCCCTTTTCCAGCGAGGCGACGATCGCTTCGAGCTCCGTCATGCCGTCCTCATAGGTGAGTTTCTTCGCCATGTTCTTCCTCCCCGCGGATGCGCGCCGCGCGCGCGCCGTCCGCCATCACGATATCGACAAAATCGCCCGGGTGCAACTGCGCCGCGCGCGACAGATAGCCTTCTTCATTTCGGATCGCGGCATAGCCGCGCCCGAGCACCGCGCGCGGGCTGACCGCGTGCAGCGTGCGCGCAAGTTCCGTCAGTTTTGCGCCGCGTAACATGGATGTTGACCGCACGCTCGCCTGCGCGCGCTCCGAGAGCCGCATGAGCGCATCGAGCCGAGGTTTGATGAGCGCGTTTTTGGGATCGG
>JBMNUA010000069.1:0-10814 GCA_050945995.1 Christensenellales bacterium
GCCGCATTTTTTTATCCTTTTGTCAAGTGCTTTTTCGCTATTGCGCAACAAAAAAAGAGCCGCGCATCTTTTTTGATGCACTGCTCTTTTCGGTGTGCGCTTAGCTTAATGACATTGCTGCCGCGGCAGCCCCAATTTTCATCAATCTACTGTTCCAATATCCGCTCCGGATAATACACCGCGTTGCGCTCGGCGATCCACGCGTCCAACTGGCTATGGTACGCCGCAAAGCGCGCGTTCTCGAGCGTCTCCTGCGTCATCTCCGCGTTCACCTTGGACAGCGGCACCGCGCCGGGCTCCACATGCGCCATGAACAGGAAGATGTGCGCGCCGCTCTCGGTGCGCCGCACCGTCGAGAGGTCGCCGGGGTTCTCAAGCGCCATGCAAGCCTCGATGAACGCATCCGACCACATCACCGAATCCGCGGACACGAGATACCCCGTGCTCGCAAAGGTGTCAAGGTTCATGTCGGCATCGTCGCTGTATTCGCGCATCATCGCGTCGAAATCCGCGCCGCCCTGCAGCTGCTCGAGTACTTCGTTTGCACGCGCCTCCGCGGGCACATACAGCGCGTCCAATTCCGCCGCAAGTTCCGCGCGCACCGCCTCGTCCTCTTCCGTCTCCAAAGCCTGCATGATCTCGTCCGCGCGCGCCAGCGCGTCAAAATCCAGCTCAAAGAAAATATGCTTGACGCTGCGGTAGCCCGCCGGATGATATAGGATCATCTCCCCGCTCAACAGCGCGAACTCAAACTGCTCCGGGTTTTCCGTAAACAGCGCCTCCTGCGCGGCGGCGCGCTCGTTGTACGCCGCGGTGATCTCCTCCGGGCTGACCGCCACGTCCGCCGTCACCGCGTCATACAGCTTTCGCTGCCACCAGCCTGCCTCGTTGATCGCAATCACCGTATCAATGGTGTAATCCGCCTGCTCCGCGAGAAAATTGACCGCCGCCTCGTAAGCCGCCTCGTCGGTCATGCCCTCCTCGCGCACCATGTCCAGGTAGAACGCCACCGTCTCGTCGAACTGCGCCTGCGAAACATCGGCGATCTGCGCGCGGTCGTCGTCTGTCAGCTCGACATACCCCCGCTCGTGCGCCACCTGATGCGCGACCTTCTCGCCGAGCAATTCCTCGAGCACATGTTCGAGGATCTCCCCAGCGTCCTGCGCGACGTCCGCACCCTCAAACGCATGGTTTGCAAGCGCGGTCTGATAATCCTCCATCGCCTCGTCGCTCATCACTTCGCCGCCGTCAAATTCCGCGACGACAAATCGCTCCGCCGGCGCTTCGTCCACAAAATCGCCGCCCGAGAGCGCCGCGCTCGCGCGATCGCCAAACGCCGCCTCGTCAAGCCGCGCCGCCGCCTCAAACTGATCGGAATAAAGCTCCATCAGCGTCAGCTCGTACTCGCCGATCTGCGCCCGCGCATCTTCAAGCTCCCGCGCCGTCTTGGAGAAATTCGCGCCGCCCAAATAGCCCAGCGCGCCCCCGCAGAGCAGCGCCAGTATCACAAGCAGCGCAACAAGCCCAAAAGGCACGCCATGCCCGCGCCCGTTTTTCGGCGTGGGCGTGTTTTTTTCTTCGGTCTGCATGCGCTCGTCCCCCTCTCATATGCGCTTATTATAACACAATGCGCACAAATCGGTGCGCTGCGCGCACATTTGGCACAAAAAAGTTGAAATTCTGCGCCGTCAGTCCGTCAGCGTGTCCTGCCACTCGCGCTTGACGATCTTCAAAACGAGCAGCACTTCCTCGCGCACCCGCTCGTCCTCCATAAACCGCGTGGTCTCCGCAAAGCGGATGAGCTTCTCCAGCTTCTTGACATTCTTCGCGGTCTGCCGCCGCTGCGCCGCGGGGTCGATCTCGCCCCGTTTGCGCGCGCGGATCAAAAACCGCCGCTGCCAGCGCTCCGGCGGCTGCGAGTATGCCCGCACATATTCCAAATCCTCGATCTTCCCATAGAGCAGCCGCTGCATCAGCCACGAAAAATACCAACTGGAGAGCACCAGAATCGCCCCCAGCGCAACGACCGTCAACAATAGCATCCAACCGACACCCATATTGATCTCCTCAAAGCGAATTTCCGCGATTATTGTAGCACATCGTCCGCAAAAAGTAAAACGCGCGCATGAGCGTATCGACAAAGTCAACATGCTGTCCGAGAAATGCAAGGGCGCATTTTTCGGAGTTCGGAATCTTCCCGCACACCTTCGGCGCAGCGGCGACTTGGTTTGCCTCCGGCAAACCAACCTTCGGATGGAAAAATGGAAGGGCTTCACAGCCCCTTCATGCACCCCCAGGAAGGAAACGAGGGTTGTCCAGTCTATAGTCGCCTGCACGCGCATGCCGCTTTTGCGTGCTTCCTTCGCGCACAAGCCCTATCCGCGCACGCATGAAAACGCGCCGGAGGGAATGTTCTCCCTCCGGCGCAGCGGGCATCCTCTGTTACCGATCCTTGCCGTAGCCGCGCATGCCGACCAGTTGCAAATCCTGCGCGCAATGGCACGCCACGAAGTGCTCCGGCTCGAGCTCGCGCCACTCGGGCACCTGCTCTTTGCAAATGGGCTTTGCGTAGCGGCAGCGCGGGTGGAACGGGCAGCCCGACGGCAGCTTCGCGGGGTTCGCCACATCACCCTCGAGCATGATCCGGCGCGATTTGTTGCGCGGGTCCGCCACGGGCTTTGCGGAGAGCAGCGCCTCCGTGTAGGGGTGCATGGGCTGCGCGAACAGCTTCGTGGTAGACGCAAGCTCCACCATGTGCCCCACATACATCACGCCCACGCGGTCGGAAATGTGGCTCACAACGCCCAGATCGTGGGAGATGAACAGGTAGCTCAGGTGCATCTGCTCCTGCAAGTCCATCAGCAGGTTGAGCACCTGCGCCTGCACGGAAACGTCAAGCGCGGCGACCGCCTCGTCGCACACGATGAAGCGGGGCTTCGTCGCGAGTGCGCGCGCAATGCCGATGCGCTGGCGCTGTCCGCCGGAGAACGCGTGCGGGTAGCGCTCAAGGTGCCTGGAATCGAGACCGACCGTCTCCATCAGCTCTTTGACGTACTCGCGCCGCTCGGACGCGCCCATCAGCTTGTGGCAGATCAGCGGCTCGGAGATGATGTTGAGCACCGTCATGCGCGGGTCAAGCGACGCATACGGGTCCTGGAAGATCATCTGCATATCGCGGCGCGTGTCGCGCAGCTGCGAGTACGGCATGGTCGTCAGTTCCACCTGCTTGTTGTCCTTGGTGTTGAACTGAACCGTGCCCGCGGTGGGCTTCACCGCCTGCAAAATGCAGCGCCCGAGCGTCGTCTTGCCGCAGCCGGACTCGCCGACCAGCGCAAGCGTCTCGCCCTCTTTGATATACATATCGACATTGTCCACCGCGCGGACATAGCCGACCGTCCTTTTCAGAAATCCGGAGGTGATGGGGAAATACTTCTTCAGTCCCTGCACCTCGATGATGGGGTTGGTGAACTTCTTCTCCATTTACTTGCCCTCCGTTCCCTGCTGCGTAAATAGGAAGCAGCGCACATGGTGACCCGGCTCCACCTCTACCATCGGCGGATATGCCTTGTCGCAAATCCCCTTCATGAACGATTCGCAGCGCGACGCAAAGCCGCATTCCACCGGCAGGTTCATCGGATAGGGAACCGTGCCCTTGATGGAGTCAAACCGCCCCTTGTGCGACTTGTCCGAAGTCGGGATCGACTTGAGCAGCGCGCGCGTGTAGGGATGCTGCGGATTGTAAAACAGCGTGTCCACATCGCAGGACTCGACGACCTTGCCCAGGTACATCACGACCACATCGTCGCTCATCTCGGCGATCACGCCCAAGTCGTGGGTGATGAAGATGACCGAGGTCTGGTTCTCGTTTTTCAGGTTGTTGATCAAATCAAGCACCTGCGCCTGGATCGTCACGTCGAGCGCGGTCGTCGGCTCGTCGGCGATCAGGATCGAGGGCTTCGACGCGAGCGCCATGGCGATCATCGCGCGCTGGCGCATGCCGCCGGATAGCTGATGCGGATACTCGTCCACCCGCTGCTCGGGGTTCGAGATGCCCACCTGCTGCAGCGCGTCGATGCAGATCTGGCGCGCCTTGTTCTCGTCCGGCTCGACGTGCAGCATGATCGTTTCCATGATCTGGTTGCCGATGGTGTGAACCGGCGAGAACGCCTTCATCGGCTCCTGGAAGATCATCGCGATGTTGCCGCCGCGGATCGAGCGGATCAAGTCGCCCGTCGGGTTGAGGTCGGTGATGTTGATCGGCTCGTCGAGCACCTCGCCGTCCTTCTCGTAGAGCCAGATGTTTCCGCTGATGAGCCCATACTTGGGCAGGATTTTGAATATGGCGTTCGTGGTCACGGATTTTCCGCATCCGGATTCGCCCACGATGCCGAGGGTACGCCCCTTTCTGATCACGAAGTCGACGCCGTCAACCGCTTTCAGGAGGCCTTCGTCCATATCAAAGTGAATCTTAACATCCTGCAATTCGAGGATGGCGTCTTCACCGGGTCTTTTCATGAAATTATCCTCCTAGTCCGTTATTTGTACGGGTCAGCCGCGTCGCGCATGCCGTCGCCCATAAAGCAGAAGCACAGTACCGTCACGATGATAAACAGCGCCGGGAACATCAGCCACGGCGTCGCCGCCATCGCGTCGACCGTCTGCGTGTCCTGAAGCAGCGTGCCCCAGGAGACCGTGGGCGCCTGCAGCCCGAGCCCCAGGAACGAGAGCGTGGTTTCGCCCAATATCGTCGCGGGGATGGAGCCTGTGACCGACACGATGATGTAGCTCATAAACGAGGGCAGCATGTGCCGGAAGATGACGCGGATGTGGCTCGAGCCCGAGAGCCGCGATGCGATGACGAAGTCCTCCTCACGCAGGGAGAGGATTTTGCCGCGCGTGACGCGCGCTAGCCCCGTCCAGCCGATCAGCGACATAATAAGGCTCATAAAGAAGTATTTTTTTAAGTTCGACATCGTGCTCGGCAGCGCCGCCGCCAACGCCATCCACAACGGGATGCCGGGGATCGACATGATCAGGTCGATGGCGCGCTGCACGATGGTGTCCATGACGCCGCCCAGATATCCGGACAGTCCGCCAAGCGTCAGTCCGATCACAACCGTAAACAGCACGGAAACCAAACAGAAGCTCAGCGAGATGCGCCCGCCGCTTAAAACGCGCGAGAACACGTCGCGTCCCAACGAGTCCGTGCCCATCAGGAAAAAGGTCTTGTCGCCGGGCGCGTCGTCCTCGCCGAGGATCGCCCCGAAGAAGTGGATGTTCGACTTCAGGTGGTTCGAGCCGAACAGCTTATACTCGCTGCCGCGCACGAAGAAGCCGAGTTTCACGATCTCGTCGTTTTCCACATAGCTTTTGCGGAAGGTGTAGGGGTCGGTGTAGCGGTCAGCGCCGTACACGAACGGGCCTACGAAGTTGCCCTCGTCGTCCCACAGGTGGATGCGCGTGGGCGCGGCGTCCTTGTAGTCCTTGTAGCGCTCAAGCGGCAGCGAGGGCGCGAAGAACTCGCAGAACATGCACAGGATATAAAGAACAACCAGGATCGGCACGGCGATCATCGCCGCCTTGTGCTTTTTGAACTTCCAGAACATCAGCTTCCACTGGCTGGCTACCTCGTAGGAACTGGCGCGATCCACGCTCTCCACGGCGAGGTCTTTATTTTTCCTCTTATCCGTCATTCGGAGACACCTCCAAACTTGATGCGCGGATCAATAACCGCGAGCAGTATATCGGAAATAAGCGTTCCGACAACAGTCAGGCAGCTGACGATGAGCAGGTACGAGCCCGCAAGGTACATGTCCTGGTTGACGAGCGCGCGTCGAACGAGCGGGCCCATCGTCGGAAGAGACAGCACCGTCGAGACGATCATCTCGCCGCCGATCAATCCCGGCAGCACCCAGCCGATTGTGGATATCTGGGGGTTGATAGCCATGCGGATGGGGTACTTCCACAGAAGCTTGCGCTCCTTGACGCCCTTGGCGCGCGCAGTGACGACGTACTGCTTCTGCAGCTCGTCCAGCAGCATCGCGCGCAGCGAGCGGATCATCCCCGCCGTCTGGGAGATGGCGATGATGAATATGACGAGGAGCAGCCGCGGCAGCATGTCCATAAACTTCGCCCAGCTCATCGCCGCGTTGACGTACTGCGCGGAGTTGAGCCCCGTGAGCGACTCGCCTGTTACGAGATATAGGATAAACACCGAAGCCAACGCCAATAGGAACGCGGGACATGACATCCCGATGAACCCGAAGAATTGGAAGAAGTAGTCGAAGCCTGAGTATTGGTTCGTCGCAGAGACGATTCCAACGGGAATCGCAATCGCCCAGGTCACGACAAGCGAAAGCAGCGAGATGCTGATTGTCGCGGGTAGGCGCTGCTTGAGCAGCGAAAGCACCGTCTGGTTCCACTGGAACGAGCGACCGAAGTCCAGTTTGGTCAGGATGTTGACGATCCAGTACACATACTGCTGGTACATCGGCTTATCCAGCCCGTATTGCTTCGTCAGGTTGATGATCTCCGACTCGTTCACCGCAAGACCCGAGGTCTCAAGCTGTATGATGTAAGTCGTAAGATAATCCCCCGGAGGAAGCTGGATGATGATGAAGATGAGTACGCTGACCGCGATCAACAGCGGTATCAGCTGAAGCAAACGCTTCAGAATGTAGTTGAGCAACATTTGGCTTCGTTCTCCCCCTTCCCGCCCGTTGGGCGGATGTTAAAATTGAACCCGCGCGGCTTCCGCCCGCACGGTGCGCGCGCGTTTTCGCATTCGCGCGCAGCTGCGAAACCGCCTAACAAGAATAGCTAAAACGGTTCACGCGATTCCGGTAGGGTTATTATACATGATCAAATCTCGCTTTGCAAGACCGCAAATCATCGAAAGATCAAAAACTGCACAAAACACTCAATTTCGCCACGCCCATTTCCCTATGATTGCGATATTTATTAAATAATTGTTGTTAACCAATGGCAAATCTGCGTCATGCTTAAAACGGTTGTTTCTACTATATATTGTCGGCAATCGCGCCCGCAAACGGCGCTTGCCTCCCCCCACGCGCATCGAAACGCATGCGGATGCGCGCCTTCCCCCTTCGCCGATTTGCACAAAGTTACAATTTATTAAAATAACTGCGCGATCGCAAGCTCAACATAGGCGCGGTTGAGCCCGATCACCCGCCACACCCCCTCCGCGGCGTCGTGCCAGGCAAGGTATGCGGGGCTTTCCCCCACGTCGAATCCGGTCAGGTCGAACAGGCAGTAGCCTTCCTCCAACAAATGCGCGTCCGAAAGCGCAAACACCCCCATGTCCCGCCACGCGCCGTCCACGAGCGCAACCGTCGCGTAATCCCCCGCCGGCGCGATCCCCGCGGGCACAATCGCATTGTTTTGCGCCAATCCCTCCGCATCGTAGGCGAGCGCGCTGTCCGCATCCGCGCCGTGCGCGAGGTATGTCACAACGACCGCCGCCTTCTCCGCGTCGCTCATGTACGCGTAGCTGTTGAAATCAAGCCCCACCGCGTGGATCGCGGTCGCGGTGCGCAGATTCTCGAGCGCACCTTCGTCCGCCCCGGCAATCGCCTCGGCGGCCGCGCTCCATTCCCCGCGCGCCGGCGCGGCGGCATCGGTCAAAGTCGCGCTTTCCATCGCGCCCCCCGCGCTGCCGGAAACAGTCGGCAGCCCCTCCGCGCAGGCAACCATCCCAAAGAAAATCAGCATCGCAAACAATGCGGCGACGGTCGGCTTTCGCATCCTTCGTACCTCCGTTTTGTATCTTTCATACTCTATTTTAACATATCCGTCACCGCTGATCAATATGCGAATCAAAGCAATTTTTCCCTTGCGCATAAAAAAAGCCGGGCGTTCATGCCCGGCACAGGCTGTAGACAAACCTCGTTTCCTTCCCGGGGATGCATGAAGGGGCTGTGAAGCCCCTTCATCTAATAATCCGCAGGCGGCGGCGTGTACGTCGCCGAGGAGCGCCCATGTTGGGCGCTTCCTTGCGGAATTTTCCTGTGCACCGAAGGTGTGCGGGAAAATTCCGAACTCCGAGAAATGCGCTCTTGCATTTCTCGGACAGCGTGTTGACTTTGTCAACACGCGCAAGCCGGGCGTTCATGCCCGGCTCAGACCATTTAATGTTGTTCCACCAGTTTGATGTTCTTCCATTTCCCCTGCCGGAAGCGCAGGTAGGTCAATAGCGCGCCCAATAGCCAACTGACGAGCATCGACACAAACAGCGCGTAGGGATGCCCCGCCGCCCATTCCTCCGACCGCGTCAAATACGCGATCCCATAGGTCAGCGGCACGCGCAGCACCACCGTTGTGATGATGGAGATGTACATCGTGGACATGGTGTCGCCCGCCGCGCGCAGGATGCCGCCGTAAATCTGGGTGATCGCCATGCCGACATAGCCGATCGCGAGGATGCGCTGCGCGTTGCCGCCCAAGGACAGCACCTTCGCGTACACGGCGGGGTCTGTTGTCTCGGGGTTCAAAAACAGCCCGATCAACTGCCTGCCCCAGATCACGAGCAGTATCACAAGCGCCACAGAGCACGACAGCGCCAGTTTGAGCACCGCGCGCTCACCGGGCTTGACGCGCTCGATTTTGCCCGCGCCGATGTTCTGCCCGATGTAGGTGGAAATCGCAAGCCCGAAGGTGAAGTTCGGCAGCATCGCAAACCCGTCCACGCGCATCACCGCCATGGAGATCGCGGGCACGAAGTTGCCCATCTGATTGGTCAGCGACTGCACAAACACCATCGCCAGCGAGAAAATGCCCTGCGTCAGCCCCGACGGCAGCCCGATGCGCAGGATTTTGCCCGACATCACGCGGTTGAGCGCGATGTCCCCGCGCTTCAAAACGAGCAGGTTCTTCATCATCCGCAGCCGGATCAGGCAGAGGATCGCGGAGACCGCCTGCGCGATGATCGTTGCCCACGCCACGCCCGACACGCCCATCTCAAACCCGATCACAAACCACAAATCGAGCACGATGTTCAAAAGCGCGGAGATCACCAGAAACAACAGCGGGTAGAACGCGTCGCCCAGCCCGCGCAGGATCCCCGATACGATGTTGTAAAAACCGCTGCCGATGATGCCGATCAGCAGGATCTGCAAGTACGCGCGCGCGATTTCGTAGTACGCCGCCGGCGTGTTGATCAGCCGCAGCAGCGGGCCCGCGAGCGGCACGCCGATCGCGGTCACCAAAATGGATACGATGGTCGTGAGCACAAGAGAGGTGCCCACGCAGCGCGCCAGATTGTCCTTGTCCCGCGCACCGAAATACTGCGCGACCAATATCCCCGCACCCGTACCCACGGAGATGAACAATACCATCAAGAGAAACAGAATCGGCGTGGAAACGCCGATCGCCGCGAGCGCGTCTACCCCGTCGTAGCCGTGTACCTCAACCGTGCAGTATTTGCCGACGACGATCGAGTCCACGGTGGAATAGAGCTGCTGCGCCAGGTTGCCGATCAACAGGGGCACCGCAAATTTTGTGATGTTGCGCATGGGTTTCCCCGTCGTCATATCCTGCGCGGCAAAAAATTGCTTCACGCGTTCGAGCACAGATACGCCTCCAATCATAAGGTAGCTGATGAATTGGCAACATTGTATCATACACGGCGGTGAGATACAATATCTCATATGTAAATATCACCGCCTGCGGATTTTCTGAAAATTATTTTGCACGGTACCTTGACATTTATCCCGCCATGCGCTATACTGGCATTGCAAGGTACCTTGCTATAAGAAAAAAGGAGTGAATCACATGCGTATGGAGTACAATCAAGAGGATGGCGCGCGGGATGCCCGCAACGAACTCGTGCCCGTCGGCGAGCCGGTTCGCAAGCGCGACGGCAGCTGCCGCGACGCGGGGGAAGGACGCTGCGGCGAGCCGCGCGGATACCGCCACCGCCGCGAGGGCGACGACCGCCCCGGGTGCGGCAGACATGGCAATCGACGCGACGGCGACGACCGCCCCGGCTATGGTAACCGCGGCAACGATGACCGCCCCGGGTGCGGCAGACACAGCAACCGCCGCGACGGCGACGACCGCCCCGGATACGGCAGGCACGGCAACCGCCGCGATGGCGACGACCGCCCCGGATACGGCAAACACGGCAACGATGACCGCCCCGGCTATGGCAGACACGGCAACCGCCGCGATGGTGACGACCGCCCCGGATACGGCAGACATGGCAACCGCCGCGACGACGACCGCCCCGGCTATGGCAGACATTGCAATCGACGCGACGATAACGACCGCCCCGGATACGGCAGGCACGGCAACCGCCGCGACGGCGACGACCGCCCCGGATATGGCAAACACGGCAACCGCCGTGACGGCGACGACCGCCCCGGCTATGGCAACCGCGGCGAATCCCGTGAATCCCAAAACCACGGCAACCCCCGCCACGACAACCGCGGCGAACGACGCGCGGCATGCCCAACTTGCGGCAGATAACCCAAACCCACCCAACAAGAAGAGCGCTCCCTTCGCGGATCGCTTTCTTCTTTTTATACGAATGGAACATATGAATTCGCCCAAAGCGTCGAGAGATTTTTTCGTCCTGCGAGGTTGGTTTGTCGGCGGCAAACCAAGTCGCTTCGCGACCGCGCCGACTTTATTCGGCGCGCCTTGGAGCTGGAGCGAGGCGTAGCAGAGTTACGTTGAGCGGAAAGCGACAAAGCGGAGGTTTGATTGCCAAAGGCAATCAAAGTCGCTTCGCGACCGGGGCATTCAAACCGAAGATTTGAATGCCCCGCCGGCTGGAAAAAGATCCGGCGCGGCGA
>JBMNUA010000070.1:0-10766 GCA_050945995.1 Christensenellales bacterium
GAGCGCGCCCGACATCGCGTCCGCCATCAGAAGGCGCAGCGCGTCCTGATCCTCCTCCGCCTCGGTCAACACAAGCACGTCCGGAAACCGCGCCATGCCCATGCGCGTGCGGTCGTCGGGCAGCCCTTCCGCGCCATCCAGCGCGCGCATATACGCGTCCAGCAGCGCCTGATCCAATTCAACGGTCTTCGCGTCGCTCCTGCGGTTTTTGTAGGTGATGTAGATCTCCACATGCCCGCGCGCGAGGCGCGATGCGATCAGCTTGCGCGCATCGTCCTCGAGAAACAGAAAGGAGCGCGGCATGCGAAAGCTGAGATCGAGAAACCGGTGGTTCACCGATTTGAGCTCCACCGTGAGCTCGCGCCCGTCGCGCGCGCGGCTCGCGCGCCCGTATCCCGTCATGCTGCGCATCCGTTGCCCTCCATACCCCCGGCGTTCACGCGTTCTTCCGTCAAGCGTAAGCCCTGTATGCTATCCTTCATTATACCATATTCCGCGCGTGCCTGCATGGCTTGGTCAAAATTTAATCGAGCATGCGCAGAAACTCCGCCTCATCTGCAACGCGGATGCCGAGCTCCTGCGCGCGCGTCAGTTTGCTGCCTGCGCTCTCGCCCGCGACCACGAGCCCCGTCTTTTTCGATACGCTGCCCGCGCACTTGCCGCCGCGCGCGGTGATCGCGCGCTCGGCTTCCGCCCGGCTCATGGTAGAAAGCGTGCCGGTCAACACCACCGTCATGCCCGAGAACACGCCCGCCGCGGTCGCATCCGCCCATTCGGGCGCGACGCCAGCGGCGAGCAGATCGTCGATCTGCCGCGCGTTCGCCGCGTCCCCGAAAAAGCCGAGGATGGATTCCGCGACGATCTCGCCGATCTCGTCAACCGCCATCAGCTCCTCGCGGGAAGCGCGCCGCAGCGCGTCAATCGAGCCAAACCGCTCCGCCAAATCGCGCGCGGTTTTGACCCCCGTGTTCGGAATGCCCAGCGCGTTGATGAACGCATCCAACTTGCACTTCTTGCTCGTTTCAATCGCGCGGATCAGGTTGTCCGCCTTCTTCTGCGCGAACCGCTCCAAGGTCAAAAGCTGCTCGGCGCGCAATCGGTACAGATCGCCCGCTTCGCGCACGAGCCCCGCGTCCACCAGCTGCTCCGCCGTCTTTTGGGAGAATGTGGCGATGTCCATGGCATTTCGCCCCGCGAAATGGTCGAGCCGCGCCACGATCTGCGGTTTACAGCCCGCGCGGTTTGTGCAAAACAGGTGCGCGCCGCGCTCCTCCACCGCCGATCCGCACGCCGGACAGCGGCTCGGCTTCTCAATCTCGCGCGCGCCCTCATCATACGCCTCCACGCGCCCCATGATCTCGGGGATCACCTCGTTTGACCGCCGAATCCACACCCGCGCGTTCTCCATCACGCGCTTTCGTTGGATGTCCTGATAATTGTTGAGCGTCGCGCGCCGAACCGTCGCGCCCGCGAGCTCCACGGGCGAAACATGCGCAAGCGGCGTGAGCTTCCCGGTTCTGCCGATCTGCCATTCCACGCGCTCGACCGTGGTCGTCGTCTCCTCCGCTTCAAACTTGTATGCGATCGCCCAGCGCGGAAATTTGTCGGTGTAACCAAGGATCGCGCGCGTGGCAAAATCGGTCACCTTGACGACCGCGCCGTCGATCATATAATCCAGCGCGCCGCGCGCGTTTTCAACCGAATCGATCGCGTCCTGCACCGCGTCCAAATCGTCCGCGTACACCTCGCAGCCCGACAATGGAAATCGGTTCTCCGCCAAGAACGCGAGCATCTGCGCATGCGATTGAAACTGCGCGCCCTCGATGTAGCCCACATCATAAAAGCAGGCGTCGAGCCTGCGCGCCGCGGTCACCGCGGGGTTCAAGTTGCGCAGCGCGCCCGCGGCGGCGTTGCGCGTGTTTTTAAACGGCTCCGTCGCCGTGCGGTTCAACTCGTCGAGCGTCGAAATTTTCATGAAGCACTCGCCCTGCACCTCGAACCGCCCGGCGTAGGGGACGGACAGCGGGATCGAGCGGATCGTGCGCACCTGCGGGAGGATCATCTCGCCCACCACGCCGTTTCCGCGCGTGGCGGCGGCGACGAGCGCACCGCCTTCGTAGGTCAGGTTGATCGTGAGCCCGTCGAACTTGTGCTCCACCACATAGGCGGGCGCGGGCAGATTCGCGCCGCCCGAAACAGCGTCCGCATGCAGCCGCTGAACCCGCCGCGCCCATTCCGCGAGCGATTCTTTCGACTGCGCCTTGTCAAGGCTCCACAGTCGCGCGATGTGCGCGTGCGTCTCAAACCCCTCGAGCGGCTGTGCGCCCACGCGCCGCGAGGGCGAATCCGCCAGCACGATGCCCATCCGCGCTTCCAAATCGAGCAGCTCATCGTATAACGCGTCCCATTCCGCGTCCGAAATGTTGGGCGCGGCGAGCGCGTAGTATCGGTACGACGCGTCGTTGATGCGGTCAACCAGCGCGCGCATCTCGTCCATAGGCATCCCCTCCGTCATTGTTGCAACCGCACAATCGGCGCTGCGTTCGCCGCGAAAATTTTGACCGATCCCGAATCGAACGCGATGCGCACGCGCTGCCCCGCGCCCGAGCCGATGACTTCCTCCACGCTGCCCGGACCGAACATCCGGTGCATCACGCGGTCGCCCGCGCGGAAGATCGTCTGCGTCTCGCGCGCCTCGGGCGGCGTAAACCCGCGCTGCACGCCCGGTATCCCGAGCGCCGATGCGCCGGTCGGCACGCGCGTCCGCGCGCGCCCCGGCTGCGGCAGCTGCGTACCGGTCTGCCTGCCGCTATTTAGCAGCCGCGCGGGGATTTCGCCCAAGAACCGCGAAGCCGCGTTCGCCTGCCGCATGTTGTAGAGCATCCGCGAGCGCGCGTGCGTCAAAAACAGCCGCTTGCGCGCGCGCGTGATTCCCACATAGCAGAGCCTGCGCTCCTCCTCGAGCTGGTCGTCCTGAAACATCGCGCGGGTGATGGGGAAAATCCCCTCCTCCAGTCCCGTCAAAAACACGCAGTCGAATTCCAGCCCCTTCGCGGCGTGCAGCGTCATCATCGTCACCACGCCCTCGCGCTCGTCGAGGTTGTCCAAGTCGGTGACGAGCGCCACGTTCTCCAAGAAATCCGTCACATCGCCCTCGGGGTTCTGCTCCTCGAACTCGCGCACCGCGCCTTCCAACTCGCGGATGTTCTCGATTCGCGCCTGATTCTCGTCGTTCTTGACCGCCTCGAGCGCCTTCACATAGCCCGTGCGCTCGATCACCGTGGCGAGAAACTGCGACGGCTTCTCGGCGTAGAGCGCCTCGGTCAAATCGACCATGATCTCCGCAAACCGCCCCACCGCAAGCTGCGCGCGCGCGGTCAGCCCCGCGCTCTCGCAGTCGAGCGCCGCGGAGATCAGCGGCATTTCACTCTCTGCCGCATAGCGCATCAGCGCGTCCACCGTGGTATCGCCGATGCCGCGCCGCGGCTCGTTGATGATCCGCCGCGTGGATAAATCGTCGTCGGGATTTACGAGCACGCGCATGTAGGCGATCAAGTCCTTGACCTCTTTGCGGTCATAGAACTTGAGCCCGCCGTACACGCGATACCCCACGCCCGAGCGCACAAACGCCTCTTCCAGCACGCGCGACTGCCCGTTCGTGCGGTAGAGCACCGCAGCGTCCCGAAGCCGCAACCCCTCCGCGCGCAGTTTACCGATCATCCCCGCGACATACGCCGCCTCGTCTCGCTCGTCCAGCGCGCTGTATACGGTGATCTTCTCGCCCGCGTCCGCCTCCGTCCACAGCGCCTTCTCCTTGCGCCCCGCGTTGTGGGCGATCACCTGGTTCGCGGCGTCGAGGATGTTGCCCGTCGAGCGGTAGTTCTGCTCGAGCTTGATCACCCGCGTTTCGGGGTAATCCTTCTCAAATTCGAGAATGTTGCGGATGTCCGCGCCGCGCCAGCCGTAGATCGACTGATCGTCGTCGCCCACAACGCAAAGGTTGCGCCGCTCGCCCGTGAGCAGCCGTACCAACTCGTACTGCGCGAGGTTCGTGTCCTGATACTCATCCACCAGTATGTACTGAAATTTGTCGCGGTAGTACTGTAAAACGGGCGGATTTTCGGCAAGCAGCTCCAATGTTTTTAATAGAAGGTCGTCAAAATCGAGCGCGTTGTTCGATTTGAGCGCCTTTTCGTATGCCCTGTACGCCTCGAACAGCTTGCGGTTGCGAAAATCATCGCCCGCATCCTTCAGCCAGTCCGCGGGCGAGAGCATGCGGTTTTTCGCATCCGAGATGATCGAGCGTATCATCTTCGGCGGAAACTCCTTGTCGCCAAGCCCAAGTTCCTTCGCCGCCGCTTTGATGATCGCCATGCGGTCGTCCTCGTCGTAGATCGCAAACTGCCGCTTGTAGCCGAGCTTTTCAATGTCGCGGCGCAGGATGCGCGCGCAGGCGGAGTGGAAGGTCGAAATCCACGCATCCTGCGCGCTCGCCCCGGCAAGCGCATTTACGCGCTCCGCCATTTCGCGCGCCGCTTTGTTTGTAAATGTAATCGCCAATATCCGCCACGCCGGCACGCCCCGTTCCATCAAATGGGCGATCCGGTAGGTCAAAACCCGCGTTTTCCCGCTGCCCGCGCCCGCGAGCACGAGAAGCGGACCTTCCGTGCACTCCACGGCGTCGCGCTGCGGGCGGTTGAGCGCGTCTAAATCAATCATCCCTGTCTTCCTTTGCAATTCTTTTGATTACAACCTCGTACCCGCCCGCGCCATAGGTCAGCGAGCGGTTCACGCGCCCGATCGTCGCGGTCGAAACCCCGGTCTTTTCGACGATCTCGTTGTAGGTCACCTTGTCTTTTAGTAACATGGCGACCTCCAGCCGCTGGGAGAGGTCGCGGATTTCGCGCACCGTCAAAAGATCCTCCATGAAGCGGTAGCACTCCTCCTCGTCCGAAAGCGATAGGAGCGCCTTTGCCAATAAGTCCGTCTGCGGGCTTTTCAAGCGCGATGTGTACATGCCGAATCCTCCCTCTGCTTTAGCGCATTAAGGCGTAATCATAGTATAAACCCTTCGCGCGCGCGCGTCAAGCGCACGAAAAAGCCGCGACTTTTGCCGCGGCTTCTCACCTGTTTACGTCCGCGTCCGCGGGGAGAAGGCGATCGTCCAGTCGAACGCGCCCGTATTCTCGGGATAAAAGGTCAGCCGCCACGCAGGCCCGCCCAAATGCTCGATTTCATTGGTGCTCGTGCGGTTTCCCTCGCCGAACACACGCAAATCCTCCGGCGCGCACACCACAACCTCATACGGCTCACCGCCGACGACCTGCGATTTGCCGACAAGCGTCTGCGCCGCCGCATCGTAGCTGACTGCCTCCAAATCCATCGCGCCCTGCGCGATGTGGCGCGAGGTTGAGATCAATTGCGGCACATCCTGCACGCGGTGGACGGCGAGCACCCGCGAAGCATGCGCCCGCAGTGCTAGCTCCAATCCGTCCGTATACGCGCCGAGAAACGCCCTGTTCCAATAATCGTACACATAGTGCGCGCCGCCCTCGACGCCCACATCCGCGCGCAGATCGACCCGCACGCGCGCGTCCGCCGCGGTCAGGTTGATCACATCCACGATGTTCGCGCGCATGTCCGGCTTTTCAACCGCGAGATTCAGAATCACCGTGCGCCCGTCGCTCACGCTCGCGCGAACGTCCATGGGATGCGCTGGCACGGGCGGGATCGAGCGCTTTAATACCTCCACACGCTCCGCCGGCAAATCCGGCAGATTATCGCCAAGCGTGAAGGGCAATCCCGCAAGCGAGACAAACGCTGCGCGCGTCACCGCCTGGTCGTATGTATTGAATTTCTCGCGCAACACCACATTGTCCGGATCGTTGTTGCACACCACGGTGTGAAGCGCGTAGTATTTGTAGACCTTGTCCACGCATTGGGAGATGAACTCCTCCCAGCGGAAAATGTCCCCGCCGATGCGCGCCGCGTCGAACACGCTCACCGCCAAATCCATGTCGCGCTCGTTCGTGCCCGCGCAGTAGAGCATGTAGGTGTCCTCGCCCAGCACCTCGCGCGCCGCCCGGAACGCGCCGATCATCGCCTCGCGCGAGGATTTCGAGGGATCGTAGATGGTGTCGTGGCAATCGTCGCAGATCGTCGTCGTAATCGGCAGACAATCCCATTTCACCGCCTCGTACCCCCACTCGATCGCCTGCCGCACCATCCTCGGCAGCATTTTTTCAAGGAAATCGGGGTGCGTCGGGTCGAGGAAATACTGCCCGCACCAGCTCGGGCGCTTCGCCATCACCGCGTCGGGGTATTGCGCGATCATCTCGTTCTCGCGCGGGTCGCAGGTCGGTCCGATCCACAAGGCGGGGATGAACCCCATCTCGCGGATGCGATCCGCCACATGCTTGAGCCCGTTCGGATACGCGATGGGGTCGGGGTTGTACATGTCGAGATCGTCCGCGCCCACCGACGAGAAATCGCGGTGATACCACTCCCAATCCACCCAGATGGTGTCCGCCCCGTAGTCCTTCAGATGCTCCGCCTGCCAGCGCGCGTTTTCAAGCACCGTTTTCTCTCCCGCGTCGAACTGCACCGCGTACCAAGTCATCCAGCCCACGGGCGGTGTTTTGAACGTGGTGTTCGGATTGAACTTTTTGTAATCCAAGTTGAATGTGCGCTCGTATACATCGCGCTCCACGCGGATTTCGAGGGCGCGCGCATAATCCCAACCCATGGTGTCAAATGAGAAGGCATACGCGTCCGCCGCCCAATCGTAGGAGAGCCGGAACGTGCCCGCTGTGTGGAAGGAGATGGCGGAATCGCTGTCTTTGTCAAACAGCGCGTTGTCGTGGATCGACGCCGCCGGACCGTATGCCGCGCGCAGCGCGCGCGCGCCGCCATCGCCGAGGCGTACCGCCATGGTCTCGCGCTGCGTATGCGCGCCCCAGTTCAGGTGCCCCGCATACCCGACGCTCGCCGTGCCCTCGCCGCCAGTAAACAGCGTCACACCGCCGTTGTCGATCCGAAAGCGCATCGAAACATCCTGCCGCCCGATATCCTCGCCGCCGTATGTGACCGTCAGCGTCGCGTGGTCGTCCCCGCGCGTCACCGCGCCGCGCGGCGGCGCATAGTCGGCAAGCGCCGCCTGTGGTTCGCGCTTGGATTCTAAAGAGGTGATCCGCGCATCGCGCACCACCGCGCCCATGCCGTCGTAGTACACGCAAAACGTCTGCGAATCCAGATCGAACCGAACCGAGAACTTCTTAAAATTGATGTACATATGCCCTCACATACAGCCGTCGAGCGGCAAATTCCCGCTTACAAATACGGATCGGCGGCGTCACGCAGCCCGTCGCCCACGAAGTTAAACGCCATCACGGTGATGATGACGAAGATCCCCGGGATCAGCGTCCACGGATACAGCGAGACATTGCGGAACTTCTGCGCGTCCGCGAGCAGCACGCCCCAACTCACCGCCGGCGCGCGCAGCCCCAACCCCAGAAACGACAGCGAGGTCTCGCCGAGGATCATCCCGGGGATGGAGAGCGAAAGTGACGCGATCAAATGGCTCGCGAACATCGGAAGCATGTGCTTGCGGATGATCCGCGGCGTGCCCGCCCCCGCGACGCGCGCCGCCTTCACAAAGTCCTCGTTCTTCAGCGACATGAACTTACTGCGCACGGTGCGCGCAAGCCCAGGCCAGCTCACGAGCGAGAGGATGAGCGTGATCGCAAAATACGTCTTTGTGACCGGCCAGTTGGACGGCACAGCGGCGGCGAGCGACATCCACAGCGGGATCGTCGGCAGCGAGATCGTAAAATCGATCACCCGCTGGATCACCGTGTCCACCACTCCGCCGAGATAGCCCGACAGCCCGCCGAGGATCAGCCCGAGAAAGAACGAGAGCATCACGCCGATGAGCCCGACGGTTGAGGAGATCTGCGAGCCGATGATTGTACGCGAGAACAGGTCTCTGCCCGCCTGATCCGTGCCGAACAGGTAGACCCCGAACACGCCGCCCGTCGGTCCCACCGCGTTTTCCACGCCGAAGAGGTGCATGTCCGTCTCGAACAGCCCGAGCAGCTTGTACGTCGAACCGCGCACAAACAGCCGGATCGGCTCTTTCGCCTCCGTGTTCAACTCATACATCGGCAAAAAAGTCACCGGATCGTAGCCCGCGACAATCTCGTACACGAACGGGCGCAGCGAGAAGTTCCCCTCCGCGTCTACAAAATGCATGCCCATCGGCTGCATGTTGAGCACCTTGGGGTTGTATTCCTGCTTGCCGTAGGGCGCGATGAACCCCGCAAACAGCGCGATGATGTAGATGATCACTAGCGTCACGAGCCCCACGACCGCCAGCCGGTTCCGCACAAAGCGCATCCGCGTGAGCTTAAACTGCGAGGCGACGTAGATCGAGTCCACCTGTCGCTCTGCCTGCGCCTTGTACGCGGCCTTTCGCCGCTTCATTTCGCGCCTTGATACCGTTTGAAGTCCGTTGATCGGATCTTGCATGCCCGCCCCTCCTCTACATCGAACTGCGTATGCGCGGATCGGTCACCGCGAGCAGTATGTCCGAAGCGAGCGTGCCGATCATCGCCAATATGCCCATGATGAACACGATCGAGCCCGCGAGATACATGTCCTGGTTTTGAAGCGCCGTGATGAGCAAAGGCCCAATCGTCGGCAGGCTCAACACCATCGCGAGCACGGTCTGCCCGGAGATCAGCCCCGGCAGCATCCAGCCCACGGTCGAAATAAACGGGATCAGCGCGATCCGCACCGGGTATTTGATGAGCAGCCGCATGTGCGAAAGCCCCTTTGCGCGCGCGGTTTTGACATAGGGCTTTGTCATCTCGTCGAGCAAATTCGCGCGGAAGGTCTTAAACAGCCCCGCCGTGCCCGTGATCGATATGACAAGCAGCGGTATCCAAACATGCCGCAGCATGTCCGTAATTTTCGCCCATGTCCACGGCTTGCCCGCGAACACATCGCTGTACAGCCCGCCCGCGTATTGCCTGGTCACCAAAAAATATAGGTACATAATCACGATCGCCAGCAAAAATTCGGGCACGGACACCCCGAAAAAGCTGATCCCCGTGAACGCATAATCTCCGAACGAATACTTGTGCGTCGCCGAATAAAAGCCCATCGGAAACGCGATCAGCCAGATGAGCACGACGCTGACCAGCGAAATGGTGATCGTCGCCGGCAACCGGCTGGCGATGAGCGCGTTCACCGAACGCTTGTATAAAAACGAGTAGCCGAGATCGCCCTGCAGGATGTTCGCCATCCATTTGAAATACTGCACATACATGGGCTGATCCAGCCCGTAGCGCGCCTCGAGCGCGGCGATATAATCCGCGTCGATCTGCATGCCGCTGGAGCGGAGCTGGTTGATGTATGTGGTGAGATAATCACCCGGCGGAAGCTGTATGATCACAAACACCACGATGGAAAGCGCCAGTAGCAGCGGTATGAGTATCAATATCCGCTTGACGATATATTGGAACATACGGGTCTATCCTCCCCATGCGGCCGATGCGCGCTGGCCGCGCTTGATGCCGGGGCGCTGTTTGCACAGCGCCCTCCACGACCCAGGGCTTACGCATGAACTGCGTCATGCGTAAGCCAAGGAAACGAAGGCGCGGATTTCTGAATTTCCTTGCGGAAATTCGGGCGAAATCCGGCTGCGTGTACCGATTCGTCGTCGGGCGGGCAAGCACGCCCTTGAGACGAATCCATTTTCACCGGCAAAGCCGATAAAAATGATCGACCATGGAGGGTTCACACCCTCCATGCCTCCCGGGGTTCACGCGTTCTTCATTCGTGTGTAAAACGCCCCCCACGGCCGATTCAACGGGTAACCTGATCAATCAGCCTGAATCCAGTAACCGTCGCCGCGGCTCGAGCCGCAGAATCCGAATGCCCAATCCTGGTTGAGGTTCTCGACATTGCGGAAGTTGTTTTTGATGATGTTGATGGCGGGCAAGCGCCGTCCGATGCCGATGGCGGAGAGGTCGTCCTTGCGGATCTGTATGACCTCGGCGATCTGCTTGTCGCGCTCGTCAAAATCAACTTCGTTGATGATGAGGTTGCCGAGCTCCCAAAGCCTCGCCATGTTCTCGGTCGGCTCGAAGGCCTTGTCGCCCTCCTCGAGGTACGCGCCCGGCATGAAGCGGGTGCCCCATCCGTAGGCGTTGTAGCCTGTCCAGCTGTCAACCGCGCCGGTGGAGACGTAGAGGAAGCCGTCGCTGCCGGTCAGGTTCGTGATGTCAAAGTCGTTGCTCTGGGTGCGCTCGCCCCACAGGGAGGGATCGACCTCGTTGGCGATGACGTTGACCTTCAAGTTTTCGCGCCACTGCGAGGCGACCATCTCGGCGACCTCGATCCACTGCACGTCATAGCTCGGGCAAAGAATGACCAAATCGAACTCCTCGCCGTTTGCGGTCATGCGGTAGCCATTGGCGTCATACTCCGTCATGCCAAGCGCGTCGAGCATCGCGTTCGCCTCGTCCGGGTCGAACTGGGTGTACTGCGTCGCCCACTCCTCGTCGTAGTGCGCCGAACCCTCGAGGAACGAGGTCTGCGCGACCTTGGAGCTGTACGGTCCGACCGTGTAGAAGGTAGCGATCACCGTCTCGCGGTCCATGCCGATGGACAGCGCGCGGCGGAAATCGACGCTGTGCAAATACGGCGCCTTCACGGGATCGACGGAGGTCAGGTTGAAGTGGAAGTTCATGGCGTTGGGCTCG
>JBMNUA010000071.1:0-10696 GCA_050945995.1 Christensenellales bacterium
CCCAACCACATGGCGACGACATACTTATCCTAATTGTATCCTCTGCCGCCGCGATAGCGGCGGCGCATGGGATTTTCAAGGGCGCCAGCCCTTGAACGGGGTCTGGGGCAGAGCCCCAGCGTTCCCGGGCAGCGTCACTTACCTCTCCGGCGTTCCCCATCACTCGCCCTTGTAGTAATCCACGTCGTTTTTCGTCTCAAATAGTTGGTTGACATCCTTGCCCCAGACGCCAATTTTCCCAGAATCGGGGTAGAGCGCAACATCTAGGTCATGGCAGACGCCGAAATCGAGATAAACGAGCGCGGCATCGGGCGATGTATTTGTCAGCTTATGCGCACCGCGCTCATCAGCAGGGAAATAGAAACAATCGCCGGGCGCGACGGTGCGCTCGCCCTCCGGGGTACGCAGAACGCCCACGCCGCGGAGGATAAAGAAAATCTCCTCATTTTTCAAATGATAATGGTATGGGTAAGCGCTCATGCCGGGCTTGAGCTCGTACATGCGCAACGCGCAGTTCGCCGTCGCATCGCGCGGCACGAGATCACAGCGCGTATACGCATATGCGCCATGCTGCTGTTTGGTGCGCGACTCGGCGTCCGCAGCGTTGATATGGACAGGCTTTGCCATCTCACACCTCCTGTTTGACGGACTTCCCATGCGCGAACACGCGGTCGTACTCGACCGCGCCGTCGCGCGCGTAGCGAACCCAGCGCCCATGCTTTTGGTCGCCCAGAAAGTGCGCGGTCTGCCAGAGCGCGCCGTCCGCGCGATAAAACGTCCACGCGCCCTCCATCTTGCCATCGACGTATCCGCCGGCGGCTTTGACCGCGCCGTCCTGATAGAAATAGGTGAGCACATCATCCTTGATCTCATAGACGCGCTGCCCGTTGGCGTAGAACTGTTTTTCGAGCATAAAATCCCTCCGTTTCAGGGTTTTTCTCCCTCGCATCAAGGGGCGATGTCCACAAAGTAGTGGCTGTCGCGTAAAAGCGCGGCATGCGCCTTTTCCCAGACGGCGCGCGCGTCCATGAGCACGCTGTCCGCGGCGAGCAGCTTGCCGCGGGCGATCTCGCGATCGTTAAGCAGCGGCTCGAGCCGTTCATAGCGCTGCTGGGCATCGCGAAATCCGTGCGGGGTGTAGGTTTTTTCGCGGGCGGTATGCCCGTCGCGCAGGGTGTAGACGATCGGCTCGGAGAACAGGTAATCGGGCGATGCAAGCTCCTCGACGCCGTGCATGGAGGTGTTGGGCTGTGTGCCGCAGCCGATGAACAGGAGCTTGCCGCCCGCATCGCGCAGCTTGCGAAAGGGCGAGTGCGCGCCGACGGGCGTATCATCGAGGTGATGATCGCGGGTGAAGAAATCGGCGTGCGCGCCCAGCGCGCAGCAGGAGTGCGTGGGGTGCATGCTGCGGATCGTTCCGGGGACGGACGCGCGGAAATACTCGGTGAGATAGCCGACGCAGGAGGGCGTCGCGGCGCGGTCGAACACCGGGCTCGCGCGCGTGACCGTGCCAAAGGAGAGCGCGGGCATGATGAGCGTGCCCTGTTCGCCGAGCGCGTCGAGAAGCGCGTCGATCACATCGCCCGGCGCAATGCCCCCGAGCGCGGACAGCGAGGAATGAACGAGCAGCGCGTCGCCCCGGCGAACGCCGATGGCGCGCAGATCGTCCGTGAGCGCGGATTTCATGGGCATCGCCCTCCCCTGTTAAAATTTGCCGCTGCTGCCGCCATGGCTGCGCCCGGAGGAACTGGTGCGCGTTGAGCTGCCGCCGCCCTTGGACTCGGTCTCGCGGCGTCGGCGGCTGACCTGCTTGTAGAGGAACAGATCGCGGCTGGCGGTCAGCCGGAAGCTGCCCTTTCGGACATAGGCGTCCGCGTGCACGCCGGCGCGCACGGATTTATGGGACGATTTCATGATCTGAAGCGCGAGAAACGCGCCGATGAGCGCGAGCGCGAGGCTCGCGCCGACGACGATGAGATGCTGATTGCCCGTGAGTGCGCGCTTGGGCAAATTGCCGGTGTCGTAGGGCGCGCCTTCCCGCGCGCGGGTGAGGAAATCATCAGAGAGCTGCGCGAAACGGGTGAACGCACCCATGTAATCGCCATCGGAGAGATGCGGCAGCACCTCGTCCATGATGTGCGCCTGCCCGGCGTCGGTGAACGCGTCGATGCCGAAGCCGTGGGTGGAGATCACCCAATCGCGCTCCTCCATGCTGATCACAAGCAGCATGCCGTCGGCGGTCGCGCCCATGCCGTAGCCGTTGTAGTCGAAGAAATCGTCGGCGAAATCATACGGCGACTGCCCGCCGAGCGAGGGAACGGTGGCGATGGCGAGGTCGAACTGGTGGCGCTCGCTGATCGCATCGAGCTGATCGAGAAGCGTTGCCGCGTCCTCGGGCGCGAGCAGGTTTGCATCGTCCACAAGGCGCGGGAGCAGCCGCGCATCCGGGATGGTGCGCGCGGCGGCGGGGAGGACGGTCGCCGACAAGAGAAGGCAGACGACAAGCGCGCAAAGTGCGATACGTTTCATGGCGGACACCCCCCTCTTATTGGATGAAGAAATACGCGCCGAGCCGCAAAAGCCCGTAGAACAGCACGGCGAAGCCCGCCGCCCAGCCGCCGAACCAGCGGCGGTAGGCGCGCCGATCCACGGGCAGATCGTCGCCGACGAATTTCCCGGTCTGCGCGTTCATGGCGAAGGTATAGCGCTTGCCGTTCCAGTTGGTGCCGAGCATCCACACGGGCAACAGCGCGTACTTCGCGCCGCCGTCGCGCAGCCGGATGCTGCCGCCGTCGGGCGTGACGGACTGATAGCCCTGAACCGTCGCGGCGAACGCCTGCTCCGCGCTGCGGGTGACGCGCGCGTTGGCGCGCTCGATGCTCGAATCGGCATCGACATCGTACCGATCGGCGAGGTAGCCGGCGAGGTACGCGGCGGAGAAGGGCATCGCCTTCTCGCAATCGAAGGGTTCGAGGGATTCCATCATATCGTCGGGCATTTTGACCGAGCCGTCAACCGGGACGTTTTCAAAGCCGATGTCGCCCTCGCGGGTGACGAGGAAGTGCGAGGTCTCGGTATAATCGTACTTGGAATCGCGCCAGCGGCGGATGCGCGTGGCGCGGTAGCGCATGCGCGCGTCGGCGTCGGCGTTGAACAGCCAGAAGGGGACGTACATGCCGCGCAGCTCGTCGATGTGGTTTTCGTCCTTGAACGATTTGGGGAGCAGCGGTTTTTTTGCATAATGCTGGACGAGCGCGTCGCGCGCGGCAGCCTTATCGAGCTGAAAGGGGACGACGACATCGGGGCGCAAGTCGCCCGCGAGCCGCCCGGTGAGCGCCACCGGGCTGTCGCAGTAGGGGCAGCTGGTCGCGGAGGTCGTCTCCTCGGTGAGCAGCTCGCCGCCGCAGGAGTTGCAGGTGTAGGCGCGCATGGAGGCGGCTTCGTCGTCCGTCCACGAGCCGTCGGGCATGCGCCACTCCAGATCATCACCGGGGTCGCCCGCGAGCTCCGCATCGTATGCCTTGAGCGCGTCGATCTCGAACTCGCTATCACAATAGGGGCATTTGAGCTGTTGCGCGGCGCTATCAAAGGCGATCGCCCCGCCGCACGAGGGGCATTTGAACTCCATACCAGCCATATGACCCATCCTTTCCACAGCGTGTCGTCCGCAGGGCTATGGTTGTTGCGGGCGCCGAACGTCCATTTCCGTCAGAAACACCACAATATGTTGTGGATCAATCGCCGGAAATGGGCGTTTGACATCCGAATTATGGTTTCGCGTCGTTTTGGTCGAAGGGGTCGCCGCATTCGGGGCAGAATTTCGGGGGATTTTTCGCGTCCTCGGGCTCCCAACCGCATTTGTCGCAGCGGTATTGGAGCGCGCCCGCGGGCTTCGCGCGCCCGCATTCGGCGCAGAATTTGCCCTTGTTCTGCGCGCCGCAGCCGCAGGCCCAGCCGTCGGACGGGCGCGGCTGCCCGCACTCGGCGCAGAATTTGCCGGCGTTGCCGGCGTGTCCGCAGGCGCACGCCCAGCCCGATGCGGGCGCGGCGGGCTGCTGGCGGCTGCCCGCCTCAAACAGCGACTGCGCGTTTGCGCCGCCCGCCTGCTGCGCGAAGTTCAGACCCATGAAGCCCGCCATCGCGCCGCCCTCGTTGGACGCCGCCGCGCGCATGGCATCCGCCTGCGCGCCGACGAGGTTCGCCGCCGCCATATTCGGATCGCGCATGACGGCGGATTTCTGGAGTTGTTTGATCATGTCCTCGTCCTCTTTCGAGGCGGTGACGGAGTTGACGCCGAAGGAGGCGACCGCGAGTCCGCGCAGCTTGCCCCATTTTTCGGACAGCGCCTCGTTGAGCGCCTCGGCAAGCTCCTGGGTGTGCCCGGGGATGGCGCTGTAGCGCACGCCGAGCGCGGAGATGCGCGCGAACGCGGGCTGCAGCGCGGTGAGCAGCTCCGCCTTGAGCTGGCTATCGATGCGATCGCGGCGGAAATTCGCGTCCACATTGCCGCATACGTTTGTGTAAAACAGCATGGGATCGACGATGCGATACGAATATTCGCCGTTGCAACGGATGGAGATATCGATATCGAGCCCGATGTTGCGATCGACCACGCGGAAGGGCACGGGGTTGACCGTGCCATACTTATTGCCGGTGATCTCCTTGGTGTTGAAGTAGTAGATGCGCTGATCCGTGCCGGGGCTGCCGCCGAACGCGAAGCGGCGACCGATGGACTGGAAGGTGTTCATGATGCCATCGGCGAGGTCGCCGTGGAAGATGCTCGGCTCGCTGGACGCGTTGTAGATGAACTCGCCGGGCTCGGCGCAGAGCTCGGCGACCTTGCCCTGATCGACGATGATCATGCACTGACCGTCGGCGACGGCGACGACCGAGCCGCTGGAGATGATGTTCTCCTCGCCGCGCGTGTTGGATGAGCGCCCGGAGACGCGCTTTTTGCCCTTGACCGCGAGCACATCGGCATCCATGGCATCGCAGTAGAAGAATTCTTTCCATTGATCCGCGAGGACGCCGCCGACCGCGCCCATTGCTGCCTTGATCAAACCCATACCGTCCACTCCCCTCGGTTTATGTTATGGAAACTGTCCGCGTGCCCCGTATGGGGCGCGGGTGGTGTGTAAGCGCATTGCTTGGGATCATTATAGCAAAGAATGGGTGGACGTGCAACAAAGAATGGTAGGATGAGGCGGGGTGAGGGCGCGATAGAAAAAGCTATTGCATGATATCGGCGGGTAATCTTTCTAGATACTTGAGCTCAATGATTCCCCTGCACCTTTCGTTGCCGCTGTCATGGCGTATGTTTGTTATTTCGCACTTCATGGGCGGCAGGAGAACCTCGTTTTCCTGGCAAATCGGGTAAAGCTCCAAAACAAGTCCGTTTTCGGGGACAGTGATCTCATATCTATAAAACGCATAATCCGCTTTTTCTTCCGGACCTGTGTTTTCTTCATACCCCGGATAGATGCTCGTTGATGAGATATGCGGAAACGCTATTATATCACCGATGTTGTAATGAAGCGATGTTGTATACGGGCGCCGGGAACCTTCGTCGTCGATGATGATGATTCTGTAGAGGGTGATGCTGTTTTTTGTCGGCTTCATCGCGCTTAGAATATTTTGTATATCAGCTTTGGCGATTTCAAGGATTTCCGATTTTGCGCGATCATCGAGCTTTTCCCAGATCCGCTTTTTGAGCCGCGCGATGGTTTTGTCGTCAAGCGGCGGTCGCTCGCCGTTTTCATGCTCACGAAGCACATCCGCGTTGTCTTTTATCACTATTTTGGCGACTTCCCACATGAAATCGATATTGCCGCTGAGCAGGTTGTTGATGATCAGATAGTCGTTTCTTGTGTAGAAATAGAGGGTTTCCTCGAGTTCTGTATTCGATTTTGCGCCTGTCCAGTCGATGCCTGTTTGATTCATAGTTATTTTCCCTCCTGCAAACACGCTGCGACACCATTTTGCCATAGAATGAACCCACCGTCAACTGATTTTTAACAGTTGGGGGTGGGGTTTTCATAAGAACAAACGCATAAACCCACATAAACAAGGTCTTTTGGCGCGGACAAACGAATATAGTAATATGTAATACACTAAATATCTAGAGATGTAAATTCAATTTTACTTCCAGTTCGATATGATTTGAAAAGACAAAAGCTTTTCTTTGTTCATCAAACGTAGGGGCTGTTTTATGGATTAATCTGTGATGATTCGGGCATAGTATAATAATATTATCTGCATTATTGTTTTGGCTAGGGCAATACCGCACAAATCGAACGCGCGCGGACGGATGCATTTCCGCCATCTAGTGCCTGCAAAACCCTTGAGGTAGCGCTGCTAAGCCTGCGGATTTTGCAAGTTCAATCTGACGAAAATTCACCTCGTCGGCGCACGTCCCCTTTATGCGGTATCGCCCTAGAGGAGAAAGGCAAAATATGATGCGCTTCTACAATATGGACACCATATTCTTGAGTTGAGTGGCAACAAACTTGGCAACGATACTGATAAAGCTTTTTTAGGTTTTCAATTATTTTGGGGTTGTAGATCCGAGTTTTCTGTGCCGACTGTCGCAATGAAATTGCGGCACTTGTGTCTTTTGCATTTATTATTGCCTCAATTTCTACATCGGAAAAATCCGGACCGATCTCAAAAAGACCGTCTAGTGCATTATTAACAATTTCAGAACTGGATGGATTGACCATCTGCAAAACAATATCAGTATAATCATCTAGATGAATGTCTTTTAATTGATTATGCATATCTATTACAGCGGGGGTCGGTTCGCGGTTAGCATAACCCCTCCTATGGCTATCAGTCAAAACATCGAATTCATCTCGCCTTTGCTTGAGATAGTTGTTTCCGCTACCAATCCTTACGGAAATATCATTTATTGCGTTCGTTCTGTTGCGATATCCCAACGCCTTCACAGCGTCCAAATCAAATTTAGACAGATAATACGCTACTACAGATAATTTCACGTTTTGATCATTCACTTAAAACTACCCCCTATGTTAAATGATACCTATCCTATTAGTTCTATTATATCAGAATGTTTGGGGGGTGTCACTATTTGGATAAAGGATATCATGATATAGTAAGCAACGACAGACCAATTGAAATAGTGAAACGTGTACCGCATAGGTGTACCGGGCAAGAAAAAACCCCCGAAATCTCAATGATTTCAAGGGTTTTGTGCTGGTGCGGGAAACAGGACTTGAACCTGCATGAACATGCGTTCACTAGAACCTGAATCTAGCGCGTCTGCCAATTCCGCCATTCCCGCGGATTGCCCGTTGTGCGGCGCGAGCGCCGAGCGGGTCTTTTGGTGAAGCGCCTCCCCCAGAAAGACCTGAGGGAGGGCTTTTGGTGGGCAGGGGTGGATTCGAACCACCGAAGTCGTTGACGGCAGATTTACAGTCTGCTCCCTTTAGCCACTCGGGAACCTACCCAAATACATTCCCATGGTGCTTCTCAAAACGATGGAGCTGGCGATGGGACTCGAACCCGCAACCTGCTGATTACAAATCAGCTGCTCTGCCAATTGAGCTACGCCAGCACCGGGCGACTGCCCAACGGCGAACCGTTTCGTCGGCAACGAAATAAATTATACACGATTTTGGAGAAAAGTCAATACCTTTTCGACGGTTTCACGGAATTTACAGTTTGCGGCGGGGTCGATCCCCCGCCGCAAAACAAAGCTATGCCGATGCGCGCGCAGTTACCGCTCGTTCAACGCCTGAATGAACGCCGCATCGGCGACACCGGTCTGCGCCATGCCGAGGTCCTTCTGCGCCGCCATCACCGCCGCCTCCGTCCACTTGCCGTACTTGCCGTCCGCCGTGCCGGAGAGGTAGCCAAGCTCGATCAGCTTTTGCTGGAGCTTGAGCACGCCTTCCCCCTCGTCGCCCGTCTGATAGGCATCGCCGTCCTCGGCGGGCGCCTGCGTCGCTTCGGGCGCTGACGCCGGCTCTTCGGGCAGGATCGAATCCGTCAGCGAGAAGTACACCGTCACCGGGAAGCCGCCCTCATAATAGGTGAGCGTGAGATACGAGATATCCGGCACATCGCCGTAGTTATAGCGTTTATAGATCGCATCCGCAGCGCCGGTCGCGATTTCGGAATTCGACTGCGCGCCGATCTCGCCGTCGGTGAACTTAAAGCCCTGCTGCACATCGCCCTGCTCGTTTTCAAACATCACCAGGATCGCGTCCTGCATCGAGACCTCGCTCAGCCCCTCGACCGCGCCCAGCTCGATGTTGATCTGCGCGCCCGCTTCGTTGCCCTTGATGTTATACTGCGTCGAGTAATTCTCGTAGTAGTATTCGGGCGTGAGGTGGCGTTCCACGGTCATGGTGACGGGCAGCTGATGGTGCGCCGCCTCGGCGGTGTCGCTCGCGGGCGTGCCGTCCTCGCGCAGCTGCGCGGTGAACGAGTAGGGTTCGCCGATCAGAATCGGGTCGTCCTTCGAGCCCCTGCCGAGCACAAGCGGCGCGGGGGTCTCCTGTGCGACGGGCGCTTCGGTCGGGTCAGCCGGCGGGGCGGTAATCTCCGCGACCTCGGCAGTTGGCTCGGGCGTGGGCGCCTCGGTCGGCTCGGGTTCGGGCGTTTCATCCGCCCACGGGGTGGGCGTCGGCGTGGCGATCGCATCGGGCGCGGGCGTCGGCTGCGCCGGCTGGCTGCTCCGGTCGCCCGCAGAACCATTGACAATGCCAAAGAGTATCCATCCAAGCAGGAACCCGAGCACGAGCGCCATGAAGAACACCAGCGCCGTGCGCCTGCGATACTTGGCGCGCAGCCTGCTGATTCGTCTGTCGTTCTTATCTCTGTATTCGGGATATCTCACGTTCGGTACGCCTCCAATCCGCTTTTGCATGCGTAATTGATTATAACAATTACAAATGTGTTTCGTCAAGTGACTATAGTCCTACATTTTCATCAAATCGCGAGCCCGCTGCCGTTTCGCTTCAAATACTCCTTCCAGATCGTATAATCGGGCATGAAATGCGCTACGCGCTTCCAAAACGCGGGCGAATGGTTGAATTCGGCGAGGTGGCAGAGCTCGTGGACGACCACATAATCCAGGCACGCAAGCGGCGCGAGGATCAGCTTCCAATTGAAGCTCAAATTCCCCTTGGACGAGCAGCTGCCCCAGCGGGTGCGCTGGGCGCGCACGGCGATTTTGCCGGGCGCGCCGCCGATGATCGGCAAAAAGACATCGATGCGCGCGCGGATCGTCCGAAGCGCGAAGTCTTGAAGTGCGGGCATAAGGAGCGCGCGCACCTGATCTTCATCCGCGGGGTCGGCTGTTGTGACATGAACCGCGTCCGGCGCGATCTCCACCCGCGGCGCGCCCTGTAAGATGCGCAGCACGCGGGGCGTGCCGGCGAGCGTGAGCGAATCGCCATCTCGGATCGCGGGCGGTTTGAGCGCTTCCTTCATGCGGATGATCCGATCGGCATGCTTTCTCACCAGCGCATCGACATCCGAAAGCCGCGCGTGCCTGGGCGCGTACACGCGCGTGAGCCCGCCCTCGAGCGCCTGGATGCGCACATCGTTTCTGCGCGCGCGCACGAGGGTATATTCCAGCTGCAATTTGCCCGCGCGAACCGTGCGTTTCACGCGCGTTACCTGCGCTGGGCGAGCGCCATGCGCTGCCAGACGAGCGATTGATAGCGGTCGGGCTCGAGCAGCATTGCGCGGATGCCCTTGATGCCGCACAGCGCGGGCGCTTCCGCGATCGAGCAGGGGATGCCGAGCGTATCGCCGATCAATTTATCCAGACCGGGGATTTGCGCGCCGCCGCCGGCGAGCGTTGCTCCCACGTCGTTCAAATCCGCGGACAGCTCCTCCGGCGCGTTGGCGATCACCGCACTGCACATGCCCATCAGCTCCCGCAGCGGGTCTTGGCAGAGCCGGGTGATCATCTCCGGCGCAATTTCCACAAGCCGCGGCAGGCGGGCGAACAGATCCAGACCCGCGGCGCGCGCCTTCACCTTCGACACATCACCCGGGTGCGCCGAGGCAAGCGCGAGCTTGATATCCTCCGCTGTGCGAAAGCCCGCCGCGAATCCATATTCCGCCTTCAGCGCGTCGATGATCCGCTCATTGACGCGGTTCATGCCATAGGGCAGGCTGCCGAACGCCGCCTGCCTGCCCATCGAGAACAATGTCGCGGTCATCTTGCCCGCGCCGACATCGATGACGAACGTCGCCTGCGGGCCCATGAGATCGACGCCGCTGCCCAGCGCGCACACCGCGTCCGAGCGCACCAGCGCGACGTCCGTCGCGCCCGCGTCGAGCGCCGCCTGCATCAGCGCTTCCCGGTACGCGGGGCGGGCGAACGGCGCGCACGAGATCAGCACCGCGTGTCTGCGGCGTTTCTCCGCCTCCGCCCGACGGAACAGCCATTGGAACATCCGCTGCGCGTACATCGTCGATTCGGGTACGCCGTCGCGCAGCGAGCCTTCCACCGTCAGCCCCTTGGGCGCTCTGCCCAGAAGCCGCCAAGCGTTCTCCCCGACGTATGCCGCCGAGCCGTCCTCGCGCATGGCAATATACGACGGTTCATCCAAGATCAGTCCCGCCGCGCCCGCCATGCGCACCTGCTGCGTGCCGAGGTCTATGCCGGTATCCCAGCGCATATGTAATACCCCCAAGAAAATGTCTTCCATAGTATAGC
>JBMNUA010000072.1:0-10653 GCA_050945995.1 Christensenellales bacterium
CAGCGCTCGGTCATGCCAGGTTTCGCCGCCTCGTTGGAATAGCACAGGGTGGTAAACGGCTCGCAGCCCGTGCGCACGGTATAGCGCGCGGGCACGCACACGGGGCAGGTGGAGTACGCGCGCTCGAACGCCACGCCGCGCTTCACGAGGCGGTCGATGTTGGGGGTTGAAATTTTGCTGTTTCCGAGTGCGGCGATGCAATCGAACCGGTATTGATCGCACATCAAAAACAATACATTCGGCTTTCGCATGGTTTCCTCCCAAATAGATTTCGGGCGCCGCCCCGAAGTGCAGGGAAGCGCCCTATTATTGCGTTTTGGCTTACTTGTGGTACAGCGTTTCCAGCGCGAAGCCGAAGCTGATGCACAACCCGCCGGTGGGCATGTTGCCGATGTTGGCATCCGCAACCACGCACTTCTGGATGTTGTCGGAGTGCATGATGAGGAACAGGTTCTCCGCCATGTAATCGATCATCTGGGGCACGATCTCATTGATCGCGACCTCAGGCGTCACGGCGTTGACCGAAGCGTCCATGAGATAGAAGTCCTGCACATTCTGCGGCGGGACGAGGTAGTCGGTGGTGTCCGCGGGGATCTTCCCAGCCAGACCGCCGTTTGCCAACCACTGCTGCCACAAGGGGCCCCAGCAGCTCGTCGCCCAATCCTGATAGAAGAACAGCTTCGCCGCGTGCGCGTTGATGGTGCGCATGGGGATTTCGTTTGCGCTGTTCGAGGTGGCGAGCAGCGAGCTGTCGGTGGCGTATGCGCTTGCGTTCAGCCCGATCTCACGCCAATACTCGACCGCCAGTTCACAAACCTGAATGTAGTCGGAGGAGCCGCTGGACTGCGTCCAGATCTGCCACTGCAGCGGGAGCCCCGAGGGGGTCTCGCGGAAGCCGTCGCCGTCCTGATCGACGATGCCGACGGAATCGAGCAGCTCCATCGCGCCCTCGATGTCGTACACGCAGCCGAACTCAACCTGCGGCTCGGCAAGTCCGAGGTAGACCGAGTCGATGATCTCCTGCGCGTCGAGCGCGATGGTGATCGCCTGACGGAACTCGATGAGGTTCACGACCTCCTGCCACGCCCGGCTCGCATCGTCGTCCTTGACCGTTCCGTCGATGTTCAGCCCGTAGTTCATGTTCACCGACAAATCGGTCGGGTGGTTGTGCTGAAGCCCGACGTACACCTCGATGCCCGCCTTCTCGCCGTTCTCGCGATAGAGGGTGAGGTTGTCAACCGTCGCGATGGCGCGCACGAAATCGACGTTGCCGGCGATGATCTCAAGCTGCGCAAGCTCGTTGGACTCGACGGTGTAGTAGAGCATCTCGTCCGCGTAGGGGAGCTGCTGACCGTCGGCATCGACCTTGAAGTAGTAGGGGTTGCGCTCGTAGTAGTAGTAGTTGTCCGCGTAGCGGGTCATGACCCAGGGGTAGAGGTGGGGGAAGTCGCTCTCGAGGGATGTGCCCGCAAACGTTACGGTTGTGAGCATGTCGGTTGCGTCGGAGCATTCCCAGTTCGTGACGTCCACCTGGTTGATCACCGTGACCCAAACGGTCTCGGCGGTGGGGTCGTCATAGCCGATCGCCTCGGCGAAGGGCTTGAGGAACTCGTAGTACGCGTCGAGCGAGCCGTGCACCTCTTCCGCGTAATCCTTGTGGAAGGGCTTGAGGTAGTGCGCGGGCTTGATCCAGTCGGTGTAGCCCTTCCAGCCCGAGATGGAGATGTGGGCGAGGAAGCCGCCGTAGGTCTGGTTGAAGCTGATCATGAACGTCTCGTCGTCGATGCGGGTGAACGTGAAGGGCTCGCCCGTCGCGGAGCCCGCGTCGCGCATGTAGCCGGCGATGACGGGGTTGATCTCTTCGTTTTTGATAAAGGCGTTGACGCAGAATTCCACGTCGTCCATCGTCACTTCCACGCCGTCGGACCACTTCAACCCCTTGCGGAGCTTGAAGGTGAACTCGGTGAACGCTTCGTTGAACTCGTAGGATTCCACGATGTTGGGCTGGTACACGCCGCTGTTGACCGACTCGGCGGTGAGGAGGTTCTCGGTCATGCCGATGAACACATCATCCGACCAGTTGACGGCGGTGGAGATCATGCGGATCGTGCCGCCGTAGTTGCCGACTTCGAGGTCGAGGAAATCGGGATGGATGTCGTGCGGGGACGCGGGGTTCTCGGGGAGCCGCTCTTCCACGGGGGCGAGCGCGCCGGAAGCGACCGCTTCGTCGAGCATCGGCGACTGCGTGTACGCGGTATCCGCCTGAACGGGGATTGCGCAGCATGCCAGCAGCATGACAAGCGCGGTGAGAAGTGCCAGTTTCCTCATGCTTTGATCCTCCTATTAATTGTGACCCACGCGGGTCTGAGTTCATGTCAAATCATATCATTTTCTGTTAAAGAAGTCAATTAAAACGCTTTATGAAAAATATCAAATCCATGATTTCGTACAATTGCACTAAATATGTGTATTATTTTTTGCATAATACGCGCTCCGCCAGCAAAAGTCCGCAGACGGTTTTGGAATCCTCGATCTCGCCGCGCGCCGCCAAATCGATCGCTTCGTGAAGCGGCAGTTTGACTAAGCTGACAAATTCGTCCTCATCCGGGCGCGCTTTGCCCGCGGTGAGCGCGGTGGCGAGGTAGATGGAGATCACCTCATCGCAAAAGCCCGGCGTGGTGGCAAGGTCGATGAGCTTTTGCCAATTCCCGGCGGAAAGCCCCGTTTCCTCCTTCAATTCGCGTTCGGCCGCCTTCTGCCGATCTTCGCCCGGCGCGTCGAGCTTCCCGGCGGGGATCTCCAAGGTCACCTTTTCAAGCGGCGCGCGGAACTGGCGCACCAGATACACATTCCCCGCGTCGTCCACCGGGACGACCGCGGACGCGCCGGGGTGCACCGCCACCTCGCGCGGCGCGCGTTTACCGTTTGGCAAGGTCGCGGTGAGGTGATCGATTTGGATCACGAGCCCTTCGTATACCCGCCTGCGATCCGACAGGCGTTCGATGATATCCATTCGCTTCGCTCCCATCCGTATTTGCATATGTTAAATATTCTGCCCGACAATGATCAAATCCTGCCGATTGGGTCTAGTCACAGCACAGAAAATGTTGTATAATTGGTACAAAGGATGCCACGAGAAAGGGAGGATGGTTCTTATGATTCAAGTAATCCTCGGCGAGAAGGGCAGCGGAAAGACCAAGCGCCTGATCGACATGACCAACGCCGCGGTGGACGCGGAGCACGGCAACGGCACCATCATATTTATTGACGATGATAAGCGCTACATGTACGATCTGCGACACCAGATACGGTTTGTGGACGCCGGAAACTACCCCGCCGCGCGCAAGTGCTCCTCCGATGCGTTTTTAGCCTTCATCAGCGGGATATTGGCCGCGGATTTCGATGTGACGATGATCTGCATCGACGCGTTTAAAAAGCTCGTCGTAACGCCCATCGAGGAGTTGCGCGGGTTTTTTGATTCCTTGGAACAGCTTTCTGTCGAGCACAACTGCCGGTTCGTGCTCTCCATCGCCTCGCCGGAGAACGAGGTTCCGGATTTCATCAAGCAGTACATGGCGTAAACGGAGGGGGATATCATGAAACAGATACCGCTCGCACTCGGGTTGTTTTCCGTGCGCACGGAGCTTCAGAAGGATTGGAAGAAGGCGCTGCGGGATGTAAAGGAGATGGGCTACGAGGGCGTTGAGTTTTTCGGGCCCATGCGTTATCCCGTCGAGGAATTAAAGGCGGAGCTTGAGAAAAACGGGCTCGCGCTGGTCGGCTGGCATGTCGGCTTTGCGGACATCACCGAGGATGCGGTGGCGTACAACCGCGCGCTTGGCAACAACAAGCTCGTCGTGCCCGCGCTGCCCGCGGAGGATACAAACTCGGCGGATGCGTGGCGTGAGACGGCGAAGAAATTCAACGAGAAGGCGCAGTATTTAAAGGGCGAGGGCTTTTTGCTCGGCTACCACAACCATGAGACCGAGTTTCAGCCGCTCGATGGCGAGATCCCGTGGGACATCTTCGCGACCGCAACCGAGGGCAATGTGTTTTTGCAGTTGGACAACGGAAACGCGCTCGCGGGCGGGGCGGACACCGTTGCGCTGTTTGAAAAATACCCGAAGCGCGGGATCACCGTGCATTTCAAGCCCTACTCGAAGGCGACCGGGTTCAACACCATGATCGGCGATGATGACATCCCGTGGCGCGAGACCTTTGAGGTGCTCGACGCGCAGGGCGTCACCGAATGGTATGTGGTCGAGTACGAGTGCGAGGAGGCGTACACCCAGCTCGCCGGCGCGAAGGCGGCGATCGACGCGCTGCGGAAGATGGGGCTGTAAATAGTCGGATGCGATGCGGCTGCGGGGGAACGACCTGTTTTCGGTCGCTGATTGATCTTGTGCGCTGCTAAAACGGGCATGATACTGGCAATTGAAGCGGAGCGGATTTCATGGCTTGCGCTCGCGCGCGGTCGTGTGCGCGTCCGGCGGCTTTTACCGGGGGCGGAGCGTGGAAACGCCGCCCCTCGTTTTTATACGGAGGGTTATATGGATCGAACGTATGATGTGCTCACGCGCCCGGTTGCGGGCAGGGGTTTTACGCTGAAAAACGCGCTGGCGATTCAGCCGATGGAGGGCTGCGACGCGGAAGCGGGCGGCGCGCCGGGGGATTGGACGCTGCGCAGGTATCAGCGGTTTGCGGACGGCGGAGCGGGCTTGATCTGGGCGGAGGCGATCGGCGTATCGGAGGATGCGCGCGGCAATCCGAGGCAATTGATGCTGACGGAGGACAATGTAGGCGCGTTCACGGCGCTGACGGACGCCGCCCGCGCGCGCGGCGCGGTGATCATCGCGCAGCTGACGCACTCCGGGCGGTTTTCCCACCCCGCGCCGATCCGCGCCTGCGCGCATCCCGCGCTGGATGCGCGCCAGAAGCTGGGCGAGGATTACCCCATTGTGGCGGACGATGCCCTCGCACGGCTGCCGGAACAGTTCGCACGCGCCGCGCGGCTTGCGATGCGCGCGGGCTTTCACGGCGTGGATGTGAAGGCGTGTCATTTATATCTATACAGCGAGCTGCTCGGCGCGGTCGATCGCCCGGGGCGCTACGGCGGCAGCTATGAAAACCGTGTGCGGCTATTGAAGGACACCGTCCAAGCGGTTAAACCAGAATTGGACGGCGGCATCCTCGCGTCGCGGCTCAATCTGTACGACGGCGAGGCGGGGAATTGGGGCGTGGGCGAGGGGCTCGCGCCGGATTATACCGAGCCCTTGCGGCTGGTGGGCGAGCTTTCCGAGATGGGCGTATCGCTCATGAACATCACCATGGGCACGCCGTACCTGAATCCGCATGTGAACCGCCCATACAGCTCAGGCGGATACGCGCCGCCCGAGCCACCCGAGGTGGGCGTATCGCGGCTGCTCGAGGGCTGCCGCGCGGCGCAGGCTGCCGCGGGTGACGCGGTGTGCGTCGCGACGGGATTCAGCCACCTGCGCCACCGCGCGCCGAAGGTCGCCGCCACGCTGATTGAAAGCGGCGGCGCGCGAGCGGCAGGGTTCGGGCGCATGGCGTTTGCATACCCCGATTTTGCGCGGGACATCCTCGAAAACGGGGGCATGGACGCGAAGAAATGCTGCGTGACCTGCTCGTTGTGCACGAAGATCATGCGCGCGGGCGGGCGCGTGGGCTGCCCGGTGCGCGACCGCGACCTCTATCTGCCGGAGCTTCGGCGGGTGACGACATGAAGCGCGCGCTGGTGACGGGGGGCACGCGCGGGATCGGGCGCGCAATCGCCGAGCGGCTGCGCGGCGGCGGCTGGGAAGTCGTCGTATCCGCCCGCACGCCGCACGAAGTGCCGGGGATTCGGTGCATACAGGCGGACAACGCAAACGCGGCGGATCGCACGCGGCTATTGCACGAGGCGGGCGAGATCGACCTATTGGTAAACAACGCGGGCATCGCGCCGCGCGCGCGCGCGGACATCCTGGAGATGTCGGAGGCATCGATGGACGAGGTGATGCGCACGAACCTCTACGGTCCATTCTTTCTCACGCAGCAGGCGGCGAAGGGGATGATCGGGCGCGGCGGCATGATCATCAACATCTCGTCGGTCTCCGCATACGCGGCGTCCGTCGAGCGCGGCGAATACTGCATCTCCAAGGCGGGCATTGCGATGATGACGCAATTGTTCGCCGTGCGGCTTGCGGCGCACGACATCCCCGTGTATGAAATCCGCCCGGGCGTGATCCGAACGGACATGACGGGGCAGGTGACGGCGAAGTACGACAAGCTGATCGCAGGCGGGCTCACGCCCATCGCGCGCTGGGGCGAGCCGGCGGATGTCGCCGAAGCCGTCGCGGTGCTCGCGGAGGGCAGGCTCAAATTCTCGACGGGCGAAGTCGTCAATGTGGACGGCGGCTTCCATTTGAGAAGGCTATGAGGACGATTGCATGTAAAGTCGCCGTGATCGGCGCAGGCGCGGCGGGGCTCAACGCCATGGACGAGCTATTGAAGCGCGGCATGGACGCGGTGCTGTTTGCCGACGATATCACCGGCGGCGCGAGCCAGAACAGCGGCAGCGACAAGCAGACGTACTATAAACTATCGCTCGCGGGCGAACAGCCCGACAGCGTATCGAATATGGCGCAGACGCTGTTCCAGGGCGGCGGCATGCGCGGCTGCCACGCGCGCGCCATGGCGGCGGGTTCCGCGCGCGCGTTTCTCAAGCTCGCGCTGCTCGGCGTGCCGTTTCCGACAAACGAGTGGGGCGAATATGTGGGCTATCAGACCGACCACGACCGCACCGCGCGCGCGACGTCCGCAGGACCGCTGACGAGCAAGATGATGGTGGAGCGATTGATGCAATCGGTGCGCGCGCGCGGCGGGCGCATCGAGGGCGGCGCGCGGCTGATCTCGATCCACACAGACGCGAGCGGCGTGCGCGGCGCGCTGTTTCAAACGGCGCAGGGCTACCTCGCCGTCTCCTGCGCAAAGCTGATCCTCGCGACGGGCGGGCCTGCAAGCGTATACGGAAGGCGCGTGTTTCCGCAAAGCCAGATCGGCGCGACGGGCGCGGCATTGCGCGCGGGCGCGGCGGCGAACAACCTGTGCTATTGGCAGTACGGGCTCGCCTCGGTGGGCGTGCGCTGGAACGTTTCGGGCAGCTATCAGCAGGCGATCCCGGAATATATCGATGAGAGCGGCGCGCCCATCGCCCCAGAAATGGACGACCGGCTCACGCGCATCTTCCTCAAGGGCTATCAATGGCCCTTTGACTCCGCGCGGGCGCAGGGCTCTTCCGCGATTGACCGCGCGGTGAAGGCGGTGCACGACGCGGGCGGGCGCGCGTTCCTCGATTATACGCGCGATCCCGTCGGTGATTTCAGCGCGCTATCGGACGAGGCGCGCGCATACCTTGCGAACTGCGGCGCGCAGATCGGCGGTGCGTACGCGCGGCTCAAGCAAATCAACCCCGCGGCGATTGCCTTTTACGAATCGCACGGGATCGACCTGGCGCGCGAGCAACTGGAGATCGCGCTGTGCGCCCAGCACGCGAACGGCGGGCTGTGGGTGGACGAGCATTGGCAGACCACCGTGCCCGGGCTGTACGCGGCGGGGGAGTGCGCGGGGGTGTTCGGGGCGTATCGACCGGGCGGCTCGGCGCTCAACGAGACGCAGGTGGGCTCTCTGCGCGCCGCGCAGCACATCTGCGAGCAGGAAATCGGCGCGCCGCCGCCCGTGGACGGGGCATGGGTCGCGCGCGAGGTCGGATGGATGGCGCGCGGGGCGGCGGACGCGGACGAGCTTGCGCGCTTCCAATCGCGCATGGACGAATGCGCGGGCGCGGCGCGCAGCGTCGCGGGGATGCGCGCGCTTTTCAACGATGTTTGCGCGCGGCTTGATACGCTTTCGGGCGATCATGCGCTGCGCGATGTGCTGTGGACGCAGAAATTCTGCCTGAGCGCGATGCTCGAGCAGGCGCGGTATGCGGGCAGCGCGGGGCATCTGCTGACAGACGCCGCGCCGGAGATGGGCGCGCACGCAGGCTACGGATTTGTCACCACGCAGACGGGCACGCGCGCCGTGCCAGTCGAACCCGTGCCCGAAGGCGACCAATGGTTTGAGCGCGTATGGCGCAGATATGTTGAGGGAAGCAAATGAAAATCGGTTTTTTGGTCAAGTTGATACTCGGAATCCTGCTGATCGCGCTATTGGTGCTGCTGGGATACCGGTTGGTCGATACGATTGCGGGCATGGTCGGCAACCTCGCCGGCGGCGGGCAGGTGGTGGAGGAGGACGGCGATTACCTCATCCCCACGACCGAGCCGATGCCGACCATGCCCGCGCACATGCAGGAGGATTCGTTTTATGACGACGCGGGGCGCATGGACTACGGGGACTGACGGCGCGGCTGCATGTTGACAGGCGAATGACAAAGAACGGACAATTGCGCGCACCCGGCGAAAGTCGGGTGTTTTCCGTGTGTTAAGTCACTAGCCATATATTGACTTTTAATGAATCATATGTGATAATCACCATTGAGAAGGAAACTTGTTCAGGATGAAAAAAGCAAACGTATCGAAAGGTAGGGACGCAAAACTATAGGGCCTACGCGCATTGCGCAGGGCAGCCAGTTGCCATCTATAAGATGCTCGTGGTAAACCCGCCGAAAGGCGGCGGCACAAAGCTACAGGGTCTAAACGCTTCGGCGCATGATCGCCAGCTACCATCTATCGGTTTCCAGAGAGCAAGCCGCGCGGTTGAGCGAAAGCAGGTCGCCGGCGCAATCGAAGGATTCCGCATGAGCAAAGTTTCTGAAAAATTTTATAGGAGGGTTTCCATAATGAAGAAGTTCCTTCTCACCGCTGCATTGGTTCTTGCCCTTGTTACTTCCCTGACTGCTGGCACGATGGCTTTCTACTCTGCGAAGGTTGAGACCATCAAATCGGACATCACGACCAAAACCTTTAACTTTACCGCGGATCAAAACTCTGACTCTTTCACGAAAGATATGAGAATTGCTCCCGGTGATACATTGATCTACAAGGTGAAGGTCAAAAATGCTTCCGAGGTAGAGACTAATTCTACTTTTACAGCGGAACTCGACAAATACGGCGTTGCTTTTGATGGGTTGACTGTGAGCGTTGGTCTCGATGCGCCTAACGATTCCTTTGCAAAGTCAGATACGGATGATACGGTAACGATAAGTAGGGACATGACGATTGATTTATCTGATGTTTATACTGTTACCGTTGCATGGGCGAAAGATACGACCGAGACCGGGTTTGGCGCTACGGATTCTGCAAGGATGCAGGGCAAGCCGATTCAACTCAGAATCGATATTTTCGGCAAGCAGATTGGTGATTCTGAGACAGAGGTTATGAACAAAGAACCTATCGAAGAAGAGAGCGAATAACCTAGCACAGAACCACGCAGCACCCCATAGGGCGAGGACTTGCGTCCTTGCCCTATGGTTCTATTTGTAAAATCACGCAGGGGGAGGGCAAATGATATGCGGTACGCGGGCAGGCTGATCGTTCTCGGCGCGCTGTTGGTCGCCGCCATTGTCATGATCACCTCCGGCACGATGGCTTTTTACAGCCGGAGCATATCGCTCACGGCGATGATACAGACCGCCGAATTTCAGCTGATGGTAAACGAATCCACGGGCGCGGAGCAGACGCTCGCCGATATGACGCTCGCGCCGGGCGACGCGCGCACGCGCACGGTCAAAATCGACACCTCCGGGCTCGGCACGCCCGCGCAGCTGACGGTCACGCTCACGGTGCGCGCATCGGGCGCGCTGCCCGGCGGGTTTTCCGTGTCGCTCGGCGGCGAGGAAGCGACGGGCACGGGCGAATTGCGCGCGGTAAAGATGATCGAAAGCGCGCAGGATCAGGTGATATTGATGGACGTTGCGGCGGCGTGGACGGCGCTTGCGGGCGAAGATCTCGAAGCGTATCGGGATTTGGAAATCAGCTATACGGTGCATGTCGAAGCCGAACAGACGGCGGGAGGTTGAGGATGAAGCGAAGCGCCGCGCTTGCAAGCGCGCTTGCGGTGGTATTGATTGCGTCGGTCGCATACGCCGCGTATTATCAGTCGATCACGCTTACGGGGGTGATCCGTCTGGACATCCCCGCGCCGACGGCTACGCCCGTGCCGACCGCCACGCCCGCGCCGGTTTATACGGTTGATGATTGGATACAGATCGCCCGCGATGCGCGCGCGCGATCCGCTGCTGTTGATGCACGGTTGTATGTATTGGAAGTGGACGGCAGGAGCTACCAAAATAGTGCAGCCGGCACGCAATCTGCGTATGGCGGCATCAACGAAGTAGAAAAGTTGGTGAAGGACGAGGCGCATCGCCCATGGGTGGCGGAAGCGCGCGCTCAGATCAATGACCTTCACAACACGGTTTCAGTTGCCGCGAACTCGACATTATCCCAAAAGTCGGGGGCGATGGGCCCATGGCTGATCAGACCATTGGTCGATGGTTACAATGGCGCTGAGGATAATTATCGATGGTATAATGAAGCGACGAACGCGCAAAAGAAGCAGGAATATTATGAGCAGTTGAAGGCGAGCGCCATTGCGGCGCGCGAAATGGCGGATCAACACGAACAGTTACAGGCGGAGATGGAGGAAGTA
>JBMNUA010000073.1:0-10596 GCA_050945995.1 Christensenellales bacterium
CCGCGGCTGTCAATCCATTTTCATGTAAAGTAACGCAAACGCGCGTTGACACGCGCCCCCGCGCGTGCTAAAATTCTGCCAAACCCGCCCGCGCGTGACATCCCGCCCATTTCGTGGTATAATGATGTCAGAATTCGGACTGCTTAGAACAAATTGTTCTTCGCCGATTGTTGGCGGCGTGGGAACATGGTATACTGTTTTACGCGAATCACCGCGCATGATCTTTTGAGAGGACGATGTCTATGAACGAATATATCATACTCACAGATTCCTCTTCCGATCTTCCCCAGTGGAAAATCGAGGAGATGGGCATCGAGACCGCGGCGCTCACGGTGGATCTCGACGGCAAAACATACACGAACTACCCGGATTGGCGCGAGGTTGACCCCCAATTTTTCTATCAGGAGCTCAGAAACGGCAAGCCCGCCGTCACCTCGGCGGCGAATGTTGAAACCTTCAAAACCGCGATGGTTCCGCATCTGGAAGCCGGCAGAGACATCCTCTACCTCGGCTTTTCCTCCGCGCTCAGCGGCACGTTCAACGCCGGGCGCCTCGCCGTGGAGGAGCTCGCTCCCCAGTACCCCGACCGCAAAATCCGCATCGTCGATACCCTCGCCGCCTCGCTCGGTCAGGGCATGCTCGTCGTGCTCGCGGCGGAGAAGCAGCGCGCGGGCGCGGACATCGACGAAGTCACCCGCTACTGTGAGGAGACTAGGCTCAACATCTGCCATTGGTTCACGGTGGACGATCTGTTCTACCTCCATCGCGGCGGGCGCGTCTCCAAGGCGACGGCGGTCATCGGCACGACGCTTGGGATCAAACCCGTGATGCATGTCGATAACGAGGGGCATCTGATTAAGGTCGATGTCGCGCGCGGTCGCAAGGCGTCGATCAAGCGCATCGCCGATAAACTGCGCCAGTCGAATACGTCTATTTCGCATGTCTACATCAGCCATGGCGATTGCGCCGCCGACGCGGAACTCCTCAAAGAGATGCTCGAGAAGGACCCCGGCGTCCAAGAGGTGCTCATCAACTACGTCGGTCCCGTCATCGGCGCGCACTCCGGTCCGGGCACGCTCGCGCTGTTCTTCGTGGGCGCGCAGCGCTAGCCGCGCCGGCAGATGCGTAAACTTTGGCAAGCGTGGCTAAGGGCGTACCGCGCGCAGAAGGGGCTTACCATTACATACCTCGTGCTGCGCGCGCTCGCCCTGCTTGTCGCAATCGCTTCGGTCTGGCTCGGCAACTACGAAAACGCGCTGACCTGCCTGCTCGCGCTCTTGATGTTCATGCTGCCGCTGATCGCTGAAAAGACGCTGCGCATCGAAATCCCCTCGCCGCTTGAGATCACCATCCTCGCGATGATCTTCGGCGCGCTCGTGCTCGGCGAGGTGAGCAGCTACTATGTGCGCGTGCCCCATTGGGATAGCCTGCTGCACGCCATCAACGGCTTCATCTGCGCGGCGATCGGCTATTCGCTTCTGGACATCATGAACCGCACGAAGAGCTTCTCCATGCAGGTCTCCACCCTCTATATGGCGATTATGGCGTTCTGCTTCTCCATGACGATCGGCGTGTTGTGGGAATTTTTTGAATTCACCGTCGATTATTTCTTCCAAAAGGATATGCAGAAGGACACCGTCCTCAATGCCATCCATACCGTCTCCCTCGATCCGGAGAACCTCAACCGCGTGTTCTCCATTCGCGGCATTGAAGAGGTGTTCATCAACGGCGAGCCGCTCGGGCTCGGCGGCTACCTCGACATCGGGCTTTACGATACCATGAAGGATCTGTTCACAAACTGCATCGGCGCGCTGGCGTTTTCCGTGGTCGGCTACCACTACGGTCGCGCGCCCGTGCCGCCGAGAATTGTCAGCGGTTTTATCCCCTATGCCGTCAAGGACACCTGCGAGGTGCCGAAACCAAGGGATGATTCCGCCAAATAAAAGGAGCGCGCCCACATTGATACATGAGAACATCTCCGCCAACGATCGGGGCGGACTGACCTTCGCGGGCGTGGACGCCGCCCGCCTCGCGCAGAAATACCAGACCCCGCTCTACCTCATGGACGAGGATCGCATCCGCCAAAACATGCGGATGTTTCGCTCGGCGGCAGAGCAGGCGTTTGGCGAAACGGCGGGCGTCGCCTACGCATGCAAGGCGTTTTGCATCAAGGCGATGTTCCCGATCCTGATGGAGGAAGGGCTGTTCGCCGATGTCGTCAGCGGCGGCGAATTGTACACCGCGCTCCAGGCGGGCTTTCCCGCCGCGCGCATCTTCTTCCACGGCAACAACAAACAGGCGTGGGAGTTGGAGCTCGCGCTCGATGCGGGCGTCGGCATGTTCATCGTCGATAACGCGCGCGAGCTTGCCGATCTCAACGCCCTCGCGGCGGCGCGCGGCATGCGCGCGCCCGCGATGCTGCGCATCACCCCCGGCATCGACCCCGACACCTTCCGCGCGGTCAACACCGGCAGCATCGATTGCCAGTTCGGCGTGCCGATCGAGACGGGGCAGGCGATGGATTTCGTGAAAGCCGCGCGCGCCATGCCCAATCTCACGCTCGTGGGGCTGCACAGCCACATCGGCTCGCAGGTGTTCGGGCTCGCGCCCTTCGCGCTCGCCATCGATAAAATGCTCGATTTCATCCGAGAAGTGAAGGATCAGACGGGCTACGTCCCCGAACTTCTCAACCTCGGCGGCGGCTTCCCCGCGCGCTATGTCAAACGCGACCCCGCGGTCGATCTCCCCGGGCGCGTCGCCGCCATCGGCGTGCATTTGAAAAACGCTTGCCTTGCGCGCGGCTTGGATCTTCCGCGCGTGATGATCGAGCCCGGACGCTCCATCGTCGCCGACGCGGGGATGACGCTCTACCGCGCGGGCACGATCAAACCCATCGACGGGCATAAAACCTACGTCGTCGTCGATGGCGGCATGACGGATAACCCGCGGTACGCGCTCTACGGCGCGGCGTACACCGTCTATAATGCCAGCCGCATGCGCGAAACATCGCGGGATCGGTATACCATCGCCGGGCGCTGCTGCGAGACGGGCGATATCTTGCAAGAGGATGTCGAACTGCCGCGCGTGCAGACGGGGGACTTGATCGCCGTCGCCGTCACCGGCGCGTACAACGACGCCATGTCCTCGAATTATAACCGCGTGACGCGCCCGCCGATTGTGATGCTCAAAGGCGGGGAGGATCGGCTCGTCAAAAGGCGCGAGACGCTCGACGACCTCATCCGAAACGATCTGTAAATTTGTGTGCCCGGTATATGCCGGGCATTTTTTATCGCCAAAATGGACTTCCCATATACGGTAGATATCATATCATTTCTACATGAAATGTCCAAAAATGTCTGATAAATACCATGCCATTTTATACAAGCAAGAAACCGATATGTAAGTGCATAATATGGGTATCTTGCGCTCGTCATCGAGGATTATCCGCAAACCTTAATATTAACACACTACCGCATTACTTGACTAAAGCGGTAAAGTGTGCTATGATGCCAAAAAACATCCGGAGGAACCACCATGGGGCAACATGCCGAAGAAACCTTGCTCATCGACTTGGGCGCGCTCTACGAACGCCACGGCTACGCGCGCCATAAGCCGAGCACCTTTGAGGCGTATGATTTCTACGCGCGCTACCGCAGCTTTCTGCGCTCCGAGCCCATCGTATCGTTCACCGCACCCGACGGGCGGCTGATGGCGTTTAAGCCCGATGTCACACTTTCCATCGCCAAAAACGCGCCCGCAACCCCCTGCGCCGCGCTCAAAGCCTACTACCGCGAGAGCGTCTACCGCAAGGATCGCAAATCCGGCGAGCTGCGCGAGATCATGCAGGCGGGGCTGGAGTTGATCGGCGTGATCGACCGATTTTCCATGTGCGAGGTGGTGCGGCTTGCCCTCCTCAGCCTTCAGCGAATCGGCAAACCCTGCGAGCTCGCGCTGTCGCATCTGGGCTTTGTCGAAGCGCTGCTCGACGGCGCGGGGCTCTCGGGCGACGCCGCGATGCGCGCGCTTTCGATGATCGGCAGGCGCAGCGCGCACGAATTGCAAGCGTTGCTGCGGGAGCAAAACGCACCCGAAGATGCCGCAAATCGCATACAATCGCTCGTCCAGATCTACGGTCCGCTCGAAGACCAACTGCCCGCGCTCGAAGCGCTAAATTATAGCAATGCGACAAATTCTGCACTCGCCGAACTCAAACATCTGGCGGATGATCTGGGCGCGTTCGGCGAATCCGCCCATTTATCCATCGATTTCTCCATGGTAAACGACATGGATTACTACGGCGGCGTGATTTTCAAGGGATATGTACAGGGCATTTCACATTGCGTGCTCTCGGGCGGTCGCTACGATCGGCTGATCGAAAAGCTGGGCAAGCAGGGCGGCGCGATCGGATTTGCCGTGTATCCGGATTTGATCGAGTATGCCGCGCGCGACCGCGCCCAGTACGACGCGGACACCCTTATCCTCTACGACGATGACTCCGCCGTCGAGGACATCGCCCGCGCCATTGAGATGTTTGAAAAGGGTGGGCAGCGCGTGCTCGTGCAGCGCGCGGAGCCGCCCGGCGGCAGATTCCGATCCAAAGTGCGCATGCGCGAGAGGGGGTTTGAGCTGGAATGTTGAGTATTGCGCTGCCGAAGGGGCGGCTGGGCGAGCAGGTGCTCGCGACGCTCGGGCGCGCGGGCTACGGCTATCGATCCGAGAAGGGCGATCGCAGGCTCGTGATCCCCGATGATCACAAGGATGTCCGCTATTTCTGGGTCAAACCTGCGGATGTGCCCGTGTATGTGGAGCAGGGCGCGGCGGATGTGGGCATCGCCGGCAAGGACACGCTGCTCGAGTGCGAGCCGGATGTGTACGAGCTGCTTGATCTGGGCATCGGCGTGTGCCGCATGGCGGTGGCGGGCAAACAAGGCGCGCGCCCCGACCCCGCGCGCACGCTGCGCGTCGCCACGAAGTTCCCGCACATCGCGCGCACGCACTTCAACGCCGTCAGCCGCGAGATCGAGCTGATTCGGCTGAACGGCTCGATCGAACTTGCGCCGATTCTGGGCATGTCGGATGTGATCGTGGACATCGTGGAGACGGGCGCGACGCTGCGCGAAAACGCGCTCGAATTGTACGAGGAGATCGCCCCGATCAGCGCGCGGCTCATCGCGAACAAATCGAGCTACCGATTCCATTATCAGGAGATTGAACACCTGCGCGCGATCCTGCGCGCAAAGGAGGAAGCATGATCCGTATCCTGCCGTGCGATACTTTTACGTCCGATCTGATGCCCGACCGCAGCGCGGAAACCGCCCGCGTCGGGAACGTCGTAGAAGAAATCATCGCCGATGTGTGTACAAACGGGGACGACGCGCTCTACCGGCTGAGCGAGAAATTTGACGGCGCGCGCCCCGCGTCCCTCGAAGTCCCCGCCCAGGCGTGGGATGCTGCGCTCGATCAGGTCGGCGAATCGTTCCGCGACATCCTCTTTCGCGCCGCCCAAAACATCGAAATGTTCCACAAAAAACAGCTGCGCGAGGGCTTTGTCGCAGCCGATATCCCCGGTGTTTTGCTCGGACAATTGATGATACCGCTTGCGCGCGCCGGCATCTACGTCCCCGGCGGCACGGCGGCGTACCCCTCGACGGTGCTCATGAACGCCATCCCCGCGCGCCTTGCGGGCGTTGGGGAGATCATCATGTGCACCCCGCCCTCGCAGGGCGGCAAAGTCGCGCCGGAGATCCTCGCTGCGGCGAAGGTCGCGGGCGTCACGCGGGTGTTCTGCGTCGGCGGCGCGCAGGCGATCGCGGCGATGGCGCATGGCACGCAGTCCGTGCCGCGCGTGGACAAGATCACAGGCCCCGGCAACGCCTATGTCGCGGAGGCGAAGCGGCAGGTGTACGGGCATGTGGGCATCGACGGCATCGCCGGACCGAGCGAGATCCTCATCGTTGCGGACGGCGCGGCGCGGGCGGACTACATCGCCGCGGACATGCTGGCGCAGGCGGAGCACGACACCAACGCCGCCGCCATCCTCGTCACCGATTGCATGCAGCTTGCGCGCTGTGTGGCAGAGGAGATCGAGCGGCAGCTGGTTGACCTTCCGCGTGCGGAGATCGCGCGCGCGTCGATCGACCAAAACGGCAGGATTTTCGTGGTGAAATCGCTTTCGGACGCCATGCGCATCTCCAACGAAATCGCGCCGGAGCACTTGGAAATTTGCGTGGATGAGCCATTCGCGCTTCTGCCACTTGTCAAAAACGCGGGCTCAATATTCCTCGGACATTACAGCCCCGAAGCGCTGGGCGATTACTTCGCGGGCACGAACCACACGCTGCCCACCGCCGCCACCGCGCGGTTTGCCAGCCCGCTCGGCGTGGAGGACTTCGTCAAGCGCACCCAGTTCACCTACTATACGCGCGACGCGCTGCGCGGGGTTGGCGGCATGGTCGCGGAATTTGCGAATCGCGAGGGGCTGCACGCCCACGCGCGCTCGGTGCAGATTCGCACGGAGGGCGGCGCATGAGCAGGTTTTTGAGCCCCGCGCACGCCGCGCTGCGCGCCTATGTGCCCGGCGAACAGCCGCGGGATAGGCGGTATATCAAGTTAAATACGAACGAATCGCCCGATCCGCCCGCGCCCGCGGTGATAGCCGCGCTCGACAAGGCGCGGATCGAAGGGCTGAACCGCTACCCCGATCCCGAGGTGCGCGCATTGCGTGCGCTGCTCGCGGACGCAAACGAACTCGCGCCCGAGAACATCGTCGTCGGCAACGGATCGGACGAGATCCTCACCATTGCCTACCTCGCGTTCTGCGACCGCGCGCAGGGCGTCGCGTTCCCGGACATCAGCTATGGATTTTACGCGGTGTATGCGGATCTGTTCGGCGTGCCCGCGCGCACTTTGCCGCTTCAGGCGGATTTCACGATCGACCCCGCGGATTATTTCGGGGCTGGGCGCACGATCCTCCTCGCGAACCCGAACGCGCCGACGGGGCTTGCGCTTTCGCACGCGCAGATCGAGGCGATCCTGCGCGAAAACCCGGATCATGTGGTGATCATCGACGAGGCATATGTTGCATTCGGCGGCGAGAGCTGCGCGCCCTTGGTGAAGCAATATGAAAACCTGATCGTCGTGCGCACGTTTTCCAAATCGCACGCGCTTGCCGGCGCGCGGCTCGGCTACGCGCTGGCGGATCGGGCGCTGATCGAGGACATGAACCGCATCCGCTACTGCATCAACCCCTACAACGTCAACGCGCTCACCGCGCGCATCGGCGAAGCCGCGGTATGCGCCGAGAAATACTACCAGAAAAGCATCGAAAATATCGTGCGCACGCGCGCGGCGGTCAAAAATGAACTAGAAATGCGTGGATTTATCTGCACGGATTCGCGGGCGAACTTCCTGTTTGTCCGATCGGATCGGCTGCCCGGCGCGGCGTACTACGAGCGGTTGAAAGAGCGGGGCGTGCTCATCCGGCGGTTTGGCTCGCCGAGGATCCAGGACTTTAGCCGCGTGACGATCGGCTCGCCGGAGGACATGCGCGCCTTTCTCGAGGCGACGGACAGGATACTGGAGGAATGCGAATGAGGATTGCTGAGATTGCGCGAAAGACGACCGAAACGGATGTATATGTGCGCCTCGCGATTGACGGGCGCGGGGCGGGCGAGATCGACACGGGCGTTGGGTTCTTCGACCATATGCTGATGCTGCTGTCGCGCCACGCGGCGTTTGACCTGACGGTTCGCTGCGCGGGCGACCGCCATGTAGACGACCACCACACCGTGGAGGACGTCGGCATTTGCCTGGGGCGCGCGCTCAAACAAGCGCTGGGCGAGAAGGTTGGCATCGTGCGATATGCGGATGTGACGTTGCCCATGGACGAGGCGCTGATACTGTGCGCGGTCGATCTTTCCGGGCGGGGCGGGCTGCACATGGACGTCCAGTTTCCCACCGAGAAGATCGGCGCGTTCGACACCCAACTGGTCAAGGAATTCATGGAGGCGCTTGCGCGCAGCGCGGAGATGACGCTGCATCTGCGGATGCTCGCGGGCGAGAATTCCCATCACATCGCAGAAGGGCAGTTCAAAGCGCTCGCGCGCGCGCTGCATCAGGCGGTGCGGATCGATCCGGCGCGCGCGGACATGCTGCCGTCCACGAAGGGGGTGCTGGCATGATCCTCTACCCGGCGATTGATGTGTACGAGGGCAAGGCGGTGCGGCTCGTGCGCGGGGATTATCGGCAGATGACGGTGTATTCAGACGACATCTGCGCCGTAGCGGCTTCGTTTCGGAACGCGGGCGCAACGCACCTGCACATGGTCGATCTCGAAGGTGCGCGCACGGGGAGCACCCCGAATTTCGATGCGATTGTGCGCGCAGCGGCGCAGTCCGGGCTGTTTGCTCAGGTGGGCGGGGGCATCCGCACGCACGACGCGGTACAGCGCTACCTCGACGCGGGCGTGGGGCGCGTGATTTTGGGGACGGCGGCGGCGCGCGAGCCGTCATTCCTCGCGGAGATGCTCGCGCGCTACGGCGAGCGAATCGCCGTGGGCGTGGACATCAAGGACGGTTTTGTCGCGACGCACGGATGGACGCAGACCACATCCGAGACATGTGAGGCGGCGTTTGCGCGGCTGGGCGCGCTGGGCGTAAAAACCGCGATCGTCACGGATGTGTCGCGCGACGGGATGCTCGCGGGCGCAAACATCGAGATGTATCGCGCACTCGCGAAGAACACGCAAATCGCGCTCATCGCCTCGGGCGGTGTCAGCCAGCCTTCGGAAGTTGCTGCGCTGCGCGCGCTGGGATTGCACGGCACGATCCTCGGAAAAGCGCTGTATGAAAACCGGCTGTCACTCAAAGAAGCAATCGAAAAAGCGGGGGATCAAGCATGAAATATAAGCGCATTTTGCCATGTTTGGACGTACTAAACGGGCAGGTGGTGAAGGGCGTGCGGTTCGAGGGGATGCGGGACATCGCATCGCCGCTCGCCCTCGCGCGCGCATATGACGAAGCAGGCGCGGACGAGTTGGTGTTTTACGACATCGGCGCGTCGGTGCAGGGCAGGGGGATGTTTTTGGAGATGCTGCGCGAAATCGCGGATCAGGTGCGCGTGCCGCTGACGGCGGGCGGGGGCATCCATACGGCGGATGATTTCGCACGCGCGCTCGATTGCGGCGCGGCGAAGGTGAGCATCAATACCGGTGCGATACGCAATCCTGCGCTCATCGACGAGGCGGCGCGGCGGTTCGGCGCGGCGCGCGTGGTACTATCCGCGGACATCAAGCGGGTGGACGGGCAATACCGGCTGTTCACGCGCGGCGGGCGCGAGGACACGGGCATCGATGCGATCGAATGGCTGACAAGCGGCGTTGCGCGCGGCGCGGGCGAATTGGTGGTCAACTCCATCGACGCGGACGGCGTGCGGGGCGGATTTGATATGCCGCTTTTGCGCGCGGTGTGCGGCGCGGTGGATGTGCCGGTGGTGGCGTCGGGCGGGGCGGGGCGGATCGAGGATTTTATCGCGTTATTTACGGAGCTTCCGGGCGTGGACGCGGGGCTCGCGGCATCGGTTTTTCACGATGGAGTGGTTGAAATTCCATCGCTCAAGCGCGCGCTCGCGGCGGCGGGCATCGAGATACGGAGGGCATCATGTTAAATATCGACGAGTTAAAATTTGACGCGGCGGGGCTGATCCCCGCGATTGTGACGGACGCGGCGAGCGGCAAGGTGCTCATGCTCGCGTACATGAATCGGGAGAGCCTTTCGATCAGCATGCGCGAGGGGCGGACGTGCTTCTGGTCGCGCACGCGCGGCGAATTGTGGCGAAAGGGCGAGATTTCGGGGCATGTGCAGCGCATTTTGTCCATCACCGCCGATTGCGATCGCGACGCGCTGTTGGTGTGCGTTGAGAAGGACGGGCCGGCATGCCATCTCGGCACGGATTCGTGCTTCAACGACCGCGTGTACGGGAAGGGCGAGCCGTTTACACTGGGCGGGTTGATGCGGGTGATCGAGGAGCGGCGCGCGGCGCGGACGGAGGGGTCGTACACCGCGTATCTATTTGAGAAGGGCATCGATAAAATCCTCAAGAAGGTGGGGGAGGAGGCGACGGAGGTGGTGATCGCCGGGAAGGCGGGGGATGTGGACAACGCCGTGTACGAGATCGCCGACCTTGCCTACCATGTGATGGTTTTGATGGTGGAGATGGGGATATCGGTGGAAGATATTCGGCGGGAACTGGCTTCGCGGCATGTGCCGAAGGGTGGGGAGTAGGAATATGCCGAAAGGGCGGGGTTCATCCGCCCTTCCATTATACCGAGGGGATCTCAAAAAAACGACGGTCGCCATACTTGACGACCGCCTTGAATTTCCACCTGGTTATTGAGTTTTCCGGGGTGACCGGTTTGCTTCGCCCGAATTACGCGAATTCGACGGGAGCTGGCTTCGCGGCATGTGCCGAAGAGTGGGAGTAGGGGAGGATGGCGGGTTATTATCCGCCCTTCCATAATGCCGAGGGAGATCTCAAAAAAACGACGGTCGCCATACTTGACGACCGCCTTGAATTTCCACCTGGTTATTGAGTTTTCCG
>JBMNUA010000074.1:0-10571 GCA_050945995.1 Christensenellales bacterium
AAACCCCGCCGGCGACAACGATCTGACCACCTACCCCATGCTCGCGACCTCCGGCTTTTTTGCCGAGGGCGTGTGCGAGGTGATCGGCTTTGAAATCGGCAATCTGCGCCCGCCGCAGGCGACGCTTGTGCGCGTGGAGGCGGCGACGCCCGCGCCCTTTGACGCGCATGTGCGCGGCGATCGGCTCGTCATCTGCGACGAGGCGTGCACGCACGATTTTTCGCACGGCGGCATCCCGCTACTCAACCGCACGTTCACGCTCGAAAAACCCGTGCGGCGCGCGCGCATCTACGCCACGGCGCGCGGCATCTACGAGCTTTCCCTCAACGGCGCGCGCGTGGGCGAGCGGCTGTTCGAGCCCGGCGCGAGCCAGTACGACCGCCACCTGTTCTACCAGACCTATGATGTGACGCAGGCGCTCACCATCGGCGAGAACGCCATCGACGCCGCGCTCGCCTCCGGCTGGTGGAACGAGGGACAGACCTTCCATCTGATGAACTACAACTATTGGGGCGACCGGCAGAGCCTGCTTCTGATGCTTTTGATCGAGTACGAGGACGGCGCGCAGGAGTCGATCGTCACCGAGCCGCAGACATGGCGCGTGCGAAACGACGGCTGCGTGCGCTTCGCCGGCTGGTTCTACGGCGAGCATTATGACGCGCGGCGAACGGGCGCGCCCGATTGGAGGGGCGCGGTCGAGGTTGCGGCGGTGGACTTTTCATCCCTGGAAAACGAGGGCGGGTTCATGCGCTGGCCCGTGCCGACGAACGACACCCCGCGCATCATCGCCTCGACCGGCGCGCCGGTTGCGCACATCGACACGCTGACCGCCGTTTCCATGCGCGAGCCGCGACCGGGCGTATATGTATACGACATGGGGCAGAACATGGTCGGCGTACCGCAGATCACCATGCGCGGCAGATCGGGCGAGGTCGCCGTACTGCGCTACGGCGAGGCGATCTATCCCCCGCTGCCCGAATACGGCGAGAACGCGGGCATGATCCTCACCGAGAACTATCGCGACGCCATCTCCATCGACCGCTACGTCTTTGCGACCGACGCGCCCGAGACATATGCCCCGCGCTTTACCTTCCACGGCTACCGCTACATCGAGATCACCGGCGTCGCCGAGCCGCCGCGCATTCAGGATGTGCAGGGCAATGTATTCTCCTCCATCGCGCATGACACCGGCGCGTTCGAGTGCGCCAACCCGCTCGTCAACCGGCTGTATCAGAACATCCGCTGGAGTCAGCGTGGCAACTTTCTATCGATCCCGACCGACTGCCCGCAGCGAAACGAGCGCATGGGCTGGGCGGGCGACGCGCAGGTATTCTGCCGCACCGCCGTCTACAACGCCGATGTGTACGGCTTTCTGCGCAACTATCTGCTGCACACGCGCGATTGCCAGCTGCCCGACGGGCGGTTCGCGGACATCGCGCCGGTGGGCGGCGGGTTCGGCGGCATCGAGTGGGGCAGCGCGGGCATCATCGTCGCCTACGAGCTATACCGCCAGTACGGCGATGTGCGCATCATCCGCGAGCACTACGCGGCGATGGCGCGCTATATGGAATTTCTGCGCGGAAAGGGCGTGCCGGGGCTGCTCGACAACGTGGGCCCCTTGAGCGACTGGCTCGCGACCGATATGACGACCGACAGCCCGCTCTTATGGAACGCGGTGTACTACCACGACGCGGCGATCATGGGCGAGATGGCGCGCGCGATCGGCGAAGATTCCGATGCGCAGGGCTACGACGCGCTCGCCGCCGAGATCAAAGAAAACTGGAACCGCGCGTTTGTCGACCCCGCGACGGGGCGCACGCGCGCGCTCTCCGGCGAGATCAATGACACGCAGGCATCCTACGCCGTGCCGCTCGCCTACGGGCTATTTACCGATATGCAGGCGGCGGCGGATCACCTCGCGCGCAAGACGCGCGCGCTCGACCACGCCGTCACCACCGGGTTTGTGGGGACAGCGCCGCTTTTGCCCGCGCTCACGGACGGCGGCTACGCGGCGGACGCGTACCGCGCGCTGCAGAACACGCGCTATCCCTCCTGGCTCTATTCCGTGACGGAGGGCGCGACGACGATCTGGGAGCGCTGGAACTCCGTCACGCGCGAGGCGGGTTTTGGCGGCAACAACGCCATGAACTCCTTCAACCACTACTCCCTCGGCGCGGTCGGCGCGTGGATGTACGAGTACGCGCTGGGCATCAAGCGCGGGCGCGGTTCGTGGCGCAGGTTCACCCTCGAGCCGCACATCGGCGATCTCGACTGGGCGCGCGGGCATTTCGAGACGATCTACGGCGAGATCCGCGCCGAATGGGCGCGCGAGGGCGGGCAGATCGTATACCGCGTGCGCGTGCCCGCGAACACGGTGGCGGACATCAAATTGCCGGGCGGTGTGCGCACCGTCGGCAGCGGGGAGCATACGTTCACATGGCGATGAAACAGCCGCTCATCTGCGTGGTGGGCACGAACGCGTCCGGGAAGAGCGCGCTGGGCGTGGAGTTGGCGCGCGCCTTCAATGGGGAGATCATCTCCGCCGATTCCCGGCAGGTATTCCGCGGGCTGGACTTGGGCAGCGGCAAGATCACGACCGACGAGATGCGCGGGGTTGCGCATCATCTCATCGACATCCGCGACCCGAACGAGTTTTTCTCCATGGCGGATTTCCAGACCCTCGCCTACAACGCCATCGATTCGATCCATGCGCGCGGGCGGCTGCCCTTTCTCGTGGGCGGCACGGGGTTATACGTCTCAAGCGTCGCGGAGGGCTACGAGTTATCCGGCGGCGCGCCCGATCTACAATACCGCGCGCAGCTCGAACACTATGACACGCCGACGCTACACCGCATGCTGATCGAGCGGATGCCGGGCGCCGAAGTCGATCCGCGCAACCGCAACCGCGTGATGCGGCTACTCGAGCGCCTGAAATCCGGGGACGATCTATCGCCGCGGCGCGCGCCGCATTACGACTGTCTCAAAATCGGGGTCACCTGGGAGCGCGCCGCGTTATGCCGGCGCATCGACGAGCGCTTACAGGCGCGCATGGACGCGGGGATGCTCGACGAGGTGCGCCTACTGCTCCATCGCGGCGCGACGCCCGAGTTCCTTACCAAGCTCGGGCTCGAGTACCGATATCTCTATCAATACCTCGCCGGCGATTTCGCCACCGAGGTCGAGATGCTCGACGAGCTCGCCCGCGCGATCAAGCGGTTCGCCAAACGGCAGATGACATGGTTTCGCAAGGATGCGTCCATCCTCTGGCTTGACATGCGCGCTGATCCCATCGCGCAGGCGCGCGCGGCGGTCGGCGCTTGGCTCGAGGGGCGGAAGGGGTAGGCGTGAGGGAACGGGGAGGACGGCGAGGGCGCTGCCCTCGCGCTCCCGTTCAAGGGCTGACGCCCTTGAAAATCCCATGCGCCGCTGCTTACGCAGCGGCAGGGGGATGAAATATATTTTGTTCGTCGCCGCCATGGGGACCCAACCCCATGGCGGCGAATGCAGTTAGGGATTTTGTAGAAGGATTGAGATTACGAAACCTCATTTAATTATGTTGAAATCAAGAAACCGCCGGAGGGATGATCTCGCGGCGATTTTCTTTTGTATGATTGATGCCGAATTGCTTAGGAGGGCACGGGAGAAGGTATGATCCATGGCATAAGAAACCACCGCCGGAGGGATGATCTCGCGGCGGTTTCTCTTGTATGATTGATGCCGAATCGTTTAGGAGGGTGTAGGAGAAGGAATGATTCGAAGCATAAAAAAACCACCGCCGGAGGGATGTTCTCGTTGCCGAGCGTCCATCTTCCAGCGGCGGTTTTCCTTCTGTCTATCATACGCGTCCGGTCGTTCCGGTCTTCGCGTGACGGGATTGATTGCGCCCCACGCGCCGCGCTTTTCGCGGTCGATCTCGCGCTGTCTCTTTTTGGAAAGTTTCTCATACGGCACAAACCGTTTCACATCCATCACTCCTTTTCCATATTAGACGGCTCCTTGCCGCGCCGCGTTCCCTTTTTTCATAGGCAAAAAATGAGTCAGCGCGCCCTCTACCGCGCGAACGCCTCAAACACATTTTCACATGTGATGATGCGCACCATGCGATCCCCCACGCCCACTTCCGCGAGCCGCGGCAGCAGTTCCTCAAACATGCGCGTATAGCCGCGCACTTCCCCGCCGCCCGCGTAGCGCGGGTGATACCAGCCCGAGTCCATACTCAGCAAAATCCGATGCGCCAGACCATCCTCCATCAGCCGCATAAGGAGCTGAAGCGTCCGATCCGCATCATAATCGATGCCCAGATACGCGCCGCGCTCTGCCGCGCGCCGAAGCATCGGATACGCCCGCTCCGCCGACGCGTGAAACCACGCAAACCTGGACAGCCCAACGCCCTCCCGCTCGATGATGTCCATCATCCGCTCCGCCGTTTGCCCGCTTGTGGTATGGCTACAGATCAATGCGCCCGTGCACTTCGAAGCGGCGCACGCCGCGCGGAGCAATTTCTCCTCGCACGCCGTCATGCCATCATCCGAGGTGCCCAATTTAATAAAGCCCGCGCGCACATCCGCGCCCTCGATGCCGTCGTCCAGCTCGCCGATCATCCGCGTGCTCAGCGCGTCCATCTGCGCCGCGTGCGTATCCCGGGTGATCCACGGCTCGCGATAGTACCCCGTCGCCAGCGCGATCGGCATACCGCACGCCCGTGCGACCTGCGCGACGATGTCCGCGCGCCTGCCGACGCCCAGCGGCGTCGCCTCGCAGATCAGCCCCACGCCGATCTCCCTTGCGGAAAGAAGGTGCGGCTTCATCACGCGCAGCACATCCGCCGCGTCCGCATCGCGATACGCCCACGCCGGCGCGTCGCCCGTCTCCGTAAATATATGCTCATGCGGCAGCGCGCGCGTAAAATCCCCTGCCGCGAGCACGCCCGCCGTCGTATAAATACCCTTCATGTGCGCTCCTCGCTCGGCTCATCGAGCGAATCCCAGGTGATCTCCCCCGAATCCACGAGGGACAACAGCATCTGCGTGACCCGGCTATCATACGCCTCGGGCATGGACACAAGCTCCTCTGCCGCCGCGCGAAACCCGCGCACGCTGTTGTAGCCGCGGTTGGTGGTGATGGCGTCGAATGAATCGGCGACCGCGAGGATGCGCGCGCCGAACGAAATCTCGTCCCCGCGCAGCCCGTTGGGGTACCCGCTGCCGTCGAGCCGCTCGTGGTGGTTGAGCGCAAGGTCGGTGATGCTCTTGGGATAATATTGGCTCAAAAGCTCCGCGCCGTAGACCGTGTGGAGCTTCATCTTCTCATATTCATGCGGCTCGAGCCGCCCTTTTTTCTTGAGGATGTCGTCGGCGATGCGGCATTTGCCGATGTCGTGGAACAGCGCCGCGACGAGGATATCGTCGGTCTTGTCGATCTCGCAAAATTCCTTTAAGTTCGTATAGAGCTTGAGCGAGTAGTGCATCACATTGCGGCTGTGACGGAAGGTGTAATCGTCCTTGCGGTTGATCTGGGAGACCATGCGCGCAAGGTCCATCTGAAAGATCGCCTCGTTGTCGAACACGGGCGTTGTGGACATGTATAGCAGCGTCGTGTCCTCGAGCGTGCGGAAGAACAGCTCGTCCTTCAAGCCGTTGGCGTAAAAGGAATCGCCCGGGTAGAATTTTTCCTCGAAATCATCGCCGATCATCTCGATCGCGCCGGCATGCACGAAAAAGAACTCGATGTCCTCCTCGTTCCCGCTCGGGACGAGCCAAACAATCGCGCCTTTGACGATATTCTGCTGCATGACCTCCAGATTTCCGCGCTTCGCGAGCAGCTTCAGCCCGTCGTGCCAAAATCTCAGCTCGTCTGGAAACGCATCCATCTTGTTGATGTAAAAACCCTTCATTCCGTCAACTCCGCCGGCGTATTCGCATTCATTCGTGGTGATGATAGGGACAATAAACGGGTCAATACGCAAGGCAGTCGCGCCTCCATATTGACCCGTCGATTCGCTCGTCAGTCACCCGTTCCTACGTTGATGACCTTCAGCGGGTCTACCGCGACGATGCGCCCGTCGATCCAGTAGTAATCATATTCGCATACCACCGTTGCGCCGATCGAGGCGGCGTATGCAAACACGGGTCCTACGGTTGCGTCCACCATGGAGAGCAGCCAATCGACATCGTCATACGGGGTGAGCATCGCCACGAGTACATACACCTTGATCTGCAGATTCGCCGTATCAACCTTGCGCTCCAACAGCCGCATCTCCGCCTGGGTTGCGGCAAGCGCGCCGGTTGTTGCAAAGCAGAGCAAGAGCATCACAGCTACCGTAGTCAGTAAAATCCGTCTCTTCATACGCCCCTCCTGATTCCATGTTCTATTCGATGTTTTCATACCTATACTATTAGTAACACAATTACCGTATTTTGTCAATCCCCGGTTGTTCGAGCGCGCGACGGATTGCATGTGCCACCATTCTTTTTGTATGTTATACTTGACATTTTCGCCCAAATATCCCATACTGTTTTCGTAAGCGAACATTTTACGCAGAAATGTTCATCAGTGCATAATTATACCGAATTCTTTCAAACGTGTGAATGGACGGGGAAAGGGCGATCGTATGAAAAACTTGCGCATGAAGGCCGCGCGGGCGGCGAAGGATTTGACCCAGCAGGCGCTCGCCGATCGGGTCGGCGTGTCCCGGCAGACCATACAATCCATCGAGGGCGGCGCGTACAACCCCTCCATGATGCTGTGCGTCGCCATCTGCCGGGTGCTTGATCGCACGCTCGACGAGCTGTTTTGGGAGGCGGACAAGCGAAAGCGCGGGATTTAACATGTTCCTAATTGACTATCTTTGACCTTTGTGGTATACTATAGATGGACCTGATGAAACGGGTTCAACCAACAACAACCATCAAAGGAGGCGAATCGTATGTTCGGACTTATTCCCTACACTGCGAAACTGACAAACCGCCAAAATGCGCGCGACTTCTGGAATCCCTTCTCGGACGATTTTTTCCGCGCGTTCTTCGACCGCGAACAGTCAACCGGTTCACCCCGGGTCGATGTCGTCGATAAAGGCGACCATTATCTGCTCGAGGCCGATCTACCCGGCGTGAAAAAGGAGGATCTGCGCGTTTCCATCGACGAGGGCGTGCTGACCATCGCCGCCGAGCTCAAGGATCAAAAGGAGCAGACGCAGGAGAACTACGTCTACCGCGAGCGCCGCTTCGGGCGCATGTGCCGATCCTTCAACCTCGACGGCATCCGCGAGGCTGACATCGCCGCCGAGTACAACGACGGCGTGCTCAAGCTCAATCTACCCAAGGCGACCGAAACCGCTGCCGGCGCGCGCGAGATCGCGATCGAGTAAGCGCGGAGGGCGGAGGAGACGGGGGAACGAAGAACGGCGGGGACTCCGTCCCCGCACCCCTGCCAAAGGGATTGAACCCCTTTGGAATCCCCATGATACGCCGCTAACGCGGCGTGGGACGAAGACAACAATGAAATCTGCCGCTTGGGAATCCCATGATACGCCGCTAGCGCGGCGCGGAACGAAGGCAACAAGAAATACGCCGATTTGAATTCCCATGCTACGTCGCTAGCGCGGCGTGGAACGAAGGCAACAAGAAATACGCCGATTTGAATTCCCATGCTACGTCGCTAGCGCGGCGTGGGGCGAAGGCAACAAGAAATACGCCGCTAGCGCGGCGCAGGACGGAACGAACAAAGAAATCCGCCGCTGTCGGTCTACCCGACGGCGGCGGATCGTTTTGCCTACCCCGACGCTTTCGCGCCGGGGCGAGCGTTACGCCTTACCCCTGGTTGGCGTAGTGGAAGAAGAAGTAGCCAAGGGGCGTCCAAAGCACGTTTTCGATCCCCTCATGCATCGCATAGGTCTGCGTGTAGAAGTAGATCGGCGCGACGGTGAACCCGCCCTCGGAGAACAGCAACAGCTCGGTATCCGCCATCACCTGATCGCGTTCCGCGCCTGCGGGCATGGACTTAATCTGACCGATCAAATCGGTATACGTCGGGTTCGTCCAGCGCCCGTAGTTATAGCTGCCGCCATCCACGAACAGATCGAGGTAGGTGACCGCGTCGTTGAAGTCTGCGATCCAGCCGAGGCGCGCCAGCGCGAAGCCGCCCTCGCCCAGGTTATCCGTGTAGGTCTGCCACTCGGAGTTGCTCAGCGTCATGTTGAGCCCGAGCACGTTCTGAACGTCGCTCTGCACCGCTTCGGCGATCGCCTTGTGGCTTTCGGATGTGTTAAACTGGTAGTCGAGCGTCGCGGTGGCATCATAGCCGTCCGCAACCGCCTCTTCCACGAGCGCGATTGCGAGCTCGCAGCGTCCGAAGTAGGTGCTCAGATCGTAATCCGGGTACAGCTCAGCAAGCGGTGCGAACATCGCCTCGCCGATCACGCTCGTCCACTCGGTGCTGTCGGAGAGCAGTATGCCCTCGGGCACGATGCCGGTCGCGGGCGACTGTCCGCCCTGGGTGACGTTTTCGACGATGTTGTCGCGGTCGATCGCCAGCGCCAGCGCCGCGCGCACGCGCCAATCGTCAACCTGCTCGCAGTTGATATAGAGGTAGTAGGTGCCCATCTGCGGTACGACGAACGCGTCGCCGCTCGCCTTGAGCTCCTCGATGCGGTCGGTGGGGATGGCGTCGATGAAGTCGTACTCGCCCGCCTGATACGCCGCGAGGATGGAGGTTTCGGAAGCGGAGAGATACCAGGTGATCGAGTCGGGGCCGATGGCGTCCGCATCGTAGTAGCTGGCATTCTTCACCATCTTCAGATAGGAGTCATGCGTCCACTCGTCGAGCACATACGCGCCGTTGGAGACATACGCGCCGGGCTCCGTCCAGTTTTCCGCGCCTTCCACCACGTCCTGCCGAAGCGGCATGAGCGTGGAGAACGAGCACAGGCTGATGAAGTAGGGGCACTCGGATTCAAGCGTCACGACAAGCGTCTTGTCGTCGATCGCTTCCACGCCGAGCTGATCCGGGGCGACCTCGCCCGCCTGGATCGCCGAGGCGTTGAGCACGATGCCCTCCAGGATGTAGCCGTAGTCCGCCGCGGTCGCGGGGTCAACCACGCGCCGCCAGGAATACACGAAGTCCTGCGCGGTCACGGGTGCGCCGTCCGACCACACAGCGTCGTCGCGCAGCGTGAAGGTGTAGACAAGCCCGTCCTCGGAGACGGTGTAGCTCTCCGCCTGACCGTAGTCCACATCGGCGGTGAACATGGATTCGTCCTCGCCCATCTGCGTGCCGACGGAGACGAACTTCATCAGTCCCTCGAACATGTGCTGCACATAGGTGGAGCCGTCAACCGAGCTGATCAGCGACGGGTCGAGCGTCTCCGGCTCGGACGCGATGCACGCCGCGATGTCGAACGTGTCCTGCTCCGCGCCGGCGAATGCCATGAGAGAGAGCGCAAGGCAGATGGTCAGCGTCAGTGCGATAACCTTTTTCATTGCTGAAACCTCCTGATCATATTTACAACGCCGCGTGGGCGGTGCAATCATAGAATGTGGCACGCCGCGAAGTGCCCGGGATCGTACTCTAAAAATTCCGGCACCTCCCGCGAGCAAATGTCGATCGCATACGGGCAGCGGGTGTGAAACCGGCAGCCGCTCGGCGGGTCAAGCGGGCTCGGGATGTCGCCCTCGAGCAATATCCGCTTGCGCGCGCGCGTTTTGATCGGGTCGGGCAGGGGCACTGCGGAGAGCAGCGATTTTGTGTACGGGTGGATCGGCGCGGCGCACAGCTCGTGGCTGTTTGCCAATTCCACCACATTGCCCAGATACATCACCGCGATGCGGTTGGAGATGTGGCGCACGACCGAGATGTCATGCGCGATGAACAGATACGTCAAATTGTTCGCCGCTTGCAAGTCCTCCAGCATGTTGACGACCTGCGACTGGATCGACACATCGAGCGCGGAGATCGGCTCGTCGCAGACGATGAATTCGGGCTTCACCGCCAATGCGCGCGCGATGCCCACGCGCTGCTGCTGCCCGCCGGAGAACTCGTGCGGGAAGCGATTCGCGTGCTCGGTGTTCAGCCCGACCTCGGAGAGCAGCTCCTTGATGCGCTCGGTGCGCGCCGCGCGCGTCAGCTCCCTGTGGTGTACATCCAGCGCCTCGCCCACGATCTCGCCCACGGTCATGCGCGGGTCGAGCGACGCGGAGGGGTCTTGGAAGATGATCTGCATCTTCTGCCGGTACGGGAGCATGTCCACGGCGATTTTGCGCGCGGAGTCAAACAGCGGCTTTCCGTCGTAGATGATCTTGCCGCTTGTCGGCTCGAGCAGCCGGAGCACCGTGCGCCCAAGCGTCGTCTTTCCGCAGCCGGACTCGCCTACGAGCCCCAGTGTCTCCCCCTCGTAGATATGAAACGACGCGTCCTCCACCGCCTGCACATAGCGGCGCTTCATCAGCCCACCCTTGACGGGGAAATATTTGCGTATATTTTCGATTTCGAGCAGCTTTTTCCGCTCCGCCATCAGTAACCCGCCTCCTTCTGCCCGAGCGCGTCCATCACATGCAGCCAGCACGCGGAGAGATGCC
>JBMNUA010000075.1:0-10569 GCA_050945995.1 Christensenellales bacterium
CTTCTCGCGCTCGCGGGCTTGATCGGGGGCGTGCTGACGAAGCGCGCCGCCGCCGACCGCGACCACAACAGCCCGCTCTGGTTTCTCGCGGGCTTTGTCTGCTTGCCCGCCGCGCTCCCCATTGCGGCGCTGCTCAAGCCCCGCCCGCGCAAGGCGGGCATCACCCCCGGGCGCATCTCGCCGCTTGTCGGCAACCGCGCGTTCTCGCGGATCGAGCCGTGGCTCTACCTCGCGCCGTTTCTCGCGGGGCTCATCGTGTTCACGCTCTACCCGGTGGTCAATGTGATCTTCCTCTCGTTCAAGGCGGATTACAGCTACCTCACGCGCAGTTTTGCGGGCTGGGGCATGCAGAACTACGAGCAGGTGATCGCCGACAAATACTTTGCGCAGGCGCTTCGCAATACGCTGGTCTACGCGCTGTGCGTTGTGCCCGTCTCCACCGCGATCGCGGTTGTGATCGCCTACCTGCTCAACCAAAAGCTCAAGGGTTCGGGCATCTTCCAGACGGCGTATTTCATGCCGATGGTCACCTCGATCACCGCGGTCGGGCTCGCGTGGAAGCTGATGTTTAACAAAAACTTCGGCATCATCAACTACCTGCTATCCTTTTTCGGCGTTGACCCGATCGCGTGGCTCGACAGCCCGGACTGGCGCGTGGGGCTGATGACGCTTGTGATCTTCGGCATATGGAACATCCTCCCGTTTACGATCATACTGCTCATCAGCGGGCTTCAAAACATCGACGGGCAGTATTACACCGCCGCGCGCATCGACGGGGCGAAGGGCGCGCGCATCTTCTTTCGCATCACCGTGCCGCTGCTCGCGCCGACGATCTTTCTGGTGTCGATCATCAACACCATCTCCTCGTTTAAGGTGTTCAGCGAGCTCTACCCGCTGTTCAAGGGCAGCCCCGGTCCGTATAACAACCTCTACACCGTCGTCTACTACATCCGCTACGCCATGATGGAAAACCGCGAATACGGCGTTGCGGCGGCGGCGGCGATCATCCTATTTCTGTTCATCTTCGTGTTTACGATGGTGCAGCTCTGCGTCCAGCGCCGCATGCGCAGGCGCACGGGATAAAGGAGGCGCGATATGAAAGATAGAATGCGAGGCGCGCTGGTCGCGCTCCGGCTTTTCGCCTACGCGGTGTTCGCGGCGGCGGTATTGTATGCGCTGTTTGCGCTGATCAACGGCGGCGACGCGCGATATGTCCTCGCGGCGGGGCTCGCGGCGGCGGGCGCGATGCGACTTTTTGTGCACATTGCCGACCGCGCGCGCGCGAAATCATCGAAACTCAACTACCGCGAGCGCGGGCATGTGCGCGACGGCGCGATTTATCTGGTACTCGCCATCGGCGCAATCGCCATGCTGATCCCGTTTTACTGGATGTTCACCTCGGCGTTTAAGACAAACGTCGAGATCAACCGCTTCCCGCCCGCGTGGCTGCCGCGCGCGATCAACTTTGAAAACTTCACCATCGCCTTCGGCAAAGCGCCGTTCGGGCAGTATTTCCTGAACTCGGTGGTGGTGATGATCTGCTCGGTCGCCTGCACGGGTGTGACCACGATCCTCGGCGCGTTCGCGTTCTCGCGGCTCAAGTTCCCGGGGCGCGAGGTGATCTTCGCCTTGATGCTGTCTCTGATGATGATCCCGTTTGAAATGCTCATCATCACAAACTACACAACCGTCGTCGATCTCAAGCTCTACGACACCATCGACGCGCTCATTCTGCCGTTTACCTCCTCCATCTTCTACACCTACATCCTGCGCAATTTCTTCAAATCCGTGCCCGACAGCCTGTACTACTCCGCGCGCATCGACGGCGCGAGCAACTGGACGTACCTCTGGAAGGTGCTCGTGCCGATGGCGCGCCCGTCGCTGGTTACGATCATGCTGCTCAATGCGCTCGCGAGCTGGAACTCGTTTATGTGGCCGATGTATGTCACCTCAAACCGCATGAACCGCACGCTGCCGTGGGGCTTGCAGGTGTTTACGACCGAGGCGGGCTCGTACCCCGGGCAATTGATGGCGGCGTCAACCGTGGTCGTGCTGCCGGTGATCATATTGTTTTTGTTCGCACGCAAATACATCGTGCGCGGCGTCGCGCGCGGGGGCATGAAGGGATAAAACGGAGGTGTTCGCATGCGCCTTGGTGCGCCGGTGTACCATTGGAAAACCGCCCGCGAATGGGCGATGGCACATGTTGAGAAGGGGTACGGCGCGGCGTATTGGCCGCTCGCGGACGATGTGCGCGCGCAGGACGCGGCGGATTTCGTGTGCGCGGCGGCGGATCACGATTTGGTGATCGCCGAGGTTGGCATCTGGAACAACCTGCTCGACCCCGACCCCGCGCGCCGCGCGGCGAACTTCGATCAGGCGGTTCGCCGGCTCGAGACGGCGGAACGCGTCGGCGCGCGCTGCTGCGTGAACATCTCCGGCTCGCGCAGCGCCATATGGGACGGGCCGCACCCGGAGAATTTGACGGATGCGACCTTTGAGATGGTCGTGGACACGACGCGCCGGCTGATCGACGCGGTCAAGCCCGCGCGCACGCGCTACACGCTCGAGCCCATGCCGTGGATGGTTCCGCACGACGAGTTCAGCATGCGCCGCATCTTGGACGCGGTTGACCGCCCCGCGTTCGGCGTGCACGCGGACATGGTCAACCTCATCAACTCCTACGACAAATACATCGCCACGGGCGACTTGACCCGACGCTTCTTTGGTGCGTTCGGGCATATCATCCGCTCGGTGCACCTCAAGGACACGCGGATCGACCCGAACCGGCTCACGCTGCACATCGACGAGGCGGCGCCCGGCGAAGGCGATTTTGACTACCCCGCGCTCATTGACTGCTGCGCCGCGTGCGCGCCCGATCTGCCGATGATGATCGAGCACCTCGCGGACGAGGCGGATTATGACCGCGCCGCGCGCAACATCCGTGCGATCGCGGACGCGAAGGGACTTTCGTTCATTGAATCGATACGGAGGTGATCGCATGCAGGTGCTTGTTGAGGTTTCCGCGCGCCATGTGCACCTCTCGCCGCGCGATTTTGCCGCGCTGTTCGGGGCGGACGCGCAGCTGACGTTCCGCAAGGTGCTCTCGCAGCCCGGCGAGTTCCTCGCGCACGAGCGCGTGGACGTGGTCGGCGTGAAGCGGACGATCGAGCGGGTGGCGATCCTCGGGCCGCTGCGCGCGCGCTCGCAGGTGGAGATGGCGATCACCGATCTGCGCACGCTCGGTATAAACGCGCCCATCCGCGATTCCGGCGACATCGACGGCTCATCGCCCATCACGCTTGTCGGGCCGATGGGCAAAATCGAGCTGCCCTGCGGCTTGATCGCCGCCAAACGCCACATCCATATGACGCCCGCGGACGCCGCGCGCGCAGGCGTGATCGATCGGCAGATCGTTTCCGTGCGCGTGGATGGCGCGCGCCCGCTCGTGTTCGGCGATGTGACGGTGCGCGTGCGCGACACATTCGCCCTCGCGCTGCACATCGACACCGACGAGGGCAATGCCGCGGGCATCACCGCGCCCGACTGCTACGGCGAAATCCTGACAGGAGGCATACCATGAACAGAACCATCCCCACGACATACGGAAATCTCACGGGCATCCCCTCGGCGATCCCGAAATTCACGGTCTTTCGCGGCGTGCCCTATGCCGCGCCGCCGGTGGGCGAAAGGCGCTTTCGCGCGCCTGCGCCGTGCGAGGCGTGGGCGGGCGCGCGGGTGTGCGACCGCTTCCCGCCCGCGGCGATGCAGCCCGCGCAGGAGCCGGGCGCATTCTACGAGCGCGAGTTCTTTCAGGCGGGCTACGAGGTGTCCGAGGACTGCCTGTACTTGAACATCTGGGCGGATTTGGAACAAAAAAATCAGCCCGTGTTGTTTTGGATTCACGGCGGCGGCTACTCGCACGGCTTCGGGCATGAGATGGAGTTTGACGGCGACGCGTTTTGTAAGCGCGGTGTGATTTTGGTGACGATCAACTACCGGCTCGGCGCGTTCGGATTCCTCGCGCATCCCGCGCTCACCGCGCGCGACGGGCATTCCGGCAACTACGGGCTCATGGATCAAATATACGCGCTTCAATGGGTGCGCGAGAACATCTCCGCGTTCGGCGGCGACCCCGAGAACATCACCATCTTCGGGCAGAGCGCGGGCGCGGGGTCTGTGCAGTCGCTGATGGCGTCGCCGTTGACGGACGGCATGTTCCACCGCGCGATCTATATGAGCGCGGGCGCGCCGATCGGCTCGCTCGGCGGCGGGCTGTCGCTGTCGGAGGCGGAAAAAACGGGGGAGGCGCTGTGCGCGCGCATCGGCGGCGATTTTGACGCGCTGGTGCGCATGGACGCGGCGGCGCTTCTGCGGGAAGCGCGCGAAGTCTCCGCCGGCGCGCTCCGGTTTCGCCCCTGCGTGGACGGGCATGTGCTGCCCGAGGACGCGGGCAAGGTATTCGCGCGCGGGGACGCGAAGGACGAGAGCTTCATGATCGGCAGCGTCACGGGTGACGCGGGCATCTTCGCGCGCGACAATCAGAACCCGGACGAAGCGGCGCAGGGGCAGACCGCCGCGCTCGCAAAGGCGCGCATCGCCCAGAACAAGCCGGGCGCATACGTCTATCATTTTCTGCGCGACATCCCCGGCGACGACCACCCCGGCGCGTTCCATTCCAGCGAATTGTGGTATGTGTTCGGCACGCTCCAGCGTTCGCACCGCCCGTTCACGGGGCTGGATTACGACCTCTCCCTTCAAATGATCGACTGGTGGGCGAATTTTGCGAAAACGGGCGACCCCGGCGGCGGCTGGACGGCGTACACCGCGCAGAGCCCGTGCATCAACGAAATTGGGGACAGCGCCTCGATGGTTTCCATCAAAGACCGCCCGCTCGCGGACAAGCGCAGCGATGAATTGTGGGACATGCTATGCCGACAATAACCGCAGTTGTCGAGGACATCGTATTTCGCAACGAAACAAACGGCTTCACCGTCGCGTCCATCAAGCCCAGCGGGCAGAAAAAGACCACCGCTGTGGGCGTGATGCCCTTTCTCGCGGTGGGCGAGTGCGCCGTGTTCGAGGGCGAGATCGTCGAGCACAAGGACTACGGCGAGCAGATCAAGGTCGATTCCTACGAGGTGGTGATGCCCGAGAAAAAATCGGAGATCGAACACTACCTCGCCTCGGGCATCGTCAAGGGCGTGGGGCCCGCGACCGCGAAATTGATCGTCAAACGCTTCGGCAAAGACACGCTCGACATCATGGAGGCAAACCCGGAGCGGCTCGCCGAAGTGCCGGGCATCGGCGCGCGCCGCGCGCGCTCGATCGGCGAATCGTTCGCCGTCAACATCGGGATGCGCCGCACGATGATGTTTCTGCAAGGACTCGGCATCACGCCGAACCTCGCGTCGAAGGTGTGCACGAAATTTGGAGACATGACCGAGATCGTGGTGCGCAACAACCCCTACCGGCTCGCGGATGAGGTCGAGGGCGTGGGCTTTCGCACCGCGGATCGCATCGCGCTCGCGCTGGGGTTCACCATGGAATCGCGCGTGCGGCTGCTCTCGGGCATCCAATATGTGTTAAACGAGGCGATGCTCGGCGGCGGTCATGTGTATCTGCCCTACGCGCGGCTCATGCAGGAGGCGATGCGCATATTGGACGCGGACGAGGACCCCGTCTACAACGCGCTGGCGGAGCTGATTGTGAACAAGCAGGTCGTCACCGAGGAGCGCGGCGGTGAGACGGCGGTGTACCTCCCGCGGCTTTTCGAGGCGGAGCGCGACACCGCGCGGCTTGCCAAGCGGCTGATCGCGGGCGCGGCGAAGGGCAAGCTCTCGCCCCAGCGCGCGCAGGAGCTGATCGCGCATTACGAGGAAGCGACCGAGGTCACGCTCGCCTCCGGGCAGCGCGAGGCGGTGCTCGCCGCCGCGTTCAACGGCGTGACGGTCATCACCGGCGGACCGGGCACGGGCAAAACGACCTCGCTGCGCTGCTTGATCTTACTATTGGAGCAGATGGGCAAGATCGAGCTGTGCGCGCCGACGGGGCGCGCGGCGAAGCGGCTTTCGGAGACGACGGGCTGCCCTGCGCGCACGATCCACCGCATGCTCGAGTATACGGGCGATGAGGAAGGCTTTGGGCGCGACGAGGACAACCCCATCGACGCCGACAGCGTGATCGTGGACGAAACCTCCATGGTCGATATCTTCCTCATGCGTGCGCTGCTGCGGGCGATCAAACCCGGCGCGCGCGTGGTGCTCGTGGGCGACGCCGACCAGCTGCCCTCCGTCGGTGCGGGCAATGTGCTGCGCGACTTCATCGATTCGGACGCGATCCCCGTCGTCAAGCTCACCGAGATCTTCCGGCAGGCGGCGCAGAGCAGCATCATCCTAAACGCGCACCGCATCAACCGCGGTGAATACCCCGTAATCCAAAACCGCGAGACGGATTTTTTCCTCGAGCGCAAACAGTCGCCGGGCGAAGCGGCGCAGGCGGTGGTGGCGCTTGTCAAATCGCGGCTGCCCGCGTACCTGGGCATCGACGGCGTGCGCGATATCCAGGTGATGGCGCCCATGAAAAAGGGCGATGCGGGCGTGCACGCGCTCAACCGGCTCATGCAGGAGTCGCTCAACCCGCCCGCGCCCGGCAGGCGCGAGCTGCGCCGGGGCGACGCGCTGTTTCGCGCGGGCGACAAGGTGATGCAGATCAAAAATGATTATGAGCTGGAGTGGACGCGCGGCGATGAGGACGGCAAGGGCGTGTTCAACGGCGACATCGGGTATGTGCTGGACGCGCATTTTGAGGACAGCGCGCTCACGGTCGAATTTGACGACGGGCGCATCTGCAAATATGAGGACGGCAAGCTCGACGCGCTGGAGCTTGCGTACTGCGTGAGCGTGCACAAAAGCCAGGGCAGCGAGTTCGAGGCGGTGGTGCTGCCCCTCATCAGCGGGCCGCCCATGCTCATGACGCGCAACTTGCTCTATACCGCGGTCACGCGCGCGCGGCGGCTGGTGTGCGTCGTCGGGCGCGAGGAGTGCATGCGCCGCATGGTTGACAACAACCACATCGACAAACGCTTCAGCGCGCTCGAGGCGCGGCTTCGCGAGATTCAATGACGCCCGAACGGATGCGCGCTTCCATCGCGGAGCTGCTCTACCCCGGATCGCTTCGGTGCGCGTTTTGCAAATCGCGCGATGTGGCGGCGGGCGCGCACTTCTGCGGGGCGTGCCTGGACGCGCTCGGCGCGCAGGGCGCGCGGCTGATCGACGCGGGCGCGCCGATCGACGGCGCGGTCGCCGCGCATCTCTACGCGGGGCAGGCGGGCGCGATTGTGCGCGCGTTCAAGTACCACGGCATCTCCGCGCTCGCGCGCGAGATGGGCGCGGATGTGCGCCGCGCGATGGTCGATGTGAACCTCCCGCGCCCGGATCTGTTGGCGTTCGTGCCCATGCACTGGGCGCGGCGGCGCATGCGCATGTTCAACCACGCGGAATTGATCGCCGCGTCGGTTGCGGCGGGCATGGGCATGCGCGCGGAAACGCTGATCCGGCGCGTGCGCCCCGCCCGCCGGCAGGCGATGCTCGTCACTCCCGCGGCGCGCGCAAAGAACGTCCGCGCCGCGTTTCGCGCAACGCGGGAACTGGGCGGCGCGCGGGTACTTCTCATAGACGATGTGTACACCACGGGCGCAACCGCGCGCGAATGCGCACGCGCGCTCAAGGTGGGCGGCGCAGGCGCGGTGTATCTTGCGGTGTACGCGCTCGGCGGCGGTTAACGCGGCTTGACAGGTCATAAAAACGCGCATATAATGAAATTGCGACCGTCCGCGTCCGTGGTTGCAAGTCGATGCCAGCCGCAGGCGAAGCGACCCACGTAAGCCGCGCAAAGCGCGGTGATCATGGTGCGGTCTAGAGGTAAGTCCGGCCGGCGTACTAGCCGAGAGGGGCAGTAGTGGGAAGGCGAACGCCTTGTGAGCGAACCCTCCCGCCGGCGATTGTGGGGTCAAAGACCAGGTCGGGCGGACGGTCGTTTTTTTGTAGGTACTTTGCAAAAGAGGAGCCATGCGGATGAGGTATCGCGCGCTGTTGATCGACGCGGACGACACGATTTTTGATTTTCAGGCGGCGGAGCGGGCGGCGATCAACGCGGTTCTCGTGCTTGCGGGCATCCGCGATCCTGGCGCGGGCGCGCGGTATGCGCGCATCAACCGCGGCTATTGGGAGAAGCTCGAGCGCGGCGAGGTGACGGCGTCCGAATTGCGCGTCGCACGCTTTCGCGATTTTGCGCGCGAATATGATGTGTCGATCGCGCCCGAGACGCTCGCAGATGTCTTCGTGGACGCGCTCTCCAACGAGCGCGCGCTGATCCCCGGCGCGCAGGAAACCGTGGCGGCGATCGCCGTGCACATGCCCGTCGCCATCGTCACAAACGGCATCGCGCAGGTGCAGCACGCGCGCTTTGACGCGTCCTCCATCATGCGCCACATCGCCGCCTTTGTGATCTCCGGCGAGGTGGGCTTTCAAAAGCCCGATCCGCGGATCATCGATTTGGCGCTCTCGCGGCTCGGCGCATCCGCGTCCGACGCGCTGTTTGCGGGCGACTCACTCGCCAGCGACATGCTCGCCGCCGCGCGCGCGGGCGTGGACGCCTGCTGGTACAACCCGAGGGGCATCCCGCGCCCGGACGGCGCGCGGATACAATATGAGATCAAAGACATTCGCGAGCTGAAAGATATCGCGCTCGCGCCATGACGGAGGGGCACATGAAAGCAGTTGTCAGACGGGATCTGTCCATCCGCCCGCGGATGGACGCGCTGATGAAAAAATTGGGCGTGACGGAGGATTTTGAGGAGGAGTTTGCGCAAGTCTACGAGGTTTGCGCGCGCGTGGCGAACCCAAAGTACCTGTATTGCAAGTGCGAAGCGCGTCAGGACGCGCAGCATACATACATCGGGGAGGAGGCGTTCGACAGCCGCATCATGCGCGTGGAGCTCGAGGGCATCGACGCCGTCTATCCCTACGCCGCGACCTGCGGCACGGAGCTGTACGAGCTCGCGCTTTCGACGGAGGATCCGCTCGGGCGCTACTGGATCGACGGCTTTTCCGAGCATGCGCTGTATCTGGCGAGCGCGCGCGCGCTTTCGGAGATCGAAGAACTCGCGGGCACGGATAAAATCAGCAGCATGAACCCCGGCTCGCTCGACGATTTCCCGCTCGCCGAACAAAAACCGCTGTTTCGGCTGTTGGGCGACGCGGAGAGCGCAATCGGATTGAGATTGACCGACAGCTGCCTGATGCTGCCGTATAAATCCTCGTCGGGCATCTACTACGCGACGGAGTCCGATTTTGTGAGCTGCGCGCTCTGTCAGCGCGCGAATTGCCCGAACCGGCGCGCGGAATTTGACGAGATGCGCTATAACACCCGCTACGCGCTGGCGTAAGGAAACATAAAAGCGATCCCCATTGCGGGATCGCTTTTTCATCGCCTCGATCAGTTCGTGAGCTCCTGGTCGTTCTCAAGCGGCGCGTCCTCGACGCTGCGCACGGCCCAGCGCGCGATCACAACGGGGCTTTTGTCCGCGCCCATGGAGATGGTGATCGTATCGTTCTTGATCGCGGTGATTGTGCCATAGATGCCGCCGATGGTCAGTATGCGATCGCCCTGCTTGAGTGTGGAGAGCATGTCCTTGACCGCCTTATCCTTCTTGCGCTGCGGGCGGATGAGCAGGAAGTAAAACACGCCGACCATGACAACCATTATGACGATGGTGCTGATGCTGCTCGACATGCCGGTGGATGCGGGCGCTTCCGCGTCTCCGGTCACCGTGCCGTCGCCTGTGGCGGTCTGCGCGCCTTCCGCCGGCGCGGCCTCGTCGGCATACGCGACGGTGAGCAGCTCATCCATATAGAATTGATTCGTCATTGAAAAACTCCTTCTTCTGGTGATATACGGTATTTATTATAACCGACCGCGCGCGCAAAAACAACGCGCATGTCGAAAAAATGCATCCCCCGGTTGTTAAGTTTTGGCTTGCCCTGCCGTCACCAGTTGCCGCGCCCGTGCCGCTCGTAGAATTCGCGCGTCCAGTCGCCGAGGCTGTCCGCCTCGATGGCGGCGCGCATATCCTCCATCAGCCGCGTCAAAAAGCGGATGTTGTGGATGCTATTGAGCCGAAGCGGCAAGATCTCGCCCGCCTTGAGCAAATGGCGGATGTAGGCGCGCGTGTGGTTTTTGCAGGCGTAACAGTCGCAATCCTCCTCGATGGGTCTGAAATCGCGCGCGTACTTCGCGTTTCGCACCACCAGCCTGCCCTCGCGCGTGAACACCGTGCCGTTTCGGGCGACGCGCGTGGCGAGCACGCAATCGAACATGTCCACGCCGCGCAGCACGCCCTCGACCAGGCAGTCCGGCGAGCCCACGCCCATGAGGTAGCGCGGCTTTTTTTCGGGCATGTGCGGCGCGATGGCGTCTAACATCTCGTAGAGGATGTCCTTGGGCTCGCCGACGGACAGCCCGCCGATGCCGTAGCCGGGCAGATCGAGCCCCGCCAGATATTTCGCC
>JBMNUA010000076.1:0-10542 GCA_050945995.1 Christensenellales bacterium
GCGCGGCTCGAGCGGATTGCGCCATGATGCGGCGCGAGGGCGGGCTGGGCGGCGTGCGCACGCGGCTGGAGCGGGCGATTGGGCGCGAGCTTTTTACGATTGCGGAGATGACGCTTGTGATTGCGCGCGCGCTCGCGCCCGAGGGGCGTCCGCCGCGCGACGAGCCCAGGCTCAAGGACAGTTTTTCCACGGACGCAAGCGGGTTGACCGCGCATCTGCGGGTGTCCAATCCGCACGCGGCATATGTGGAATTTGGCACGGGCAGGCGCGGCGCGGGTTCGCCCACGCCGCCGAAGATGCCGGGCGCGGGGGGCTACGACCCCGACTGGGCGGGGATGCGCGCGCAGCCGTATCTATATCCCGCGGCGCAGATTGCGCGCGGGCGGTATCTGGAGATGCTGCGCGTCGCCGCGCGGCGGGTGATGCGCGAACACGGGGGAGGGGCGTGAGATGATCAGCCTCATACACAGGGTGCGGGATTTGCTCGCGGGGGTTGCCGGCGCGGTTTGGTATCACTACCCCGCGTCGTGGGCGCAACTACCGTGCGTGTCCTGGCGGGAGAGCGGGAATCGGGCGCTTTCTCAGGCGGACGGGCGCGAGCATTTGGCGGAGTTGACCTACACGATTGACATCTGGGCGAAATCGCCCGAGGAGAACGCGGCGATTGCAAGCGAGATCGACCGGCGGATGGCGGCGGCGCGGCTTCGGCGGACGTACTGCGCCGACATCTACGAGACGGGCGCGCGGCTGCATCACAGGGCGCTGCGCTACCGCGCCGTGGCGGACGCGGCGGGCAATATCTATCAATAAAAGGGGGAAAGAACATGGCGCTGAGCGCACATGGAACAGTTTTGAAATTTACGCCCGCGGGGGGCGCGCAGGTGACGGTGGGGAGGCTCACGTCGATTGGCGAGATCGCGCCGGACTCGGAGGAGCTGGACGTGACGACGCTCGACGCGGCGGGCGGCTACCGCGCCTACATCCAGGGATACAAGGACGCGGGGACGATCGCCATCGAGGGGTTTTTTGACAGGGGCGACGCGGGGCAGACCGCGCTGATCGGCGCGTATGCCACCGGGAAGCCGGGGAGCGCGCAGATCCTATTCCCCGACGGCGCGGGTGCGACGTTTTCCGCGTATGTGAAGGGCTATTCGCTCGGATCGGCGGAGGTGGACGGCGCGCTGGGCTTTGCGGCGCAGCTGCGCATTACGGGACAGGTCGAATATTTAACGGGAACGGGAGGTTGACGCATGGAGGTGCGACGGGAGATGGCGGGGCGCGAGTTGCGGCTCAAATACACGTTTAACAGCATCTGCGCCGTGGAGGAGCGCGCGGGGATGCCGCTCGATCGGTTCATGACGAAGGTATACAACCCGGTGCGGCTTTTGTTCTGGGGCGCGCTGATCGAACTGCAGCCCGAGATGACATTGACCGCGGCGGGCGAGATCATCGGCGCGCACATCAAGGCGGGCGGCGCGCTTGACGATGTGGCGGAGCTCTGCGCCGAGGCGCTCGAGGCGGCGGGGTTTTTCCACAGGGACGATGAATAATGACCGCGCCGCGATTTGCCGCGGGTCCCGGATTTGTGCGCGACACCTGCCACGAGATCGAGCGGCGCGCGCGCATCGCCGGAGTGCTTGAGGGCGGCGGGTTCGGACGGCTCACGCCGGCGGAGCTGAGTTTGCGCTACGAGGCGGCGCGCGAGGGCGCGCTGGAGCGGCTCAAGCTGCTCGACACGCTTGCGTGGCTGATCGGGCAGTACGTTGCGATGGCGATGAACGCGCCGCGCAAGTACCCCGCGCAGCCCAACCGCGTGCGCCGGGCGGCGGCGACGGATGAGGAGATGCGCCGCGTGATGGAGGGGATCGCGCGCCGCGGGCATGCGGCGGGCGGAGAGGGGGAGGCGGATGGGATCGGTCATTGACACGCTGGAGGTCGTATTCAAGGCGGACATCGCGCCGCTCGCGTCGCGGCTCTCCGAAATCGACGCGCGGCTTCACGCCATCGGCGCGGCGAGCGGGCAGGCGAGCGCGGGGTTGCAGGCGCTGGGACGGTCGCTCGACTTTTCGATGGCACAGCTCAACAGCAGCGCGTATGCCGCTGGCGCGGCGGTGGGCGACGCGTTTGCGAGAGGGCTCAAAAGCAAGAAGGGCGCGGTGGACAGCGCGGCGGCGTATCTGACGAGCGCGGCGCTTGCGACGCTCAACAAATTGACGGGCGCGAAAACGCAGACGAGCGCGCAGACGGGCATCACCAAGCCCTCGGGCGCGACGGTGACCGGGTTTACGGCGAGTGCGATCTCGGGCGGCGCGGATGCGGCGGCGAGCGCGGCTTCGCATGTGACGATCCCGTTTAACGTGGACGGCGTGAAGCTGGGCGAGGCGGTGATCCGCGGCATGAACACCGTTTCGCGCATGACCGGGATGATCGAGCAGACGGTGTGATTTCGGGCGAGGTGATGAGATGGCGATTGTATACATAGACGGGGCGGCGATGCCCGCGCCGAGCGGCATATCCGTCGCGCTGGAGGACATCGGCGACGACGCGGGGCGAAACGCGCTGGGCGAGAAGGTGGTCGATCGGATCGCGGTGAAGCGGGTGATCGAATTGGAATGGGCGCACCTGACCTCGCAGCAGCTTGCGGTGCTCATGACGGCGGCGGCGGGGATCTTCTTCGCCGCGCGCTACCCCGACCCCGCCACCGGCGAGATGCGCGACATGCAATGCCGGGCGGCAGAGCGGCGCGCGCGGGTGCACCGCGCGGACGGACTGCGCCCCGAGTGGGCGGAGATCTACATGAAATGGGAGGAGCGATGATGGCGAATTTTGCGCAGGCGATGCGGGCGCACGGGCGCGCGCTGCGGCTCAAGGGGAGCGTGACCTTGCCCGGCGGCATCGTGCGCGCGCTGGGCGGCGGGGACATCCGCGCGCTCACCATCTCCGAGGGCAGCGAGCAGGGGTTGCTGCCGGGGCAAGTGCTCTCGGCGAGCTGCCGGCTGACGCTCGACAATTCGGACGGGCGATGGCTCGAAGGCGGCGCGATGCGCGGGCTCGCGCCCCTGCGCGGGGCGGAATTTGCCATCGAGATCGGCGTTTTGATCGGCGGCGCGTATGAATATGCGCCGCTGGGACGCTACATTTGCGACGACGCCGCGCACGACGAGAACGGCGCGACGATGGAGTTGAGCTGCTACGACTCGATCTACTTTACGACGGCGGGCGCGTTTGCGGATGCGAGCACCTACCCGCGCACGCTGCGCGAATTGTGGATCGCGGCGGCGGCGGGCGCGGGCTACGCCTTCTCGGGCAGCGTGCCGAATGGCGATGGCGTGATTTCCGCCGCGCCCGAATGGGGCGAGATCAGCGTGCGCGAGGCGATGGGGTACATCGCGGCGGCGGCGGGCTGCTTTGTGCGCATCGATCGGCAGGGCGTGCTGCGGCTTGTGCCGCTGAAATCGGCGGACGCGGCGGTGGACATCACGCCCGCGATCTACATGAGCCGCACGCGGCGCGACGGCGCGTTTGGGCCGATCAATCGGCTGCGCGTCCAGACGGTGAACGCGCGCGGCGACGGCGATTCCGAGCCGTATGAGTTGGTGCGCGGGCAGGCAGGCGCGGAGGGGGCGCGCGAATTTTCCGTTGCGGGCAATCCCCTTTTCATCACCGGCGGCGCGCAGACCGCCGCGCTCGCGCAGGGGATGTACGGCGCGGTTTCGGGGCTGACCTACACGGACTGCCGGTTCACCTGGCGCGGCGATCCCGCGCTGCTTCCCGGCGCGCGCGTGCGGCTGATCGGGCGCGACGGCGCGGCGCAGGTGCACATGCTCTCGCGCCAGACGCTGCGCTTTGACGGCGGATTCGCGGCGGAGTGCGCGTCCGGCGTGCCGAATGCGAGCGGGGGCACGACGCGCATCCTCATGCCGGGCGGCGGCGTGGACGCGGGCAGGCTCGTAGGCGTGGTGTACGGCGGGAACATCGCGGCGAACGCCGTGTCGGCATCCAAAATCGCAGCGGGCGCGATTTCTACCGATAAGCTCGCGGCAGGCGCGGTGACGGCGCTGAAGATCGCCGCCGAGGCGATTGACGCGACGAAGATCAAAGCGAGGGCGGTACAGGCATCGCACATCGAAGCGGGCGCGGTGGAGACGGAGAAGCTCGCTGCAAACGCCGTGACGGCGGAGAAGATCGCCGCGGGCGCGGTGGACGCAGCGCAGATCAAGGCGGGCGCGGTACAGGCGACGCACATCGAAGCGGGCGCGGTGACGGCGGACAAGCTGGTGGCGGGGCTGATCACGGCGCAGAGCGGCATCATTGAAGACGGCGCAATCGGGACGGTGCAGATTGCGGACGGCTCGATCACGGACGCGAAGATCGTGGGGTTGACCGCAGGCAAGATCACCGCGGGCACGATCGACGCATCCAACATCAACGTCGTAAACTTGAATGCGGACAACCTGACCGTGGGGACGATCAACGGCGCGCGCATCCCCGTGCTCGGGCGGGAGAAGGTCGCCGACGGGGCGATCTCCGGCGCGAAGATCGACGAGAACGCGATCACCGCAGGTAAAATCGTATCCGGCGCGGTGACGACGGACAAGCTCGCGGCGAACGCCGTGACCACGAACAAGATACTGGCAAACGCGGTGACGGCGGGGAAGATTGACGTCGAGGGTCTGTTCGCCGCGCAGGCGACGATCAATGCGATCAGTACAATGACGGTCGCATCCGTCGAAAGCGGCTCGGCGCTGATCTTAAACAAGGATCGCATCGCCATGGAAACGCCGCTTGTGTCCATCATCGCCACCGGCGCGGAGGAAGGGCAGCAGGTCGTGCGCATCGACGCAGACGGTCTGTATGCCGAGCGCGTCGCCTCGCCCACCGTCGCGCGGCGCATGCCGGGCGGGGTGTACACGGTGTACAACAACGCGGACTTCGACACGCTCGCGGACGCGTTCGACGCGCTCGAGGGCGCGACGCTCGACGGCGATGTGGTGCTGAAGCTCGGGCGCGACGACGCGGGCGGCACGCTGCGCGCCGTCCGGGGCGGACGGGTGATCATCACATCGGGGAACTTGATCTATCGGCACGCAAAGCGCGTGCAGAACGCCGAGTTTGCGGTATCCGGCAGCTATGGATATCGCGTCAACTGCCCCGCGGGCGGCGCATGGAGCCGCGCGATCATCGAGGTCGGGCGCGTGGGCGATCTGGGACTGGCGGGCAAGGACGTCACCATCAAGGTCGGGACGATCACCAACAGCGGTGCGACCTTCGTCGGCGCGTCCCTGTATCTGCTCGACGCGGATTATCAATCGAACGAGCTGCATTTGCAGACGCTGAACTTCTCGGACGAGGAAAAGACGGCGCGCGTGCCCGCGGATACGGACGACGACCGGATGCTGTGTGTGATGCTGCAACTGTCGCGCGGTGCGGCTGCGGCGGCGGGATCGTATATCATCTACGACGGCTTGCGCGTGGAGATCGGCGGCAGCGTATACGGCTGGGCGACGGCGCAGTATAAGATCGCCGACTTCGAGGCGGTCAACTGCGACCGCGTGACACTCTCTCGGCTGACGCTGCCCGCGGGAGTGCGGCTGCGCGCGGGGCGGGCGACGATCACCCGCTGCGAGCTGTACGGGCAGATCGGCGTGCTGGCGGATCAGGCGCAGGTGCGGATGTCCGACAACGCGGGGGCATGCGCAAAGGCGGTCAAGGCGATGGGCGGCATGGTGCATGTGACCGGCGCTGCCCCGGGCGGTGCATACGAGGGCTGGCTGATCGACACCTCGACCGCGCAGATCTCTGGCAGCGGCAGCGCGGGCAATGAACAGACCAAGACATTGACCGCCAACGCCACGGGCACATACACAGGCTCGTGGTGGTCAGGCGATCGATCCGTGCGGCAGGGCTATACGGTGTCAAACGGCAGGATTCGCGGCGGCATGTGGTGGGATTTCGGCGCGATCCCGTCGGGCGCGCCGGTGATGGAGATGCAGCTGACGATCAAGCGCATGGCGGGGTTCGGACAAGGCGGCAAGGTGACGGCGAAGGTATACGGGACAAGCAGCAACGCGCGCAGCGGGCAACCTGCGCTGACGACCGCGGGCTTCGCGCTGGGCGAGATTGGCGAGGGGCAGACGCGGACGTGGGACTTGCCGGTGGCGATCCGCACGGGGCTTGCGAACGGCACGCTCAAGGGCATTGTGCTGTATGCGGACGACACGGGCACGATGTCAGGGAAGACGTACAGCGCGAACTATGCGCGGTTTGAGGGGACGGATGGGTCTGGGCCGCGGTTGGCGGTGCGGTATACGCAATCTTAAGGGATTTCGATGAGTGATAGTTCGTCAAGCTGCTGCATCTCTTGCGCGGGGTTCTTTACGATGATTTCATACGGTGATTCCTTGGTGATGGTAAACTGCCATTCGCCATCGCCAGACGCAACAGGTACGACATGTCCTGCGCCATCTGTCATTTGAATCTGCAACTTGGTTTCGCGATTGAAGATCATGCGGTATGCGCCGGGGCGCAACGCCGTGATATGGGATGCTTCTTCGCCGGGCGCTAGCTGCGAGATTGCTTGCCCCTGCGCATCCACAAAATCGGATGCGGGGATATCGATCCACACAGGCAGATCGCGGACATCATAAAACGCGACCTTTGATCCGGACAGCGCGCCGTTGGCGATCACGACATTGAGCTTTCTTAGCGAATCAAGCAGGGTGCAGGCGGAGCGATCATAGCGAATGGTGGCGCGGTAATCTGCGAACGGCTCTACATGGTCATGCAGCCATTGGTAGGAAGCCAGTATGCTTGCGTAGGTCTCCGGATGGGATCGGTAACGCCCCTCCTGTTCGCTTTCGACGATGTAGTCGATCCCGAACTTTGTGATGTACAGTTGATCGTCAACCAACTTGGTGTCGCGTGGCCAGTAAACGTCCGGGTTTGATGTGATGCGAATGGGGGTGACCGAGTCATAGAGCGCATTTTCTAACGTGATGCCATATTCCTGCGCCGTCGCCATGGACGCATTTCGCGTATCGTCGGAATTCAGGATTGCCACCGCGCCGATGGAATGCGAGAGCGGGTGATACAGCATCGCGAGCGATAATATCGATAGGAGTGCGATGCTGACGCCGCGGTGTTTACGCGACAGCAATTTATGGAGATGACCGACGCCATATGCCGCGATGAGCAACGCTCCGGCGTACATGGGAAACCCCCATCGTGCCCAATGCAGCGCGCGGGTGGAGAGGAAGACCCACCAAAATATAAACGCCGTAAACACGAGAAACTTGCGTTTATGTTTGATCACCATCACCGATGCACCGTAGAGGAAGGGTACGACGATCAGCGCCCATGCGCCGCCCCATGCAGCGGTGAACTGGCGAATGTAATACCGCATATTGCCGAACCAGTTGAGACCATCTGCGCCGAGATGAGAGGAGCGGTTTTCCACCTGTATGCGCGCCCACACATCGCGCCAATTGATAAATAGATTGGGCGAGATCACAAACAGCAGCGCAACATACAGGATACCTGCAAACAGGCAGTCGATGATCAACTTGCGCCAGTTTTTCCAGTTGCATGCGATGATGACAAGCCCGATCATGCCGCAATTGAGGATCGACGGATATTTATCGAGCGTGCCAAGCGCAGCCCAGAACACCGTCAGCGCTAAATTTGCATAGGACTGCTTGTTTTCATAGCGCAGCGCAAACAACATGGTCAAACACATCGCCAATGTGACCGGGACATCGGGCGTTGCGTAATGCGCGTGCTCGACATACAGCGGGTATAGGGCAAACAGCGCGCTGCCGACAAGCCCTGCTACTGCGCCGAAACCACGGAGCATGCGCCAGACAACCCAAACGGTGACAAGACCCAAGGTTGCGACATAGAGGCGTGAGATGATAAAAAATATCGGTTCGCCCAGTGCGGAGACTGGCTGCGACCAGTCTACATCGTATATCACCTTGGCATACAACCGGTACAGCACGGAGGATACCTTTTTGCCGATGTTGTCGGGTCTGTCGTAGCCGCTGGCGAGCAATGTGTTGCCGTCCGCCATTTCGATGGCAGGGCGAACGATTGCGCCTTCATCCGGATGGAGTTCGAGCGGATATCCCCAGAAGATGCCGCTGTAACGCATGATCCCCGCGGCAACGAGCAGAAGCGCAAGGAGAAGAAACACCCATTTTTCCCGCAGGCAAGGTTTATGGAAACGCACGAAGCACACCCCATCACGAATGTATATATCAACAAATAATTCTATCACAGACCATAATGACATAAGGCAAGGAAATGTAAAGACGACATAAACAATTCACAAACACAGACAAAGGAGGATCGAGGATGAACATTTGGACAGGCGATCATCTCGCGAAATGGGCGGAGCGTGCGCTCGACGCGGGCGCGGGCTACTGGTACGGCACATGTTGGTATCGGGCGACGGACGATTTGCTTGCGCGCAAAGCGAAGCAGTACCCCGCGCACTACGCGCAGGCGCGCATGAGCGCCTATGCGCGCGACATCGCACGCGGGCGCATGGTCTGCGACTGCGTGGGGCTGATCAAGGGATTTTTTTGGACGGCGGACGGGGCGGCGGGCAACCAATACCAATCGAACAACTGCCCGGACACCTCCGCCAACGGCATGTACGCCATCTGCCGCGCGGGCGGCGGGCTCTCGGATCTGCCCGAGCAGCGCGGCGCGCTGCTTTGGAAGAAGGGGCACATCGGGATCTACGCCGGGGGCGGCATGGCGATCGAGGCGCGCGGATTCGGGCACGGCGTGGTGAAAACCGCGGTCGCGGGCAGGGGATGGACGAACTGGGGATTTTTGCCCGAGTCGATGCTCGGATACCCCGGCGCGGCGGCGGTCGGCGGCGAGCCCATGCTGCGCTACGGCGCGCGCGGGCAGGCGGTGGCGCGCATGCAGGCGATGCTCAAAGCATGGGACGCAGGCGCGCTGCCCGCTTGGGGCGCGGACGGCATCTTCGGCGCGGAGACGCGCGCGTGGGTTCGGCGGTTTCAGGCGGCGATGCGCATCGGCGTGGACGGCATCGTGGGACCTGTGACCTGGGGAAAGCTCAAGGAGGTGGGATGATGGCATATCAGCTGATCGGGGTGATCGCATCGGCGGTTTCGATCTTCGGCGCGCTCATCAAGGTGATCGCAAAGCTAAACGCGCAGCAGCGCGATTTCGCCGAGACGCGAAAGCTCGCCGCGCGCAGCGACGAGACGGGGCGGCTTTTACTCAAGGCGTCGATCGCGATCTTAGACGGACTCAGGCAGCAGGGCGCGAACGGCAAAGTCAAGGAGATGCACGAGACGCTCATCGCCTACGCGGTGGAGAATTGAGGGGAGATATGGAACTGGATTATACCTGGGCGTCGCTTGGCACGACGGCGGGCTGCGCCGCGGCGGTGCTGCTCGTGACCCAATACATCAAGGACTACACGCCGCGCTGGCTGCCGACGCGCCTGCTCGCGCTCGTGCTCTCGTTTCTATTCTTGCTGTGCGCGTGGGGCTTTGGCGCAAACGCGCGCTCGGCGGCGGACATCCCGCTGATCGCCGTCAACGCCTTCCCTGTGGCGCTCGCCGCGATGGGGGCATACGAGACGGCGCTCAAGGACAAAACGGCGCAAGCGCAGTAAAATATCTGTTGATCGGCGGCAGGATTGATGCTATAATAACAGTATGTTAAATTACACAGTTTTACATGCGGGCTACGCGGTGTGCGCGCTGATCGGGTATTTGCTGGGATGCGTGAACGCCGCGTACATCGTGGGGAAATTCCACGGGCGCGATATACGAAAGGCAGGTTCGCACAACGCGGGGGCGACCAACACCATGATCGTCTTTGGGCTGAAGGCGGGGCTCATGGTGGCGGTGATCGACATCGCAAAAGCGGTGATCGCCGTGATGCTCGCGGAGCGGCTGTTTGGCTCGCTGCTGTTTGCCGGGGTCGTCGCGGGGGTGAGCAGCGTATTCGGGCACGCGTTCCCGTTCTGGATGGGTTTTCGCGGCGGGAAGGGGTTTGCGTCGTTTCTGGGGCTGATCCTCGCGTCCTCCGGTTGGATCGCGTTTTTCGCCGCCATCGGCGCGACGGCTCTGATCACGGTGGTGGGCGATAAAATCTCCGTGGCGACGATCTCGGTGATGGCGTCGTACCCGGTGATGATGTACTTTATGGGCTTTGATGTCGCCGCGATACTGCTCGTGTCGCTCGCGTCGGCGGCGATGATCGTAAAACACCGGGAGAACATCGCCCGCCTGCGCCGCGGCGAGGAGCTGGGGCTGCGGTCGTACCGCGCGCGCCGGGCGGCGGGCGAGGTCGCCGAGGACGATATATAGATACATACAAAAAATGCCGCAAGAAGCGGCATTCAGCCTGAAGACAAAGTCCCCCTACCGTTTTACACGGCAGGGGATATTTGTTATAATAGAGCGGGTGATAAACATGTTGGTAACGGGTCAAAGCAACGGAACTGATCAAATCGAAATGGTGAGCATCGACGAGTTGGTGCCAAAGGATCACTTG
>JBMNUA010000077.1:0-10361 GCA_050945995.1 Christensenellales bacterium
GCGCCCAGGCAGCGGGTGTCCTTGACGGTGAACAGGGCGTCGGGCGTGGTCTCGCCGGGCTTGACATCAAGGGAGCTGCACACGCGGTCGAGCACGCTCTGCGCGTTTTTGACATAGCATGCCGTGCCCATGCACACGCCGATCGTGTACTCGCCGCGGGGTTCGAGCGCGAACTGCGAATAGAAGGTCGCCACGCCGTACACCTCGCTGAGCGTCTCGCCAAGACCATCGGCAATCTGGATCTGGACGTCCTTTGGCACATGCCCGAATATGTCCTGCGCGGCTTGCAGCGTGCGCATCACCGCGCCGCCGCGACCCTTGTTCTCGGCGATGACTGTCTGAAGCTGAGCGTACTTTTCTTCGTTGCCCATCATAGTCGGTCCTACCTCCTCGGATATATGGAATCGATCAGTAATCAAATACCGAACACACCACCGGATATTATATCATGCGCGCCCCATTTGTATATGAACAACGCATTAACAATTTGCATATTTCCTATGCCAAGTTTTGTTGAGGGTGCCGAAAGTCCATTTCCGCCTGAATTTCCACAATATATTGTGCTCATTTCCGATTGACTGCACAATATGTTGTGGATCAATCGCGGGAAATGGACTTTTGACATCCGAATCAGTGTTTGAAACTGCGCCACAATGGTTATGGAGGGCGCGCGGCGTTCAGCATCTCAAAAAAACCGTCCGCCGTGCAGGCGGGTAAATCGTAAAACACCTCGCGCTCGAGGATGTCGCCCAAGCGGTGCGCGTCGGAGGAATGAAGCACCGGATACCCGCCCGACGCGTGCGCCGGGCACGCAAGTTCGCGCGCGATCTCGACCGCCGCAAAATCCGCGCCCGGCGGCAGAAAGCCCAGCGCCCCGAGGATGCCGTTCGCGCCGCGGTTGATGTGCGCGGGCACGGCGAGCCCGCCGCAGGCGCGGATGCGCGCGGTGAGCGCGTCGATGGACAGATCGAGCGCGGAGATGAGAAGCCGCGTCTCCTCGCGCACGAATTCGTCCTGTGCGTCGCGCTCTACCTGCCGCCCGAACAGATCCGGGCGGTTCTCGATGGGGGGGAGATGCTCGTACATCTCCTCTGAAAAAGCGACCGCCGTTTCGACGCGCCTGAAATACGCGAGCAGATGCACCTCCTCGCGCGAGCACAGCTCCATCGCCGGCAGAAGCGCGATGCCCGCCGCGCGCGCGATTTGCTCGATTGCGGGCAGATGGCGCGCCGTGTTGTGGTCGGCGACCGCGATCATATCAAGCCCCTTCAACCGCGCCATGTTCACGATGTTGTTGGGCGTCATCTCCTCCTCCGCGCACGGCGAGAGGCAGGAGTGGATGTGCAAATCCGCCGCGCAGCGCATCTTCAGCGCGCGCTTACGCCGGCGGCGTAGAGGATGCCGCTGATCTCAAACGCCGTCATGGGCGAGGAGATCATGGCGATGTCCTCCTCCTCGGCTTTTTTGACCACATCGGGCGGCACGGCGCCGCCCTCCGGCACGATCACCAGGTGCATGTCGTGAAGGGTTGCAACCGCGACGACGTTCATGTGCGTCTGCACGGTGATCCACGCCATGCCCGGCTTCCCGTGCGCCATCACCCAGCTGAGTAAATCGCAGGAATAGCCACACGCAATCGCGCGGCTTTCGTCTGTGGGGTTGGTGAGCGCGGTTGCATCCGTCGCCCGTATGATTTCGCCAATCGTCATACTACACTTCCTTTGGAGATTTTGATGCCCACGCTTTTATTTTTCGCGCGTGGTTTCGCTCAACTCGACCATCTGCTGCGCCATCAGCCGCACCCGCTCTTTGAGCAGGAACAGGCAGTCCATCTCGCGCGCGTCGCCGGAGACGATGTCCTCCGCGAGCGCCTGGCAGGTGGGCGAGCCGCACGAGCCGCAGTCGAGCCCGGGCAGCTGCTTGCGGATTTCCTCGATGCGGTCCATCTTCGCGATCGCCTGCTTGAAATCGGTGTCCAGCCGCAGCGATTCGATGGGATGGATCGGCTCGTCGAAGTACAACTCATCCTTCAGCGCGTCGAGCAATTCATCGCTGACCGCGTCGTCTAAATTGACGCGCGGCAATTCCGCCACGAGCGTGCGGATGCGGTTGCGTGCGATGTAGCGGTTTTCAAACACGATCGGGCCGCCGATGCAGCCGCCGTTGCAGGCGAGCCCCTCGAAGAAGCGCAGCGCCGGCAGCCGGTCGTTCTCGATCGCGTCGAGCACGTTGACGACGTTCTCGATGCCGTCCACCGCGAGCGCCTCGTCGATATTAAGCGCCATGCACTCGCCGCCCGAGCGCGCCCAGCCGATGCCCAGCGCCGTGCCCGCGGTGGTCGCCCGCGCATCGCTGTCCTCCTCGTGCACGCGCTCGCGGCGCAACTGCCCGCTCAATAGCCCGTAGATTTCGACCATGGAGATCGCGCCGTTCATCGCGCTTTGTTTATGCCCCACGGGCTTTCGGATCGCCGTCGCCTTCGCGGCGCAGGGGGTGATGAAAAAACAGCCCACCTCCGCCGGATCTGCGCCCGTCTTTTTGCAAAACTCCAGCCGCGCCGCGGACGCCGCCACCTCCATGGGCGCGCGCACATCCACCGTGTTCTGGATCAGCTCCGGAAAGCGGATTTGGATCAGCCGCATGACCGCGGGGCACGCCGAGGAGATGAGCGGGCGCGGGCAGTCCGGATCGGCAAGCCGCGCGCGCATGGCGCGCGTGACGATGTCCGCGCCGCGGGAGACGTCAAACACCTCGTGAAAGCCCATGCGCTTGAGCCCGGCGGGCACGCTGGATATGTTTTCCAAGTTTTTGAACTGCCCGTAGATCGACGGCGCGGGCAGCGCAATGCGGTATTGGTAGCGGTTGATCGTGGACAGGGGGTCTGTCATCGCGACCTTCGCGTGATGCTGGCAGACGCGGATGCACTCGCCGCAGTCGATGCACAACTCGTCGATGATGTGCGCGCGCCCGCCGCGGATGCGGATCGCCTCCGTCGGGCAGCGTTTGAGGCATGCGGTGCAGCCCACGCATTTCGAGGGATCCAGCGTCACCGAATGATAATATGTGCCCATTGCCACTCCCTTCGCTTCTCAGGCGCGCATCTTCACAGACGGAAGATCATCTCGATGCGCGTGCCCTTGCCGACCTCGGATTCAATATTGAAATCGTCGGCGTTTCGCGCCATGTTCGCAAGCCCCATGCCCGCGCCGAACCCCATCATGCGCACATCGTCCGTCGCGGTGGAATAGCCCTCCGACATGGCGAGCTTGATATCGGGGATGCCGGGGCCCACGTCGGTCACAATGATGCGGATATCCGCCTCGCCCACGAGCAGCTCCATTTTGCCGCCGCAGGTGTGGATGACCAGGTTGATCTCCGCCTCGTAGGAGGCGATGGAGATACGGCGCACAATGCTCATCTCCACACCCAGCCGCTTGATCTGGCGCTTGATTTTACCGGACGCCTCGCCCGCGGCGATGAAGTCGCGCGCAGCGATCTGGAATTCTTCTTTATATATCGTCATGGGCAGTCACCGTCGCGCAGTCCGTTTTCATAGAGTATGCCGCTGGCGATGTACATGGTGTGGCTGGTTGACATCAGCGCCACGCCGTGATCCTTTGCCAGCTCGACGATCTCGCAGGTGGGGCGCTTCCCGCGCACGAACACGACGCAGCGGATGTCGAGCATATCCGCCGTGCGAATCACCTGCGGGTTGTTCAGCCCTGTGAGAAGCGCGATTTGCTCCTTCGGGAAGGCAAGCACGTCGCTCATCATATCGCTCGCGCACGCGGAGGAGACCTCGGTATCCAGCATATCTTCGCCCAAAATCAAGTCCGCTCCGAGAAGCCGCAGCATTTCGCCGATTTTCAAAAGCATCCCCCTCTCTACTCCGATGCTAGTATAGTATATTTTTATCGAACTTGCAAGAACTTCATCAAATCGCCGCGTAGTTGTGCGCAAATTGTGTCGTGCGGGTGAATTGGATGTTGCTATTTGGCGTGGGCGCAGATATACTATAGGCAATTCACTACATAGGTCGGAGGCGTTTGTATATGGATAAAATCAAGGTCACGATTTGGAACGAATATCGGCACGAGGTGCGCAGCGCGCGCATCCGGGCGGTGTACCCCGATGGCATCCACGGCGCGATCAGCGAGATGCTCGGGGCGACCGGGCGGTTTGATCTTCGCACCGCGACGCTCGATATGCCGGAGCACGGGTTGACCGAGGATGTGCTTGCAGATACGGACGTACTCATCTGGTGGGGGCACACCGCGCACGCGGAGGTTGCAGACGCGGTGGTTGACCGCGTGGTCGGGCATATCTTAAACGGGATGGGCGCGATCTTTTTACACTCCGGGCACGAATCCAAGCCCTTCAAGCGGCTGATGGGCACGTCCTGCGCGCTCAAATGGCGCGAGAATGACGAGCGCGAGCGCATTTGGGTGGTCGATCCCGCGCATCCGATCGCGCGCGGGCTGCCCGAGTACATCGAACTGCCCGCCGAGGAGACCTATGGCGAGCGCTTTGACATCCCCGCGCCGGACGAGCTGGTGTTTGTCAGCTGGTTCTCCGGCGGCGAGGTGTTTCGCAGCGGCTGCTGCTTCCGGCGCGGCAGGGGCAGGATTTTCTATTTCCGCCCCGGGCACGAGGAGTACCCCACCTTCTACCGCGCGGACATCACGCGGGTGATCGAAAACGCCATCGACTGGGCGCGCCCGGCGCAAGGACCGAATCCGCACTTTGGGCATGTGCCTGAGCCATATGAGAATATCGCCCGAAAAGAACACTAATATGAATTAGAAACCGAACCTGCGGAGGTGATTGATTTGTTTGGATTTCGCAAAGACGGCGTGGACGTTTCAAAGACCCTCGATCCCATCGTACTGTTCTCGCCGCTGATCATGCCCACCCGGTGTGAGTCCATGAATACGGTGATGTACCCGGCGGAGTATGAGCCGATGGCGGCGTACATACGCAGCCAAAAAAACAGCGAGCACACGATTTCGTTTCTCACGATCATGGCGGCGGCGTATGTGCGCACGGTGCGCCGCTACCCCGTGATGTCGTATTTCGTGATGGGCAAGCGCATCTATCGGCACAAGAAGCTCTCGCTTTCGCTCATCGTGCTGCGCGATACCGACGACGGCTCGTTCAAAGAGGCGGCGGTCAAGGTGCACTGCGCGCCGGACGACACGATCTATGACATCGCGCGCAAATTCGATGAAAAGGTCGCAGAGGCGAAGCGCCCGGATGCGAAAAACGGCACGGTGGACTTCGCCGGAAAGCTGCTGCGCGTGCCGATCCTTCCCTCGCTTGTGGTGCTGGCGGCGCGCATCCTTGACCGGATCGGGCTATTGCCGAATTTTATCACGGAGATCAGCCCGTTTCATTGCAGTTTGTTTATCACGAACATGATGTCGATCGGGCTGCCGGCGATCCACCATCACCTCTACAACTTCGGCACCTGCTCCATCTTTTTGAGCTACGGGCGACCGGAGCGGCAGGTGGTGTCCGTCGGCGGGCAGAGCGCGCGCAAGGTGGTGCTGCCCCTGGGCATCGTCACCGACGAGCGCATCTGCGGCGGCGCGGAGTACGCGCTGGGCGTTCACACCTTTTTGCAATATTTGCAAAAGCCGGAGCTGTTGGAGTTGAGCCCCGAGGAGGAGGATGCGCGCCGCGCCGCGCCGAAAGCGGGGGTCGCGCCGGCATGACGCGCGCGATCGAGGAGCGCGATCTGTTCATGATCTGCCGCGCGATGCGAAAAGCCGCGATGCGAGGCGCGCCGAAGGGCATAACGATCCGCGCGCTGCGCCCCGGCGAATACGGGGCGTGGTGCGATTTGCAATGCGGTACATCCGCGGCGGCGCGCGCGGCGGTGGACGGGTTTTATCAAACGGTCTACGCGCCCGAGGGCGATTTGTTTTATGAAAGATGCTTGGTCGCGGAGGATGGTGCGGGCGAGATTATGGGCAGTTGCATGATCTGGACGGCATACGCGCGGTTTCCGACGCTTCATTGGCTGAAGGTGCGCCCGGACTGCGAGGGGCGCGGCATCGGGCGCGCGCTCATCTCGCGCGCGATGGCGGGCGTGGCGGCGGGCGATTATCCCGTATATCTGCACACCCACCCCGGCTGTCTGCGCGCGATCAAGCTGTACGCGGACTTCGGGTTCGGCTTTATCACAGACGATGTCGTCGGGCGGCGCAAAAACGAGCTTTCGGAGAGCCTGCCCTTTTTGCGTGCTCGGCTGCCCGCGTCCGTGTTTGATCAGACAAACTTCATGCCCGCGCCCCGCGAATTTCTGGAAGCCGCGCGCGCGGGGGATGCGTTCTAAACCCTATCAATTTAACAGCATGCCTGTATAATGGAAGAAAGCGAACGGATACGGGAGGGATTTTGATGAGCTTCACCTATATGCACCCGGCGGATCAGCTGGTGATGATCATGAACCGCATCTACCAATATGGCATGACGACCACCTCCGGCGGCAATCTATCCATCATGGACAACGACGGCGACATCTGGATCACGCCCGGGTCGATCGACAAGGGCACGCTCACCCGCAAGGACATGATCTGCATCAAGCCCTCAGGCGAGATCATCGGCATCCACAAGCCCTCAGTCGAGCTGCCCTTTCACAAAAAAATCTACGAGACGCGCCCGGACATCCGCGCGATACTGCACGCGCACCCGCCGACGCTCGTCGCGTTCTCGCTCGCGCGCAAAATCCCGATGGTGAATTTGCTGCCCGGCGCGCGCGAGATATTGGGGGATGTGGGCATGGCGAAGTACGAGGTGCCCGGCAGCGCGATTTTGGGCGAGCGCATCGCCGAGGAGTTCGCGAAGGGGCGGCGCACGGTGCTTTTGGAAAACCACGGCGTGGTGTGCGCGAGCGAGGATTTGTTCCGCGCGTTCATGGCGTTTGAGACGCTGGACTACGCCGGACGCATCGAGATCGGCGCGAAGAAGATCGGCGCGCCGCGCGAATTGACCGAGGCGCAGCTCGCGCTCGACCGCGACCGCAGGCATTGCGCGATGGACTCGTTCATCCCCAGCCGGCACACGAGCGAGGAGCTTGAAATCCGCCGCGATATGTGCACGCTCATCCACCGCGCCTACGAGCAAAAACTGTTCACCTCCACGCAGGGCACGTTCTCGCACCGGCTCTCGGACGGCTCGTTCCTCATCACGCCCTATCGCAAGGATCGCAAATATCTGGACGCGGGCGACATTGTACGCATCAAAAGCGGCATGTGCGAGAGCGGGAAGACGCCCTCGCGCTCGGTCGAGCTGCACGCACGCATCTACCGCGAGCATCCCGATGTCGGCGCGGTGATCATCGCAAAGCCGCCGGCGACCATGTCCTTTGCGGTGACGGACGCGGTGTTTGATTCGCGCACGATCCCGGAGAGCTATATCATGCTGCGCGATGTCAAGCGGCTGCCCTATGAGACCGTGGCGGACGACCCGGCGCGCATTTCCGCGACGTTTCACGAAAAGACGCCCGCGGTCATCATCGACAACAACGCCGCTATCGTCGTGGGCACGTCGCTGCTCAACGCCTTTGACCGGCTCGAGGTGCTCGATTATTCGGCGGAGTCGATCATCGCCGCGCGCGACATCGGCCCGGTTGTGAGCATCTCCGGCGACGAGGTCGCGCAGATCAACCGCGCGTTTGGACTAAAGGAGTAGGGCGGGAGAAGCCCTTGTTTACCCTTGTATGCAGGGGGTATACTATAAGCGTCAATTCTCGGATTCTTGCGGATCGGAAGGAGGCGCGGCATGAACGAGATTTATTTGGCGGGGGGCTGCTTCTGGGGGACGCAGAAGTACCTGAGCCTTGTGCCCGGGGTCCATGCGACCGAGGCGGGCTACGCGAACGGGGCGGGCGAACACCCGAGCTACGAGGAGGTTTGCGAGGGCAGCGGTCATGCGGAGGTGGTGCGCGTGAAGTACGATGCGCGCGTGCTGCCGCTTGGCGAGCTGCTCGAGTTGTTTTATGAGAGCATCGACCCGACTTCTGTCAACCGGCAGGGGGGCGATGTCGGGCGGCAGTACCGCACGGGCATCTATTACACCGATCCGGCGGACGAGTCCGCCATCCGCCGCTCGCTTAAATCTTTAGAAAACAGGCTCGGCGCGCGCGTGGCGATTGAGTGTAAACCGCTTGAGAATTATGCGCCCGCGGAGGAGAATCATCAGGATTATCTGGACAAGAACCCCGGCGGATACTGCCACATCCCGGCGCGGCTGATGCGCCATGCGGCGGGGTATCAGCCGAGGATTCCCGTATACGAGGCGCAATCGGACGATGCGCTCGCGCGCACGCTCACCGACGAGCAGTACCACGTCACGCGCCAATCGGGCACGGAGCGCGCCTTCAGCGGGCGGTACTGGGATCATTTCGAGCGCGGCGTGTATGTGGACATCACAACCGGCGAGCCGCTGTTTGTGTCAAGTGATAAATTTGAATCCGGCTGCGGCTGGCCGAGCTTTTCTAGACCCATCGACCCCGCGGTGGTGCGCGAGTTGAACGACCACAGCTACGGCATGCACCGAACAGAGGTTCGATCGCGATCCGGGAACTCCCACCTCGGGCATGTGTTCACGGACGGCCCGTCGGAATTGGGCGGGCTGCGCTACTGCATCAACAGCGCGGCGCTGCGCTTCATCGCGCATGACGATTTGGAAAAGGAAGGCTACGGATACCTAAAAGCGTTGGTTGAAAAATAACGCGCCGGATGCGCAGCGCGAGCCGTGTCAGGCGCGGCAGCGTCACGCGCGCCAACATATAGAAGGTCATAAGCGCCCGCCATGCCCCGTGATCGCAGTTGATCGGTCGCCCGTCGCGGATGACGCATTTGACGCGCGCGCGAAGCGCGTCCCTCGGGATTCCCGTTTCGCGCTGCCATTGCGCGTCGCCGATGGCGTCGAATCGCCCGTCTGCGCGCACGCGCAGCACGCGGTGCAGCACGAACTGCCCGCAATCGCGCTCAAACAGCACGATGTCGCCGCGTCGAAGCGCGCGCGCTTCGGGCAGCTCCAACGCCGCGCGATCGCGCAGATGGCGCAGAAACGGCTCCATGCTGCCGCCCGTCACGATCAACAGGAAGTTGCCGCCGCCGATCAGCGTCTGGCGGATGGCGGGGTAGCGCGCGGCGAGCGGCGCGGGGCTATCCGCCCTGTGCGCGCGCATATTCCGCCGCCCGATCCCGGTTCATCATGCGATCCATCGCAAGCTGCGCCGCCTCCCGGCTGGCGGTGCACCGCAGCGCATACGCGTCCACCGAGCGGGCGAGCCGATCCACAAGCGCGAGCGTGTGATCGAGCGGCTGCTCCCGCCGGGGCATGTACACCTGTTGGATCAGCCGCGGCAGAACCTCGCGCGCGTTCAGCCTGCGGATGGAATTGCCCTGCCCGCGCTCGATGAAGCACAGCGCGGCGAGCGGCGCGCGGATGTTTTGATGAAACCCCTCCTTGCCCGCCCACGGGTTTCCATACGCATGCGGCGCGCCGCCGACAAACCGCACGAAGGGCTTGTCGCCGTTTATAATGACCGCGCGCGCGGCGAGCGCGTCCATCCACAGCATCATATGCGTCGTCTTCCCCGTGCCACTGGGCGCGAGGAACGCGTATGCGCGCCCCTCTGCCGCGATGCAGGCGGCGTGCAGCATTATGCCGTCGTGCAGCGGCATCTGCTCGCAGATTTCCTCGAACACCACCAGCGACTCCGCATACCCGGGCGTCGGGCGAAAGCTGCTGCGGCGCGCGATTTCGCGCATGGCGCGCTTGGTCGCCGCGGCGCAAAAGTCGGTGCTGCCCCGCGCGGCGCGATACGGCGCGAGCGCCGCCGCCAGATCGGGATGGCGATGCGCGATGCGGATGCGCAGATCCGCCAATTTGACGCATAGATGGTGCATGGCGCGCTCCTTTCTTCGGTTTGGGGAGAAGGGGGCATGCGGGCGGCTGCGGCGCGCACGCCCCTGCGGTTCGATTGCTATCAATTACCGTGCCAGCGCTTATTCTTTTTGTTGTTGCCGTAGTAATTTCCGTTATTCGATCCTTTATGCCATTTGTTCCTATGATGATCGTTGTCCGGCGCGCCGCCCGAGCACATGATCGTATCGGTCACATACGTTTCATATGTAATGGTCGGCGCTTCGTACTGTTTCGCCTTTTTCCGCATCCGTTTCACCTCCCTTCTTACAGTTTCCGCCTCACACGCGCCGCACGTCCGCGGATGGTATGGCGATGCCGTCCGCCACCAGCCGCGCGGCAAACGCCGCCGCATCCGCGTGCGCGCGGGGCGCGTCCAACCCGTATTCGTCGATCAGCGCCTGCGCCATGCCGCGCACATC
>JBMNUA010000078.1:0-10329 GCA_050945995.1 Christensenellales bacterium
GTCGAAGTTCCTGGTGCTGACATCCTCGTTATAAACGTAGAGCATCATATCCGCGTCCATCAGAGAGGACGAGCCGGAGCGCAGCGCCATGGAATAATCGCCGGAGGTGCCCGTGTAATCGTTGTACGTCGCAGCGTCGGCGGCGACCAAAGTGCAGTTGAGCCCGAGGTTGATCAACTGTCCCTGAATGATCTGGCAGATGATCTCATCCTTCGTGCCCGAAACGGTCACGATACGAACCTCTTCGCCGTTGTAGCCCGATGCGGCGAGGTACTCCTGCGCCTTGGCAAGATCGAAGGCATACGCATCGTATGTGCCGGGGATGGGGCGCGCGTTGAAGCCCGTGGGGATGATGCAATCCGCAACCTCCGCCATGTTTTCGTTCGCGCCAAAGTTGATCTCTTCCTTGTTGATCGCATGCGCGATTGCCAAGCGCAGGTTCTCGTCCGCAACGGGGATGCCGTCCTTCATGTTGAACATGAGCGTGGCGTACTGCGCGGCGGAGGTGACGGCGTAGGTGACATCGCCGTCGGGATCAAGCCTGAGAAGCGGCGAGATGTTCGCGTTGAGCAGCACATCGATCTCTTTGTTCTCAAGGGCGATCATCTGGGTGTTGATGTCGGTCATGGTGCGGAAGGTGATGTCGGTGATCTGCGGCATCTCGCCCCAGTAATGCTCGTTGTAGGTGAGTTTGACATGCGCGCCGGAGACGTACTCGACGAACTTGTACGGGCCGGTGGTGATGGGCATGGCGTCGTAGCCGTCCTCGCCTACTTCGTTGAAATAGCGCTCGCTGTAAACGAGCCCGTAGCGGTTGGCAAGCGCGTTCAGGAAGCCGCCGTAGGGGCTGGTGAGGTGTACGACGACCGTTTCGTCATCAATCGCCTCGGTATAGTCGTAGTTCACGAGCTGCTGCTGCCCTGCCTTCGTGGTGGCGGTGTAGTTGAGCGAGAAGGGGATATCCGAGATCGGCATGTCCGTGCCGTCGGAATACTTCACGCCGGGGCGGATTTTGAACGTGTAGGAAAGTCCGTCCTCGGACATGGTCCACTCCGTCGCCAGAAGCCCGGTGTAGCTGCCGTCCACATTGCGGCGGATCAGCGAGTCGTAAATGCTGTGGATCACGGGTGCTTCGTCCATATTCGTGCCGTTGACGCTATGACAGACGAAGAACGCGTCCGGTTCTGCCGCTACGCCGATGATGACGGCGGTCTTTGCGCTGTCATTCGCCTGCGCGACTGCGCCGAACGAAAACAGCATGGCAACGATGAGCGTGATGACGAGGGTCAGCCTGGTTCTCTTCATAAGTTTCTCTCTCCTTATTCCGTGGGCAACATTCTATCCCCTTTGCCCATATTCCGAATCGGCATCTGTGTATATTGACGCCTCCTTGTCATAAATGCTAACATGTTTTTGTATATTGACGCAACATTTATCGGCACATACTTGGTCGAAAAAAATGGTTCATGAATCCATACCGGATGATGGCGATGAATAAATCACATCATGCGCGTAGGTGGTCGTGAGCCCGCTCAAGATCTCCGAGGTGATGTTTCCGCGGTTGTCGCAGGCATAATCGGATCGGAGGGATGCGCTGCCAATCCTCTCCGAGAGCGATCCAAATTGCCGGGTTTGTGATGCAACCGCACTTAAACAAAGAAATACCCGCCGCGCAAGGCGACGGGGTATAGAAAACGATTACCTCTTAAAAATGATATCCCAGATATTCCGCATCGTTCTTATCCTTGGTAACTCGACGAACTCTCTCTCACGAAATATGAATTGCTCATCAATGTGAAACTCACAAACTGAACTGTGCGTCTCTACCGTCCCCTTTATGGTATCAACACGCGCATAAAGATTGTTGTTTCCCATAAGATATACATCCGATCCGTCATCGTAATAATGAGTGATCCCGTTCAAGTACACACTATCGTCCGACGAGTGGAATCCGTACATATCTGAAGATCGCAGGATCTCATAAGTACCGTTTCTAAATTGCTTTACCGTATCCCTTCCCCAGGGTGTTATGCTTTTACTATGAGATCCATGAGCCGCTAGAATGATTATAAATAAAGTTCCAACAGAAAGCGTGACAATAATAAACATCTTCTTCGTCATGAATCCGCAATCCCCTCTCTGATATTTATATCGATACCCCGATGGGTATTCTATTCTATTTCAATATAATCATCCACTATCTCGATATTGTTATTGTTACACCAACCAAGCACTTCCTCCATTCCACATTCTCTCAAGGTAGGCAGTTCGAAAAAATAATCCCCGAGAAGTTGCATAGCACGAGAACAAAACAATCTTTCTCGTTCAGATATATAATACATCTCGTCAATTTCCACAAGAACAGGATAGTCGTCATTCATATATTCTAATATGCCATATCTATGCAAAATATCTTCGTTTATTCTATATTTCCTTATCGCACATCGATATGACATTCCAGAGCCAAATTGCGGAATGCGTATGTATTGATTGTCAATATCATCCTCGTCAATTACTACTCCATTCTTATCTTTTATAACATATCTAAAATGCCCGTCATCGTTTCTTACAAAAACCTTCTTAAGGATCTCGCCATTTGATCTGTTTAACCATCCTCCAAATTGATCCATTGTATTCACAATCGCAGAGAGACTTGTCATTCTTTCACTCCTTTTCAATTAAGTAAAGGGAGGGGTAGAGCAAGCTCCGACTTGCTCGCCCTTGGCATCCGGTATACCTGACGACGTACCTATTTCAAGACGCCCGCGCCGATTCGCACAATCCAAATGACAAAGCCCTTGATCCCATCGGCGGATCAAAGGCTTTCTCATTTCACATACCGCTACTCCACGCCCCGGAAAAAGTGCCCCGTGGTGGTCTTTTTTTGCTCCATCTCCCGCCACAAGGGCGATTGTTTGAAATCGCGCCCATTCAGCGCCATCCGGTGAAGCGTCGTCGCCGCCCGCGCGTCGCGGGCATCGACAAGCAGCCGCCACGCGCTCGCCGCGGGCAGCTTCTCCACCCTGCGCAGCAGCATCAACGGCACGCTGTTTCGCACCTCGATCACGCAGCCCGTGTCATACGCGATGCGCACCAGCGGAAAGCGCGCGCCCGTGCGATCGACAAGCGGCGAAAGCCCTGCCCCGCCGTCGCAGACGCGGCAGTCCCGGTGCAGCCCCGGCAAATCCTCGGCCGCGCGCCTCGGGCAATGGCGCAGCTGCATCAGCGGCAATTCGCCGTAGACCACGATCTCCTTTTTGCCGCCGAGCGCGCCGATCTGCCGCGCGGTCAATTCCACGCTCGGCACATAGGCGTCCGCCGCGATCTGCATGGCGGCGAGATCGTTTGCGATGTTCAACGGGAAATCCGCGATCCGCTCGCCGGGCCAATCGAGGTCGAGCTGCGCAACATTGGTCAGGTACACCCCCGCAATTTCATCCGCGTGCGCCCGTGCCCAAACATGGATGTTCTCAAGCTCCTCCGCGCACATCTGCTGCGGGATCGCAAGATAGAACCGCCCGAGCCGATGCGCCGCAGAAAGGTCGCGCATATCCTGCGGTGCGTAGATCACATCATCCGCGCCGCAATCGCGCGCGGTCAAAAGCGCGTCCACATCCCCGCTCTGCACACGCAGCGCGGTTTTCTCCGGCTCGAAACGCGCCGCCCGGTGATCGCCCAGCGACCCCGCCTCGCGATCCAACGCGCACCGTACGCGTGTAAGCATGGAGAGCGCGTCCCGCCGCAATTCATTGATCTCCGAAAGCGGCAGATACCCGTTTTGATCCGTGATGATCTCCACCTCGTCCATGCGATACGGCGTGCCGCCCGTCTTTTGCAGTTGCGCGCGCACCCGCGCCTCGTCGAGCGGACGCTTCTGCGCGGGTGCGACGACTCCGCCGCTCACCTCGACGGCATGCGCCCCGTCGGTGACGCGCAGATGCGCGGGCGCGCCCACCTCAATCGAGAGCCGCGCCCGGATCGGGATCTGCCGCGCCTCGCGCGCATAGCTCTCGCGCGTGTCCTTCATTTGATCCTCCGACACGAGCCGCACGAGGACATCGCCCTTCCGCGCCCGCGGGCAGGAAACCCGCTCCCCCGCGCGCCCCGCCAGCCGCACCGGCTCGTCGCGCGCCCCGCTGCGCAACACTAGCGCATCCGCGCGCAGTATCTCCGCCTCGAGCGTCACCTCGCCGCTTTTCTCGCACCGCCCCGCGCGTAAACCCGCGTGGTTCGGTCGCGTGCGATCCATCAGCAGCCGATCCTCGAGCCCCGGCGCGTACCCCTTGGTGAACCCGCCGCGGTTGAACATCTGCTTGAGCGCGTCGATCTCGCCTGTACCGACCTGTTCGCCATCGATCGCGCGACGATACATGCGCGTCGCCACCGCGACGTATTCGGGGCGCTTCATCCGCCCCTCGATCTTCATGCTGGATACCCCCGCCGCGCGGTAGCGGTCCACCATCTCCACAGTCATCAGATCGCGCGGGGAGAGCAGGTATCCCTCCCGTTCGCCCATGCGATACAACATCCGGCAGGGCTGCGCGCACATCCCGCGGTTGCCGCTGCGCCCGCCGATCATCGACGAAAACAGGCATTGCCCCGAGGCCGACACGCACAGCGCGCCGTGCGCGAACGCCTCCAGCGCAACGCCGCGCCCCGCGCACTGCGCGATGTGCGAAAATTCCATCTCGCGCGCGAGCACGACGCGCGCAAACCCCCGCCGCGCGAGGAAATCCACGCCCTGGCGGTTGTGCACCGCCATCTGCGTGCTCGCGTGCAACTCCGCCGCCGGCGCGATGCGGCGCACCGCCTCCGCGACGCCGATGTCCTGCACGATGAACGCGTCCGCGCCCGCCAGATAGCACGCGCCGATCGCATCCTCGAGCTCCGCCATCTCGTCCTGGCGCACCATGGTGTTGAGCGTCACATACAGTTTCACGCCGCGCACATGGCAGTAATCCGCCGCCTCGCGCAGCCCCGCGCCGTCAAAATTCCCGGCGCCCCGGCGCGCATTGAAGGCGCGTCCGCCCAAATACACGGCGTCCGCGCCATTCTGTACGGCGGCGACCATCGCCTCGCGGTCGCCCGCGGGCGCTAGCAGTTCCATCTATCTTCCAACTTCCTTCTTCAACGCCTCGATCTCCTCGCGCGCCTGCGAAATCTCCGCGCGCAGCCGGCGTATCTCATCGTGCGCCTTGAGCATGTCGTCGGTCACGTTCATCGCCGTGAGCACGGCAAGCTGCGCCGAGGGCAGCCGCGTGGCGGCGTTCAACTCCTCCATCCGCCGATCGACATACGTCGCGACCCGCTGCACATACGCCTCGTCGTCGTAGCTGGATATCGTATACTCCTTGCCGGCGATCTTCACCGTCGTGCGAATTTTCTGCATCGGCTGCCACCTCAAATTCATACGAAACTGATGTTATTTTATCACATCCCGCAGTTTCCCACAAGCGCAGCTACGTCGAGGATTTTGCAGGCGTGAACTAGCGGAAATGCAGCCGCCGGCGCGCGGGATTGATTCAGCGTTTCCTGAATCAAATCGGTTGCAATCGCGCGCGCAATGGCATATAATCAAGCCATGATACCACTATTTTCCGCGGGCGTTATGACGACATACGCCTGCCCCGCCGCCTGCGCGCACTGCCTGTACGCCTCGTCGCCGAAAACGCGCGGCAGGTTCATGGACGCGCAGACCGCGCGGATGATCGCGTCCAACCTCAAGCGGATGGGCGCGCACTCCGTGCACATCGGCGGCGGCGAGCCGTTTCTGCACATGCCCGCCTTGCGCGCGACCATCGACGCGCTGCGCGAAGCAAACATCGGCATCGACTACATCGAGACAAACGCATTCTGGGCGCGCAACATCGACCGCGCCCGCGAGATCATCCGCGCGCTCGGCGCGCCCATCATGGTCTCGGTCGATCCGTTTCATGTCGAGTACATCGCGCTTTCGCGCCCGCTCTCCCTCATCCGCTTGCTCGAGGAGATGCGCTGGGATCACTTTGTCTGGCAGGATCGCTACATCCCCAAGCTGCTGCCGCTCGACCATGCGCGCCCCATCCCGCGCGCTTCGCTCGAGGCGCACTTAGGCAATGATTACCGCATGGAGACCGCGCGCGAATACGGGCTGAGCGCGAACGGGCGCGCCCTGACCATCCTGCGCGAATCGCTGCCCCGCCAACGGGCGGAGGAGTTGCTCGACGATCGCGCGTGCCGCCTGCTCAACGGCGTGCATTGCCACATCGATCATTTCGGAAACTTCGTGCCGCCCGGCTGCCCCGGCATCGCGATTTCGATCCGCGACCTCGCCGCCGGCGCGGTCGATCCGGCTACATATCCCGTCGCCACGCGCCTGATGGCGGGCGGCGTCCGCGCGCTATGGGATTACGCCATCGAGCGCGGCTTTGCGCCCGACACCGCCGGGTATGTGACGAAATGCGAACTCTGCTATTTCATGCGCGATTTTCTTTCGCAACACCACCCAACCCCGGACATCGCGCCGGATTGCTTTTACGAATCCATGCGCGAATCCTACGCACAACACACATAGAATCGGGAGGGAAACGGTATGAACGGCATTTTCTCGGCGCTCATGGGCGCGTTCCGCGCGGACGGCGCGCTCTCGGAGGCGGGCATGCGCGCGCTCGTGCGCCACAACATCGATGTCTGCGGCGTGGACGGGCTGTACGTCAACGGCTCGACGGGCGAAATCTTCCTCATGACGCAAAAGATGCGCCAATCCGCGCTGCGCATCGCAGCGTCCGAGGCGCAGGGCAAGGTCAAGCTCATCGCGCATGTGGGCGTTCTCTGCATGGAGGAAATCCACGCGATGACCGCGCTCGCCGCCGATTTAGGCTACGACGCGGTCTCCGCGGTCACGCCCTTTTACTATAAATATACGGTCGATGAGATCATCCGCTACTATGAGATGATCGCGCGGCGCAGCCCGCTGCCCGTCGTCGCCTACTACATCCCGCACCTGTCCGGCGTGAGCATGAGCGCCGATGCGCTGTGCCGCATCCTCGATGTGCCCGGCGTCGCGGGCATCAAGTTCACGAGCAATGATCTGTTCGCGCTCGAGCGGCTGCGCGCGCTGCGCCCGGACAAGACGATCTACGCGGGCTTTGACGAGATGCTCCTCCCCGCGCTCGCCCTCGGCGCGGACGGCGCGATCGGCAGCACCTACAATGTCATCGGTCATTGGGCAAAGCAGCTCGCCGCCCGCATGGCGGCGGGCGACCTCGCGGGCGCGCGCACGGTGCAGCAGAAGATGAACGCCGTCATCACCGCGCTGATCGAGAGCGGCTTATTCGGCACGCTCAAGGCGCTCTGCCGGCAGTACGATCTCCCCGTCGGGGACTGCTTGCCGCCGATGTCACCTACGACCGACGCGCAGAATCAAGCCGCGACCCGGATCAAGGACATGATCGCGCGCGGCATATAAAAATATAGGCGCATCGCAAAAGCGGTGCGTCATTCATCATCCCGATCACCCGAATAACGCCTCGGCATTTTGATACAGGATCGCCTCGCGCTCATCCTGCGTGAGATCGAGCGCGCAGAACCGCTCCAACTCCTCCGTCGCCGTCCACATGGGGTAATCCGTCCCGAACAGCACGCGATCCGCGCCGAACGTGCGGATGATCTGCGCCGCGCGCGCGGGCTTGATCGCGTACAGCGAGCTCGACGTATCCACATACACATTCCGCCTGCCTACAAGGTCGGATTCCATCGCCTGCTCCCACTCGCTCCAGCCGCCCAGATGCGCAAGGATCGCGGTCAGGGACGGGAACATGTCGAGCACACGCGCGATGCGCGCGGGGTTTGAGTTGTCGTAGCGATGATCGCCCGCGTGGATGAGCATGGGCAGCCTGCCCGCGACCGCGCCGATCAAGGCGAGCGCGCGCGGATCGTCCACCCGAAAACCTTGGATATCCGGGTGGATCTTCACGCCGTAAAAGCCCTGCGCGACGATCTCGTCCACCGCCCGATCCAAATCCGGCATATCCGGGTGCATCGCCGCGAAGGGGAGGATGCGATCCGGATGCTCCCCTCGCAGCCCCAGCAAAAACGCGTTGATGCTCGCAACCTGCGCGGGCGCGGTCGCCACGCTATGTACCGCAAACCGCCCGACGCCCGCCCGATCCATCTCGCGCAGCGCGCCCGCCAGACTGCCGTCGCAGCGCGCGGGCATATCATAGAATTTCCCCACCGACCGCGCCGCCTTTTGCGCGATCCTGTCGGGGAATATGTGCGTATGGATGTCGATGATCCGCATGCCCTCGTCCTTCTTCCGTGTCAATTCAGCCGCGTCACGCCTTCTTGCGGAACTGGTGCTTGCACTTGCCGCATGTCACCGTCACCTTGCCCACCCCGCGCGGCAATTTCAGCCAGCTTCGGCACTTCACACACCGAAAATACTTGTATTGCTTGCTGTTCTTCGCGCGGTTTCGCGCCTGAGACGCGCTTTTTCGCATGCCGCTTGTCGCGTTCAAAAACCAGCGGTTCTCCGCGCTTCGCCGCTCGGCATTTTTCGAGAACATGCGAAACAACACCCAGAAGTAGATCGCCAGCCCCAAGTACGAAAAAATCTTGAGGGGCGTCAACCACGAGAGGAGCAGAAACGCGATGCCCACATACAGCGCGACGCGCGATAGCTGATCCGCGCCGTACCGCCCCTGCATGAACCGGCTGAATGCAAATTTAATCCTCTGCCACATATCGATCACTCGCTTTCCTGCGTCCATGATACCACGCGAATGTCAACTCATTGTGAACCGCGCGTTTCCTTTACAATCCTTTCACAAAATGCTACAATACGCTTGATTACACGACGATTCGGATGTCAAACGCCCATTTTCAACAATGGACGTTCGGCACCCTCAACAACGACGGGAGGCAGCGATGAACAGCACAAGCAGAATGATATTGGATGTCAAGACCGCATTGATTCGGGATCACCTGTATCTCCGCTCCGCGCCCATTCAAAACTGGACGACCATGGAGCAGCATCACCATGCCCCCTGCCAGTATACCCAGACCGAGCCGTGGCGACCGATCGCGCTCGGTGATACATGGCGCTGCGCGGACGGGGTGACCCGGCGCTTCCGCGCGCGCGCCGTGCTGCCCGCGTCCGACGCCGGCACGCCCGTGCTCGAGATCGACTTTGGCGGCGAGGGGCTCGTGTTCATCAACGGAACGATCGCCTCCGCGTTGACCAGCTCCGAGATGAACCGCGCCGTGCGCACGCGCGTGAACCTCGAGGGGCTCGTCCGCCCGGGCGAGGAGTTCGACATCGAGGTCGAATCCTGCCTGAACTTCATGGAATACCGCTACCGCATCCACACCGGCAAGGACAAGGATTGCGTGGAATACACGCTGCGCCGCGCCGCCGTCGCGTATGTAGACGATGCGATCGAACGCTACCTGTTCGATTTGGAAAACGCCATCGACGCGCTCGACACCTACCAAAACCCCATGGGCGCGCTCGCGCAATCCAACGCGCAGCCCGACCCGTACATGGGCGCGTTTCTCCGCGCGCTCGGGCGAAACGGCGACATCGGGCCGCGGCTCTACCGCGCGATCCTAAAATCCGTCACCGCGCTCGATCTGGAGTTGGGCGAAACGGCGCTGCGCGCGAGCATCCCCGCCGCCGCAAGCATCCTGAACGATCAGCTTTCGCAGATCGATTGGCACCCCCGCTCCGAGGTGTTGTTCCTCGGGCACGCTCACATCGACACGGCGTGGCTCTGGCCCATCAAGGAGACCGTGCGCAAAGTCGGGCGCACCATGGCGAACGTGCTCTCGCTCATGAACCGCTATCCCGACCTCATCTTCTCTGTCTCGCAGCCCCAACTGCTCAAATACTTAGAGGATCACTACCCTACGCTGTTTGAAGCGCTCGCCGCGCGCGTGAAGGAGGGGCGCATTGAACTCGTCGGCAACGCGTGGGTCGAGATGGATGCGAACGTGCCCTCCGGCGAATCGCTCGTGCGCCAACTCCTCTACGGCAGAAAATATTATCTTGAGAAATTCGGCAAATGCTCCGACGTGTTTTGGATGCCGGATGTGTTCGGCTATTCGTGGGCGCTCCCGCAGATCATGGCGCGCGCGGGCGTCAAATATTTCTATACCTCCAAGCTCCTCAACAACGACACGAACCGCTTCCCCCATGCGCTGTTCAAATGGCAGGGTGTCGATGGCACGCAGACGCTCGCCTATCTCCAGCGGCTCAACTACAACGGAGTGCTGCGCGCGAAAACCATCGCCGAGATCGACAGCCTGTTCGACCAGCGCGACGTCCACAATCAGGCGCTCATGACCGTC
>JBMNUA010000079.1:0-10210 GCA_050945995.1 Christensenellales bacterium
CGCCTGCGGCGCGTGCGCACCGCTCTGCCCGCAAAACATCGACATTCCGGAGGTCATGCAGAAATACGCCGCGCTGCTCGAAGCGTAGGATCCTTGCGGTATGAAAAAAGGGGGTCGGCGCAGATGCGCCAACCCCTTTTTTATGATTTGATTACCCCATGATCGCCTGCAGATCCGCCTCGGGCGTGGTCACCGGCGCGATGCCGAAGTTCTCAACCAGGAAGTTGAGCACATTGGGCGAAACGAACGCTGGCAGGGACGGCCCAAGTTTGATGTTCTTGATCCCCAGGTGCAGAAGCGTCAAAAGGATGCAGACCGCCTTCTGCTCGTACCACGACAGTACGATCGACAGCGGCAGGTCGTTTACCCCGCAGTCAAACGCGCCCGCAAGCGCCACCGCAACCTTGATCGCGGAATACGCGTCGTTGCACTGCCCCATGTCCATGATGCGCGGCAGCCCGCCGATCTCGCCGATGTCCATGTCGTTGAAGCGGAACTTGCCGCACGCGAGGGTCAAAACCACCGTGTCCGCCGGCGTGTTTTTCACAAACTCGGTGTAGTAGTTGCGCCCCGGGCGCGCGCCGTCGCAGCCGCCCACGAGGAAGATGCGCTTGATCGCGCCCGCCTTCACCGCGTCGATCACCTTGTCGGCGACGGAGAGCACCGTGCCGTGCCCGAACCCGGTCGTGACGGTCTTCCCGCCGTTGATGCCGGTGAACTGCGTGTCCTCGGCGTAGCCGCCCAATTCCAGCGCCTTCTCGATCACGGGCGCGAAATCCTTGTCCTCGCCGATGTGCGTCATCTCCGGGTAGGAGACGACCTCGGTCGTGAACACGCGGTCTTTGTAGCTGTCGCGCACGGGCATGATGCAGTTGGTGGTGAACAATACCGGCGCGGGCATGTTCGCAAATTCCTTCTGCTGGTTCTGCCAGGCGGTGCCGAAGTTGCCCTTCAGGTGCGCAAACTTGCGAAGCTCGGGGTAGCCGTGCGCGGGCAGCATCTCGCCGTGGGTGTAGATGTTGATGCCCTTGCCCTCGGTCTGCTCGAGCAGCAGCTTGAGATCATACAAATCGTGACCGGAGATCACGATAAACGGTCCTTTTTCCACCATCAACGGGACGGTCGCCGGCGCGGGCGTGCCGAAGGTCTCGGTGTTCGCGCGGTCGAGCATCTCCATGCACTTCAGGTTCACTTCGCCCGTTTTCAGAACGAGCGGAAGCAGCGCGTCCATGGTGTCCTCGCGGGCGATCGCGCGCAATCCCTCGTAGAAGAAGGCGTTGACTTCCGCGTCCTTGTACCCGAGCACCATCGCGTGGTAGGCGTATGCCGCCATGCCGCGCAGCCCAAAGAGGATCAGCGATTTCAGCGAGCGGATGTCCTCGTCGGTCGTCCACAACTCGCGCATGTCAAACTCGCGCGCGCCGCAGCCCATCGGGCAGCCCGCGCAGTTGCCGGAGAGCGCGTCGCGCTCCGCGCGCGCGCGGTCCGCCATCGCGGCGACGGTTTCCGAGGAGAAGTTCACGTTCGTCACGGTGGTGAACAGCCCCGCGAGCATTGCGCGATCCGCGCTCTCGGGCGCGGGACGCCCCTCCGCCTGCAGCGCAAGCCCGATCAGCGCGCCGGTCAGCTCGTCCTGGAGATTCGCGGTGTCGGCGTGCTTGCCGCATACGCCCGCGCCCCCGGTGCAGTGCTTCTGCCCGGCGGTCTGCTCGCATTGGAAACAAAACATCTTGTGGTCCATGTTGGTATCCTCCTTGTAATCGTGAAACTTGATCATCCCCCGCGCGCCGTCAAACGGGCGCGGGCGCTTTTACCACCATCAATTCGAGGGTATCCGTCCCCGCGTTCTTCGCCTCCATGTACACGCCCTTGGGCAGGTTCAGCACCGTGCGCGCCGGGTATTCGGCGGTCTCGCCGTCCAGCGCGATGGAGAGCGCGCCGGATAACACCACCATGTAGAGGTTCGCGTTCGTCTCGTGCGCGGGCAGCGCCTCGCCCATGGGGAGCACCATGTGCATGATGTGCGCGTGCTCGTCGCGAACCACCGCCTCGATCCGCCGCCCGTCCGCAGGATTCATCCTATACTCTTTCGCCTTCATCGCCCGTTTTCCTTCCTAATCCTCTAGAATCCGCCCGTCCACCGAGATCGTCACGATCCGCCACGGCAGGAATTTGCCGCTGTTTTGGATCGCCGTCTTCGCCGCCGCCTCGATCCCGCCGCAGCAGGGCACTTCCATGCGCGCCACGGTCACGCTTTTGATGTTGTTGCGCGCGATGATCTCGGTCAGCTTGTCTGCGTAGTTCCCCTCGTCCAATTTCGGGCAGCCGATCAGCGTGATCTTCCCGCGCATGAAATCCGCGTGGAAATTCGCGTGCGCATACGCCGTGCAGTCCGCCGCGATCAATAGGTTCGCGTTGTCGAAGTAGGGCGCGTTCACCGGCACGAGCTTGATCTGCACCGGCCATTGCCGCAGGCTCGACGCCTGCCGCGCCGCGGGCGCATCGTTTTCCTCCTCGCGCGCGTCGATCGCCGCCGCCCGGCTGCCGGGGCATCCGCCCGCCGGATTCATGCGCGCGGTGAATTCCATCGCCCGGCTGCCCGGACACCCGCCCGCCTGCGGCTTTTGCTTCGCCTGCATGTTCGCGCGCACCGCCTCCGCGTCAAACGCCGCGGCCTCGCGCTCGACAAACGAAATCGCGTTCGTGGGGCAGGTGGGCAGGCAGTCGCCCAGCCCGTCGCAATAATCGTCGCGCATCAATTTCGCCTTCCCGTCCACCATCGCGATCGCGCCCTCGTGGCACGCGTCCACGCACAGCCCGCAGCCGTTGCATTTCTCTTCATCTATCTGTATGATTCTGCGTATCATCATTTCCCTCGCCTTTCGCCTTTCGTACTTGGGAAACGCTGAATCAATCCCGTGCGCGCTGGCGGCTGCATTTCCGCCATCTCACACTTGCAAAATCCTCGACGTAGCGCTACTACGCCTTCGGCTTTTGCAAGCGCAATCTGACGAAAATTCAACTCGCGATCACACACGTTCTTTCATCATCGTTCCCCTTGACTTTCTGTATGCAGTATACTACAATCGAAGCGTCAAGTCCGTTGTAAAAACAACATTCGGGAGGAAATATGGACGTTTCTTTGATCGCCAAGACGGAGCTGTTTCGCGGCATCGACGCGGGGCATGTGCGCGCCATGCTCGAATGCCTCGACGCGCGCGCCCGCGCATACCGCAAGGGTGAGGCGATCTATGCCGTCGGCGCGATGGCGGAGGCGATCGGGCTTGTGATGTCGGGAAGCGTTCATATTGAGAGCGACGATGTGTGGGGCAACCGCACCATCATCGATGTCATCGCCCCCGGGCAGGTGTTCGCCGAGGCGTATGCCTGCGCGCGCACATCCCCCATGATGGTCAATGTCGTCGCGGCGGAGGACTGCGAAATCCTACTATTAAATGTCGAGCGCGTGCTCACCACCTGCACGTCCGCCTGCGCCCACCACAGCCTGCTTGTGCGCAACCTGCTCTCGGTCACCGCGCAGAAAAATCTCAAACTCACCCGCCGCATGTTTCATATCTCCCCGCGCACCCTGCGCGCAAAGCTGCTCTCTTATCTTTCCGATCAGGCGATCCTGAATGGACGGCTCGCCTTTGACATTCCCTTCAATCGTCAGGAGCTCGCCGACTACCTCGGCGTCGATCGCTCCGCCCTCTCCAATGAGCTGAGCAAGATGCGCCGCGACGGCATCCTCGACTGCGATCGCAACCATTTCACATTGCTCCGCGCGTTAGAGACGAATCACAATTAACAAAAAATATACATTTGATCTGCGTCAAACCCCTTCAATCATGATATAATGCAATCACTGGTAAAAATTTCATAATATACAACGACCGAAGGTTCTCGATCTGTAACCGATGCGCTTCATCTACGAAGGATATCACCTTAGTAGCTTGCCGCATGGTTTGCGTACCCGATTTTCCCGCACGATTGATAGTTGAACGAAACAGTACAAATGACGAGTTTCGTTCGGGAAGGAGGGATCGGCGTGAAATTGAAGATCACCACGGACTACGCCATACGGCTTCTTTTGTGCCTTTCCGCCGCCCCCGGCAAGCTGACCGCCGAGGAACTGAGCGAGAAAACGGCGATCCCCAAGCCCACGGTCATCAAAGTCATGGGTCGCCTAAAGACACGAAACTGGGTGAGCGCGCGCGAGGGCGTCCGGGGCGGTTACACGCTCGTCGCGCCGTTGGAGGAAATTGCGCTGATGGATGTATTTTCCGCCATGTCCGAAACCATCACCATCAACCGCTGCCACGCGGAGGCGTGCATCCCCGGCTACGCCCCCGACAACTGCCCCGTGCGAAACACCTACGATGTCATCCAATCGATCGTCGAAGGAATGTTTCGCTCAACGACCCTCGCGATGATGCTGCGCGGGGATTTGGGATCGCTCGAGTCTGTGCGCGACGCCGCCATCGGCGCATCGCATTGCGCGCAGCCTCGATTGAACGCCGCGGGCGAGAGCGCATAACCGCGCCGCCGCACCATATGTATAGAAGTTGGAACATTCAGGAGAAGGAGCGATAACATGAAAAACGCAGTCAGGAAGTTTTTCTCACTTGCCATCGCGTTGACAATCCTCTTGTCAACCATGGCGCCCGTCGGGGGCGTCGTGCTGGCTGACAGCGCGGATACGACCCCTGCGCCGATCGCAACGCTCGCACCGTCGGGCGACCCCTCGCAAGCGCCTTCCGAGACGCCTGCGCAGCCTTCGGAAACGCCTTCTGAGGAGCCTTCTGAGGAGCCTTCAGAAGCGCCTTCGGAAGCGCCTTCGGAAGACCCCACCGAGGAACCCACCGAGGATCCCACCGAGGAACCTACGGAGGATCCCACCGAGGAGCCTACGGAGGAACCCACCGAGGATCCCACCGAGGATCCCACCGAGGAGCCTACCGAGGAGCCTACGGAGGATCCCACCGAGGAGCCTACGGAGGAGCCCACCGAGAAACCCACCGAGGAGCCTACCGAGGAACCCACGGAAGAGCCCACCGAAGAACCCCTTGAGGGCGAATTCGGTCTGATGGGCGGCATGATGCCGTTCAGCGCGCCGAAACCGATTGACACCATTCAGAATGTCTACTTCAAGGACAAAAACGGCAACACCATCACCGATCCGCTTTCGATCGACGACAAGGTTCGCTTTTACTTAGATTGGAAGCTTTCCAAAGCGCAGATCGATGATCTTGTGCCCGGCGACTACACCGAGATTCAACTGCCCGTTAAGTTTAAGATATACAACAACATTACCAAGGACCTTTACAACCAATATGACGAACTCTCCGGGACGCTCACTGTGGACATGAATGGGCTTCTCAGGATCACCTACCATGCAATCACCTCTGATTATGACGAGGTCTCGGGCACCGCATGGGTCGAATCCTACTTTGACAAGGACGAACTCGGCCCGGACAACCCCGTTGATTTCATCATCCCCATCAGCGGTACGGTGAACCGGACGCTCGAGTTGAAGTTTAAGCCCGACGGCATTTCCGACTCCATCGTGAAATCCGGCACCGCCAATCGCGCCGTCAACGCGGATGCGATCGACTGGGTGGTGGACGTCAACCGCAAGCTCGAAAGCAAGACGAGCTATGTCGTCACCGACGCGCTCAAGGCTGGGCATGAGCTTGACACGAGCAGCATTGAGATCTATCATCTCAAGGTCTCCCCGACCGGAGGCATCACGGAAGGCACGCGGCTCAGCGCATCCGATGTGAACGCGATGCTCAGCGGCGTATCGTCCGCCGGTTTCTCTGTGAACTTCGGGAGCATCAACACCGCCTACCGCATCAAGTTCAGCTCGACCATCACCGATAAGACGAAATCGTCCTACGATAACACTGCGACGACGAGCGACGGCGCGTCCGCGCCCGCAAGCGCAAGCGTCACCCGCAAGGAAAAGATGGCGAAAACCGGCGTCGCAAGCCCGGTGTTCAACGCCACCAAAATCAACTGGACGGTTCAGGCGAACATGGACGAGCAGACGCTCACCAATGCGAGGATCGTCGATACGCTCCCCAAGGGGCTTGCCGAGCCGACGAGCATCGTTGTCAGGAAGCTCAACATCGCAGCCAACGGGGATGTCACCGTGGGCGAAACCGTGACGACCGCTTCAGATTCGTGGGACAACACAAATCGGAAGCTGACCGTGACGCTTGGCGCAGTTTCGTATGCGTTCCAGGTTACATATGAGACGGAAATCACCGATCATACGAAAACCTCCTTTGAGAACGATGCAGCTTTGATGGATGGCACGACCTCCCTCAAGACCGCCAAGAAGAAGGTCACCACAGACCGCGGCACGACCCTTTCCAAGAAGTCGAACGGCATCGAGAATCGGGAAGGTTATGGCGCGAAGTATGTCAAATGGCAGATCGACGTCAACACCGATCAGAAGGGCATCGCAGGTTCGATCGTCGATACCCTCGGAGCGAATCAGAAGCTGGATGTAAACTCCATCCAGGTGTTCGAGCTGCCGATCACCGACGACGGCGTCGGAGCGGAAGTAAATATCACAGGCTCTGCCGCGAAGTATACGCTCTCGAATACAGGCGACGGCGGCTTTACCATCAGCTTTACCGACCTCACCAAGGCGTACCGGATCAAATACAGGGCGGAGATCACGGACGTCAACCACGACGGCAATTTCACGAACAAGGGCAAGGTGGGATCCGTCGAGGCGCCGGCGAACCAGCCGAACACCCTCTATCAGTACGTCAACAAGTCGAATGGCACGGTTGATCACATCAACAAGACCATCGCTTGGACGCTGACCATCAAGCCCTTCCAGCAGAATATGAACGATGTGTCCATCGTGGACACCTATTCCGCCGGGCAGACGCTTGACGCGAGCTCCGTCGTTGTGAAAAAGGGCACGACGACCTTGGAGGAAGGCACGGGCAAGGATTATATCTTGAGCAATGATGAGGCGAACTTGAAGTTCACCATCACATTCAAAGACCCTCTCGCGAGCGGCTTTGACTACACCGTCACCTACAAAACCAAGCTCGACGCGCGGACTTCCTACGCCAAAGTTCCCGAGAACTACAAGAACGAAGCCGTGTTCAAGTGGGACAGGAACACAACGGGCATAAAGAAGGAAGGCACAGCCTCCATCTCCGAAAAGTCCGCCAACAACGGCTCGAAGTCCGGGGAGCTCGACCGCGTGAACCGCAAAATCACCTGGACGATTGATGTCAACCACATGTCCGAAACGTTCGAGAATCTGACCGTTACGGATATCGTGGGGCAGCTTGGCAACCAGACCATCGTCTCGGGCAGCGTCAAGGTGTACTCCTATACGATCAACGCCGGCAACGGTCTGGTGAACGAAAGCAGCCTCACGCCGTTGTCCACGGGATGGAACGCCGGCTACACCATTGCGGACAACTTCCTCAGCGTGACTTTCCCCGGCACGCTCAACGCCCCGCGCAGGATCGTATTTGAAACGGTCATCAGCGGTCGCTCCCTGCCGCTATACACAAACGAAGCGACCGTCGGCAGCGTCAAATACCCGGCCTCCGTCGTCTACAAGGACGCGGACACCTTCATCGACAAGGACAGCGTGAAAAGCGGCGACACCATCAAATGGACGATCACCGCGAACACGAGTCTGTCTGAGGTGAAAAACCTCGTCATCACCGACAAGCTCTCCGACGGGCACAACATCGATATATCGACGCTGAAGGCGGTAAAGAAAGTGGGCGGCGCGGACGTATCCGTTCCCTTCACCCACGAACTCAGCGGACGCGACCTCGCGACCGGGGAGCAGACGCTCACCGTCCGCTTCGGCGCAGATGTCGTCATCAAAGATGAGATCTTCATCACCTACGAGACGAATATCGATTACGACACGCTCGTCACCGATGCAAACGGCAACGCGACCATCAAAAACAGCGCCAGCTTCGCCGGACTCTCCGAGGGCGAGGTCGAAGACGATGGCAGCGATGATGTGAATTTCCGCGTCAGCTCTGGCGGCGGCGATATCACGGGCGTTGTGTACACCCTCATCATCAATAAGATGAACGAGGAGGAGACGCCGCTCGCGGACGCCGAGTTTGAGCTGTTCCTGAAGAAGGGAACGGAACTCATCTCCCGCGGCAAGGGCTTCACCCTCTCGGACGGTACGCTCACCATCGGGCGGCTCAAGTCCGGAACGTACATCGTCAAAGAGCTCACCGCACCCGACGGACATGTGATCAATCCGCAGTTCGCCGAGGGCGTTGAGATCACCATCAACAAGGACAATCCCGACCTGAACGGGAACACGCTCGAAATCTATGTGGTGAACGAGCGCAAGGGCAAGCTGAACATCGAAAAGACGGACAGCCGCACGGGCGATCCGCTCGCGAACGTGGTGTTCGAGGTGCGCACGCGCAATGTCCCCTACGAAGTCGTCGCGACGCTCACCACATTGGCAGACGGCACGGCATCCGCGGAACTGCTCTTCGGAGACTATGTGCTGGTGGAAACCGTCGTGCCCGCGGGCTATGTGAAGGCTGCGGATCACAACTTCACGCTCAATGAGAACACGCCCGATTTCACCTTGAATCTGGAGATCGAGAACCGTCCCACCGACGTGACCATCTCCAAGCGCAGGCTTGTGGGTTCTGCGGAACTTTCCGGCGCGGTGTTTGCCATCTACAAGAATCTGGATGACGCGACCCCCGTCTACGGACCGTTCAACACCGGCAACCAGGCGCGCAGGCTCTATGCGGAGCTGCAGCCCGGCGAGTCCTACTGGCTGGTCGAGCTCACCCCGCCCGCCGGCTTCGCGGTCGCAGACCCCGTCTCCTTCACTGTCCGCTCAGACGGACGCGCGCAGACCGTCATCATGCGCGACACGCAGACGTATGTCTCTATCTCCAAGACGATGTCCGTCCTCGGCGGCACGCTGCCCCGCCCCGGCGCACAGCTTGAGCTGCGCGACGCGCAGGACAACCTCGTCGATAGCTGGACATCCGGGCTTCTGCCCCGCCTCATCATCGGCAAGCTGATTGTCGGTCAGACCTACACCCTGCGCGAGATCACCCCGCCCGCCGGCTACGGCTACGCGGACGACGTGGTGTTCACCATGCAGGAGCAGGGATGGCAGTCCGTCACCATGAACGACGTGGCGACCGATGTGCGCATCTCGAAGCTCTCCACCATTGCGGACGGCGAGTTCCGCGGCGCGATCCTGCGCCTGGAGGATCAAAACGGTAACGTCGTCGCCAGATGGACGACCGGCTTTGCCCCGCGCATCTTCTACGCGTCGCTCATCGCGGGCAAAACCTACACGCTGATCGAGGAATCCGCGCCCGACGGCTACACCGTCGCCGACCCGATCACCTTCACCGTAAACCTGAAAGGCGGTCAGCAGACCATCGAGATGGTCAATAAGCCGACCGACGTCACCATCACCAAGCGCAGGCTCGTCGGCAGAAATGAACTGCCCGGCGCGCGGCTCGCCATCAAGGACGCGAACGGCACGATCGTCGAGGAGTGGACCACCGGCACGCAGCCGCACCGCATCGTCGCGAAGCTCATCGCCGGCGCGGACTACACCCTCGAGGAACTCTCACCGCCGGCAGGCTACGCCTTCGCAAGACCGATTCCCTTCACCGTGCGGGAAGACGGCGTGCCGCAGACCGTCACCATGCGCGATGGGCTGACATTCGTCACCATCTTAAAGACCAGGATGGGGCCAAGTCCGCTCGCGGGCGCGCAGCTCGAACTGTATGATGCCGATGGCAATCTGGTCTCGGCTTGGACGACCAACCTCCTGGGCATACGGATTTTCACCGGCTCGCTCATCGCAGGCGAGACCTACACCCTGCGCGAGGTGAACCCGCCGGCAGGCTACGCCTACGCGGAGGACATCGAGTTCACCGTCGATAAGTGGGGCGTGCCGCAGGTGATCCGCATGCGAGACGACACCACCAAGGTGAGCATCTCGAAGCAGGATATCACCAACGGCGAGGAGCTGCCCGGCGCAACGCTCACCATCTACGATGACGAAGGCAATGTCGTGGAAACCTGGGTTTCCGGCACAGAGCCCTACTTCATCGAGGCGGTGCTCGTCGCAGGCAAGACCTACACCCTCGTTGAGGAGATCGCGCCCGACGGCTATGTGATCGCCGAAACCATCACCTTCACCGTCAGC
>JBMNUA010000080.1:0-10034 GCA_050945995.1 Christensenellales bacterium
TCGTTACGCAGATTTGCTCCTGCTCCTTCAAATCCTTCAGAAACGATGTTTCTTTTTGTGTCAACTGCATGGTCTATCACCTCGCGCATAGTGTGCCATGCGCGCGGCGTTTTATGCGCGCGGCGCATGGTTTTATGCTATAATCGATCAAAAGGGGGGAGCGGTATGATCAAACGATTCGGCGGCATGAACATTTCGTCGAAGAACCCGCGCGCGCTCGCGCGGTTCTATGCGGACGCGCTCGGCGTGCCCATTTTGACGGAGAACCCGGACGCTTCCGATTACGACGGCGTGGAGCTGGGCTTTTCCAAAACCGAGCCGGTCATCTGGATTTGGAACGAGGAGAAGTGGGGGAAATCAAACGCCGGCGCGGTGACCTTTGTCTTTTATTGCGATGATCTTGCGAAGATGCACGCCCAAATCAAAGCGCGCGGTTTCGCGGTCGATCCGCCCGCGCGGGCGGTCTGGGGCGGCATGGAACTCACCTGTCGCGACCCGGATGGCAACCATATTCTCATGCTCGAGGGCTGATCAATGGAATTATATGAACTGCTGGAGCGATACGCGAAAGGGCATCTGCCCATGCACATGCCGGGGCACAAGCGAAATGCCGCGCTCGCGCCCTATCTGACTGCGCTGCGCGCGGACTTGGACATCACGGAGATCGATGGCTTTGACAACCTTCATGACGCGCGCGGGATTCTGCAATCCGGCATGGCGCGCACCGCCGCGCTCTGGGGCAGCCGGCGCGCGTTCTGGCTCGTCAACGGCTCGACGGTCGGGATTCTCGCGGCGGTTTGGGCGGTCGTGCCCCACGGCGGGCGGGTGGTCTGCGCGCGCAACTGCCACGGCGCGGTGCATCGCGCGCTGAGCGTGCGCCGCGCGCAGGCGGCGTACATCCTGCCGGAGGTGGATCGGGAGACCGGCATTCCCGGCGGGCTCGATCCCGCGGCGGTCGCGCGCGCGCTCGACGCGAATCCCGGCACGCACCTGCTCATCCTCACTAGCCCCACTTATGAGGGCGCGATCTCGGACATCCCCGCCATCTGCGCCGCCGCCCACGCACGCGGCGTGCCGGTGCTGGTGGACGAGGCGCACGGCGCGCATTTGGGCTTCGGGCACGGATTCCCGGACGGCGCGGTGCGCGCGGGCGCGGATGTCGTGGTGCAGAGCCTGCACAAGACGCTGCCGAGCTTGACGCAGACGGCGGTCCTCCACACAAACGGCGCGCGCGTCGATGCGTCCGCGATCGGGGAAGCGCTTCAAATCTTTCAGACGAGCAGCCCGTCGTATCTGCTGATGGCGTCGATCGAGGGGCTCATCTCCCTGCTCGAAGCGCGTGGGGACGCGCTGTTTTCCGATTGGCGGGCGCATCTGCGCGCGTTTCATCGCCGCGCGGAACACCTCAATCATCTGCGCATCTGGACGCCGCGCGGCGCGCACGATCCCTCGAAGATCGTGATCCGCTCAGACCGCGCGGGCATCACCGGTGCGGCGCTTGCGGAGCGGCTGCGGCAGGAGTATCGCATGGAACTTGAGATGGCGGCGGGCGGATACGCGCTCGCGATGACGGGCATGGGCGACACCCGCGACACCCTCGATGCGCTCGCGGACGCGCTGCTTGCGCTCGACCGCACGACTGCGCCTGCCCTGCCGCACGCGTTCCCGCCGCCCGTCCTCCCACCGCGCGTTTTGCACCCCTGGGTAGCGGCGGATCTGCCCTGCGCGCCGGTCGATGTGCGCCATGCGGCGGGGCGCGTCAGCGCCGAGGCGATTTGGGCGTATCCGCCGGGCATCCCGCTCGTGCTCCCGGGCGAAATGGTGTCAGATGCGCTCATCGACTGCATATCCGCCTACGCGGCGAGCGGCATACGCCTTCAAGGCACGAAGGGCGCGATGCCGCGCGCGGTGCATGTTTTAGCGGAATCGTCCTTGACAAAGCCGGGCGCGCATGATAATTTATAACCATTGCATGATCCAAAAAGGAGACGAGTTTTCATGAATCACGTCAAGACCTTGAACACGCGCAACCTCACAAACGGCGAGGGCGGCTGCGGCGAATGCCAGACCTCCTGCCAGTCCGCGAGCAAAACCTCCTGCGGCGTGGCGAACCAGCCCTGCGAGGCGAAGCCGCGCATCCGCACGCTTGCGACCCGCAATCTCACAAACGGCGAGGGCGGCTGCGGCGAGTGCCAGACCTCCTGCCAGTCCGCGAGCAAGACCTCCTGCGGCGTGGCGAATCAGCCCTGCGAGCGCGCGTAGTTCGGCGGGTGGGAAATCATTGGCAGGATATCAAAGCCTGCCAATTTTTAATGCATGGGAGTCAATATGATACATCAATATCAGCTAAACGGATATAACATTGTACTCGACATCAACAGCGGCGCGGTGCATGTGGTGGACGCGCTCGCCTATGCGGTGATCGCGCTGTATGAACATACGCCGCGCGCCAGCCTTGCGCAGGCGGTGCGGGCGCGCTGCCCGGACGCCACGGCGCAGGAGATTGAAAGCTGCATCGCCGAGGTGGAGGCGCTGCGCGACGCGGGGCTTTTGTTTACGAAGGACGACCATCTCGAAAAGGCCGCGGTATTAAAGCACGCAAACGACGACATCAAGGCGCTCTGCCTGCATGTGGCGCACTCCTGCAACCTGCGCTGCTCGTACTGCTTCGCGGGGCAGGGGCACTATCAGGGCGAACGCGCGCTGATGCCCTTCGCGGTCGGGAAGCGCGCGCTTGATTTTCTGATCGAGCATTCCGGCGACCGCAAAAACCTCGAGGTCGATTTCTTCGGCGGCGAGCCGCTCCTCAATTGGGACGTCGTCAAACAGCTCGTCGCCTACGCGCGCACGCGCGAAGCGGAGACGGGCAAGCGCTTCCGGTTTACGCTGACGACAAACGGCGTGTTGATCGACGACGATGTGATCGAATTTTCCAACCGCGAGATGCACAATGTGGTGCTGAGCTTGGACGGTCGCCGCGAGGTCAACGACCGCTTCCGCAAAACCGCGGCGGGCGGCGGCAGCTACGACGAGATCGTGCCGAAATTCAAGCAGTTTGTGGACGCGCGCAAGGGCAAGGACTACTACATCCGCGGCACGTTCACCCACTTCAATACGGATTTTTCGCAGGACATCCTCCACATGCACGATCTGGGATTTACCCAGTTGAGCATGGAGCCCGTGGTCTGCGGCGCGGGCGACCCCTGCGCGCTCACGCAGGACGATCTGCCCGTGATCAAAGCGCAGTACGAGCTGCTCGCGCAGGAGATGCTCCGGCGCGAGCGGGCGGGCAGACCCTTCACCTTCTACCATTACATGATCGACCTCGCCCACGGCCCCTGCATCTACAAGCGGCTGTCGGGCTGCGGCGCGGGCACGGAGTACCTCGCGGTCACCCCGCAGGGCGAGCTCTACCCCTGCCACCAGTTCGTGGGCGACCCCGCGTACCGCATGGGCGATGTGTTCGGCGGCGTGACGAATGCGCCGCTGCGCGAACGTTTTCGCGGCTGCAATGTGGCGACCCGCCCCGACTGCGCGGACTGCTGGGCGAAGCTCTACTGCGCGGGCGGCTGCGCCGCAAACGCGTACCACGCCTCCGGCGACATCGCGGGCGTGTACGAATACGGCTGCGAGCTGTTCAAAAAGCGCATGGAGTGCGCGATCATGATGAAGGCGGCGCAGTAGAGCGCTTACAAATTTCCCCCGATCGCCTGCGCGATCGGGGGTGTTTCATCTTATTCAAGCCCCAGCATGAAATCCATCACGCTCAACTGCGTTTGTATATAATGATGCTTGAGCGCGGACGAGAGTTGCAACCCCTTTAATTCCTCGTCCCCGGCAATCCTCTCGACATGGTCGCGCATGGACAGCGCGAGGTTGTACACGCCGAGCGCGAACCGGTCGTCCGTTTCGGCAAGCGCGATGCGCAGTTCGCGCTCGATTGCAGTAACTTCGGTCAGCGCGATCTCAATCAGCGCGCGCGCCGTGCGGCTGTCGAGTTCTCCGCCATCGATCCGGTACGAAAGCGCGTTCAGTTCCTTGGGGTAATTGCCGATTGCCGACACCGCCGCGCTCAGCGCGCCGAGTTGGCGCTGCGTCGCCGTCACGCGCACCGCAATCGCCTCCGCCGTGCGCGTCTGCACCGTCGCCGCGATCCCCTCGTAGCGCGCGATGCGCTCGCACACCGACCGCGCGTCGCCCTCGTTTTCGTAGGCGGAGGCGAAGATCCAATGCGTATCCCCCTCCGCGCGCACGAACGCCGCCGAGCCCTTCGTCGCGTGGCGCGCCGCCTCCACGCGCGCGATGCCGGGATCGTCGTACTCCCCGAAGCAGGCGAAATACAGCCGCACCGCCGGAAGCTCGATGCGCAGCGTCGCGCGCGCCGATTGATCCGCCGATGCGCGCGCGTCCTCCACAGGCGCGGGCGGGAGCGTGTACGCATACGCGAAATACGCGAGCATCACGCAGATGAGCGGCACGGCGATCCGTTTCAAATAAAGCGCCCCCTCCCATCGTACCCTTTCTGTATGGTATGCGCGCGCGGTTGCCCCTATTCAATTGACGGGCGCGCGCGCAGGGTATATAATTCAAGGAGCATATGATACCAAAATCATCTACGATACGAATGGAGGATCATCATGTACAAGGTATTGACCGGCGCGCAGATGTTTTCCGTGCGCACGCTGACGCAGACGGAGCAGGGATTGGACGGCGCGCTTCAGGCGATCGCCGGGATGGGGTATACCACGGTGCAGCTCTCGGGGCAGAGCCGCGAGATAGACCCCGCCCGCATCCGCGGCATGCTGGATCGGCACAATTTGAAATGCCCCGCCACACACATCTCCTTTCAGGAGATGGAGGAGGATCTCCCCGCCGTCGTCGCGCGGCACAAGCTCTGGGATTGCCCGTATGTGGGCGTAGGCGCCATGCCCTTTGAACTTGGCGGCACGGCGGAAGGACTGCGCACGTTCGCAAAGCGCGCGAGCGTCGTTGCGAAAAAGCTCAAGGACGAGGGGCTTACCTTCATCTATCACAACCACGCGTTTGAATTTCGCAAGTTTGACGGCGTGACGGGCATGGAAATCCTCATGCAGGAGCTCGCGCCCGAGGCGCAGTTCGAGATCGACGTGTACTGGGTGCAGGCGGGCGGCGCGAACCCGATCGACTGGATTCACAAGGTCGCCGGGCGCATGGACGTGGTGCATTTCAAGGAGATGTCGGGTCGTTTGCCGGACGAGACATCGCGCTCCATGACCGACATGGTGCCCATCGGCGAGGGCAACCTCGATTGGGCGGCGATCATGCGCGCCTGCGACGAAACGGGCGTGAAATTCGCGTTCATCGAGCAGGACAACGCGGTGGAGACCGACCCGCTCGATTGCATGCGGCGCAGCTTTGACAACCTGAGCCGGCTCGGCGGTCGCTTCCGGTAAGCGGCGGTGGATACGCGCCGGAGCGCCGGCATCCATTACGGCTGGGTCATCGTCGCCGCGGGGATGGTGACGCTGGGAACGTCGCTTGGCATGATCGCAAATAGCTTCGCGCTGTTTATCGTGCCGGTGACTGAGGAGCTCGGGTTCACGCGCAGCCAGATGAGCCTGAACCAGACGATGTTCTCCGCAGGCGCGATGCTGATCGCGCTGTTTTGGGGCATCATCATCCGGCGCTTTCGCCTGAAACGGCTGATGGGCATCGCCGCGTTCGTGTGCTGCGGCGGCTACTTTCTGTATTCCGCGGCGCGCGCGCTCTGGATGTTCTACGCGATCAGCGCCGCGCTCTCTCTGGCGATGGGGCTGCTCGGCTTTATGTCGTTTACGGTGATCATCGGCAACTGGTTTACGAAGCGGCGCGGGCTTGCGATCGGGCTGACGTTCATGGGCAGCGGCATCGGCGGCATGCTGTTTAACATCCTCGGCGGATATTTGATCGCAAAGGTCGGCTGGCGGCAGACGTATGCGATTTTCTCTGTCATCCTGGCGCTCACGATGCTGCCGAGCGTGCTGTTTGTAGTGAAGATCAAGCCCTCGGACATCGGGCGCACGCCCTACGGCGGCGAGGAGGGCGACGCGCATGCGGTGGGGGCGGCGGACGGGCTGACGATTCGCGAGGCGGCGCGCAGCGCGCGGTTTTATCTGATCGCGCTCAGCGCGCTTGCGCTCGGGTTTTCGGCAAACGCGCTCAACACCACCATCGCGCCGCACATGCAGTCGCTTAACTATTCCAACACCTTTTCGGCGAACGTCGCGGCGGCGTACATGGCGGCGCTCGCCGCGGGCAAAATCGCGCTTGGCGCGCTGAGCGACCGGCTGGGCGCGCGCCGGGCGGTCGCGCTCGCGCTCGCCGCGCTGGGGGCGGCTTTTGTTGAAATGACGCTCGCGCGCCATCTGATCGTCGTGCCGCTGATTGTATTGTGCGCGGGGTTCGGCAACTCGTTCGGCTCGGTCGCCTACCCGCTCATCGCGCGCGAGGTCTACGGCGCGCGCGATTACGCGGCGATCACGGGCGTTGTGTCCTCGGTGCACAGCTTGGGCGGCGCGTTCGGACCGCTCGCCTGCGGCATCATCTTCGACCGCACGGGCTCGTACATTCCCGGCTACGCGGCGATGGCGGCGCTGGTGTTTATCTTTGGCGGCATGCTGCTTTTTTCGGCGCGCACGGGGTTTGCGGATGGGCAAAAACGGGCATCCTACCGCCATACCGCATGATTTGCGTCAGAAACACCGGAATTTACGCAAATTGTCAAAAAATCATTTGACAATTTGGCGAAATGATGGTAATCTTGATATCGGTTCAATGGTATCGATTACCTTCGTGTTCGCATGAGCCGGATCGATGGCGTGTGCGGATGCGACGTTTTCTATGCTGGGGACAATCAAATGCAGGAGGTACCTCTATGTACACCGGTACGGTAAAGTGGTTTAACGCGGAAAAGGGATTTGGATTCATTGCAAATGACAATGGCGGCGAGGATGTGTTCGTGCATTTCTCGGCGATCATCTCCGATAGCGGCTATAAGACGCTGCAAGAGGGACAGGCCGTCACATTCGATGTGGAGCCCGACCCGAAGAACGCGAGCAAGCTCCGCGCGACGAACGTGCAGGGCGTGTAAGTTACAACAATCCCGACAAGCGCCCGCCCATCCGGCAACGGATGGGCGGGCGTCTTTGGTTTCGCCCGGAAATTGCGAGGGCGCTGCGCCTGCGCGGCTAGGGCGCGTCGATCGGGATGTCGGAGAAGATCTCCCAGAACCGCGCGTTCTGTTTTCTGCCGATGGTGTAGCCGGCGGCGCTTCCGAAGATCAGGGTGTCGCAGCTGTCCGTCGCTTTGTGGATGACCATCTCGCGCCCGTCCGCCATGGTGAGGGTCAAAACCCCAGTATACGGGCAGCCGTAGAGCCCCTCGTACTTCGCGTTTTTCAGAATTTCGCCGAGTTCCGCGAGCAGCGCGGGGTCGTCCACCGTCTGGGTGAGCGTGCCGTCGTAGAATTTCGCCTCGAGGTGCGCCGAGACGATCTCCCCGATGTCCGCGGGCGCGGCGATGGTGAAGTCGCACCGCTCCTGCGCGAGCTGAAGCATCGGCGCGGAGATGCCCGCGCCCGCTTGCTCGTAGAGATCGAGCCCTTCCTCGGCGATCACGACAAGCGAGAAATCGCCGATCTCCTCCGGCGTGTAGTGGTAGGAGCTGAGCATGGCGTTTTGCAAATCGTCCTGCGTCAGTCGGATGTACTCCTCGTGCGGCGCGCCGTCCGTGAAATGGTGCACGAACAGATACGGCGCGGGCGGCGCGCAGACGCTCACGCCCCGCGCGGTTGCGTCCGCGATGGCGGCGGTTTCCCCCGCGATGAGCGCGTGGTACAGCGCGCGGTAGGGGTGCGCCGCGTAGGTGTCGGGCAGGAGGATGATGGTCTCCGGCGTATCCGCCCGGAAGATGAGCTGCACGCCCTCGTATGCGTAGGCGGGCGGGGGCGCGTCCGCTGCCCATAGATCCGCATCCTCCGGCCATAACCCGCGCATCTGCCCGCCGTCCGGCGTATTGTAGATGCTCTCCTGCATGCCCGCGAGCGGGCTTGCTTGCGCCGTGCATACGCCGATGATGTAGCCGTATGCGCCGTCCGCGCTCACGCGCCCGGTGAACGCGTATGCGTCCGCGATCTCGCCCAGTTCGCCGGTGAATTCCGTGAGCGCCGCCTCGGGCATAGGCGAAAATTCGTGCCATGTGAGCTGATATTCGATGAGCTGTGTCCATGCGATCTCCTCGGACATCGCCGCAGAGCAGAAAAATGCAAGCGCGAGCAGTATCGCCGCGCACCGTTTCAAACACATTCCAAATACCTCCCTTACGCATCCGTTACCTTGCCCTGTGACGAAAGCGGTTGGCAGATTGTTCCTTTTTCTTGCGAGGGTTGGAATTGGGGATTGACAGATTGCGCCTGTTGTGGTATGATAGATTGCGTCGCGGGGGGATTGTGCATGTTGCGCGCGCGCCTTCGCAGACCGATCATGGTGCTTTGGCTCAGTTGGTAGTACCATGTGGTAGGATTTATCAAATGCACCCTCCCCGATCCGAATGTGACGGATCACCGCAAAGGGGAGTTCCGGAAAACCGACTTTGGTCTGTTGGCTCAGTTGGTAGTACCATGTGGTAGGATTTATCAAATGCACCCTCCCCGATCCGAATGTGACGGATCACCGCAAAGGGGAGTTCCGGAAAACCGACTTTGGTCTGTTGGCTCAGTTGGTAGAGCACATCGTTCACATCGATGGGGTCACTGGTTCGAGTCCAGTACAGACCACCAACCCGCTGGAAAGCGGGTCTTTTTTTACACAAAATGTCGAGTTTACGGAAGAAGCGCGCAAGCAATTTTACTGGAGGAACCATGCGGATGAAGAAGTATCTCACCGATTATTTTGGGCATATCTTTAAACCGGGTGCAAAGTACGGCCACTTCCTGATGACCTTGTTGCTGTCCGGCATTGCCTACGGGCTGTATCGCGGCGTGCAAGACAACTACCTCGCGCAAATTGTACATATTTCCGAATTCGAACGCGGAATTGTCGAGTTTTTCCGGGAACTTCCGGGGCTGCTTGTCGTCCTGATCCTCGCCGCGATGCATCGCATGTCAGCGAGCAAGATTTTTAAAATTGGAATAGCGATCATGCTTGCCGGCATGGTGGGGCTTACAGTGGCTGCAACGGGCAAGTTTGTGGTCGTTTTATTCATGGTCGTATTTAGCCTTGGCGAGCACATGATTATGCCCGTCAAAAGCACCATTACCATGGATTTGGCAAAAAAAGAAAGCGGGGGCATGGCGCTTGGCGTCACGGGCTCGATCAACCAGTTGGGCAGCATTGCCGGCCTCATCATCGTCACGGGACTTTTTGCGTTTTTCTCGCGTTTTATGAGTGAATATCATGCTGTGATGCCTTTCAAGATTGTCCTTGCCGTTTCAACTGCATTTATGGTTGGCGCTGTTATGATCTCACTATCGCTGCAAGAATCCAACAAAAATCCCGTTCACAAGCGCTTCTATTTCGCGAAAAAGTTTTCGACATTCTATATGCTGGAGATTTTCTATGGCGCGCGAAAGCAGGTTTTTCTGACCTTTGCACCCTACGCACTGATATTGCACTATGGCGCGGATACCTCTCTGATCGCAATGCTGCTGGCCATTTGCGCGGTTTGCGGTGCGATAGCAAGCCCGCTTATTGGGAAACTCATCGACAAACTCGGATACAAAACCATTATGGTATCTGACACCTTGATTCTCGTTATCGTCTGTTTCTTTTACGGCTTCGCACATCGGATATTCCCTGCCCACATCGCGTTTGTTGTAGTGTGCGTAAACTATGTCCTTGATTCCATCATTTCTCTGGCGAGCATGGCGAGCAATGTCTATGTTCGCGACATCGCGGACAGCCCGGAGGAAGTGGTCGCGACCCTGTCCACAGGGGTGTCCGTCAATCATGTGATCAGCATCTTTATCGCGCTGATCGGCGGTTGGATTTGGGCGAATGTAGGCATTGAAGTGCTGTTCT
>JBMNUA010000081.1:0-10022 GCA_050945995.1 Christensenellales bacterium
GGTAAACCCCTGCGCTTCCAAAAGCGCAGCGAGCTCCGCCCCGACGCGCACGATGCTGTGCGCATGATCCTCCGTCCGCCAGGTCTCGATGGCGTCGTATTCATCGGGGTAGCGGGGTTCATACGCCTCGTGGGTGTGCGTATGGTAGATGAGCACGCGCTTTCCGTTCGCGACGGGCGCGATGTCGCGGATCACCTCGGATTGTATCGACACCACATCGTCCGTATGCTCGTTCTCGGGCGGGTGCGCGTCGGGGTCGAGCGCGAGCGCAGCCCCTTCCGGGGCGAAGGCCTCGACGACCTCCGCCCCGGTCGATGCGCCTGTTGACACGCTGCGCCCCATGTAATACGAGATGGCGATAAACGCGATCACCGCCACTAGGATGATGATCGAAACCGCGACGAGCAGCGTGCCCCCCTTGATCACCTTGAATCTAGCCATATGAAACACCCCCGCAATGAAGCTTATTCATGCGGGGGCGGTTTCATTCATCGGGCGCGGGGGAGATTATACCCGCCGCAGCGCCTCGACCGTATCGTCCATTACCACAACGACATAGGGCTTGCCGCTGCCCGAGCGCGACTGTATTTCAACTTCCTCCGTATTCAGCCGCGTCGCTGCGCCGCTTTTCTGGCAGATGTCAAACGCGTAGGGATCGGTCACCATCATCGCGTCCGCGATCCGCGTGCCCTTCGCGCCGTCCTTGGTAAAGTGGAACGCCTTCAACCCCTTACCACTGCGCGCCTGCCGATCAAAATCGATGATGATGCAGCGCTTGAGGTATCCAAGCTCGCTCGCCATCACGATCTCGCCCTCGCCGTCGTGCGCAAACGCCGCGACGACGCCGTCCTCCGGCGCGAGCGCGATTCCCTTCACCCCGGCGGCGTTTCTGCCCATCGTCGAAACCTCGGACATCGCAAAATGGATCGCCATGCCCGCTTCGGTCAACAGCAGTATCCCCGCGCAGTCGCCCGGTTCGAGGACGGCGATGATTTGATCGCCCTCCTTGAGCCGCGCCGCGATGATCTTCGTCTTGCGCACATCGTATTCCTTTTTCGGCGTGCGCTTGACAAGCCCGCCGCGCGTCACGAACAACAGATCGCCCGCATAATCGCCCGCCTGCAAAACCGTTACGATCGCTTCGTCCTTCTCCAGCCCCGCGAGCAGCCCACCCGGCGCGAGCCCGCGGTCGCGCGGTCTGCACTCGGGAATCTGCGAGATTGTGACCGAATAGCAGTTGCCGAGATTCGTGAAGAACAGTATCTTTTCGTCCGTCAGCGCGTAGATCGTTTGGATCGCATCCTCCGCCTGCTCGGCTTTGCCCAATGCGCGCGGCGGCATGCGCTTGATGAAGCCTGTGCGCGTGAACACAACCGCTGCCTCGTCGGCGACCGGGGCTTCCTCCTCGATGGCGATTGTCTTGAATGACGGCACAATCTGCGTGCGCCGCTCGTCCGCGAACTTCTCGCGGATTTCGGTCAGCTCGCTCTTGATCACGCGCATCAACCGTTTCTCGCTCTTGAGGATCGCCTCGAGGTCTGCGATCAGCCGCTCGATCTGCGCATACTCCTTGCGCAGCGAGAGGATTTCGAGGTTCGTCAGCCGCTGCAACCGCATATCGAGGATCGCCTGCGCCTGAATCTCGCTTAAATCAAACCGCTCCATCAACCGGTCGCGCGCCTCGCGCGGGCTCTTGCTCGCGCGGATGAGCGCGATCGTCTCGTCCAGGTTGTCCACCGCGACGATCAACCCCTCGAGGATGTGCGCGCGCGCCCGCGCGTGCTCGAGGTCGTGCTTCGTGCGCCGCGTGACGACGTTCTTCTGGTGCACGATGAAGTGGTGTAGGATGTCCTTGATCCCCATCTGCAAAGGCTTTCCGCCGGCGATGGCGACGATGTTGACCCCGAATGTCACCTGCAAATCGGAATATCGGTAGAGCGCGTGGATCATCCGCTCCGGGTCCGCTTCGCGCCTCAACTCTACCACCGCGCGCATACCCGTGCGGTCGGACTCGTCGCGAATGTCGTAGATGCCGGAAAACAGCGCCTTTCGCTCCTCGCTCACGCGCAGGATGCGCTCGAGCAGCGCCGCTTTGTTGACCTGATAGGGAAGCTCGGTGATCACGATCAGCTTGCGCCCCGATGCGCCGTCCTCGACATGCAGCTTCGCGCGCACCTGCAATTTGCCCCTGCCGGTCTCGTACGCCTGTAATAGCTCGCCGTCCGCGGCGAGGATGCCGCCGGTCGGAAAATCGGGCGCTTTCAAATGCTCCATCAGCGCGGGCACGGTGATCGCGGGGTTGTCGATCTGCGCAATGGCGGCGTCGATCGTCTCGCCGAGGTTGTGCGGCGGTATGTTCGTCGCAAGCCCGACGGCGATGCCGCTCGCGCCGTTGACCAATAGGTTCGGGAACCGCCCGGGCAGTACATCCGGCTCTTTTTGCGAATCGTCAAAGTTCAGATGAAAGCCCACCGTGTCCTTGTCGATGTCGCGCAATAGCTGCGCGGCAAGCTCGGTCATGCGCGCCTCGGTGTATCGCATGGCGGCGGGGCTGTCCCCGTCAACCGAGCCGAAGTTGCCGTGGCCGTCCACGAGAGGCGCGCGCATCACAAAGGGCTGCGCCATCCGTGCCAACGCGTCGTACACCGAGGTGTCGCCGTGCGGATGGTATTTTCCAAGGCAATCGCCGACGATGCGCGCACACTTGCGGTGCGGCTTATCGGCCGTGATGCCCAATTCTAGCATCGTAAAGAGGATGCGCCGCTGCACGGGCTTCAGCCCGTCCTCCACGCGCGGCAGCGCGCGCTCGAGGATGACGTATTCGGAGTAGGGGAGCATCGAGTCATGCAGCACCTCCTCCATCGTCTTTTGGAGGATTTGCTCGCTGAACACGATGTTGTCGTCTTTTTTCTTTCTCGCCATCTCAAGTCTCCTGTCCGGTCACGGGCACGAAATCGTCCTCTTTGTTGAAGTTCGCGAACTCGCCGATGTACGCGCGGCGCGGCTCGACCTTGTCGCCCATCAATATGCTGATCCTGCGCTCCGCCTCCGCCAAATCGTCGATGGAAACCTGCGTCAGCATCCGCCCGTCGGGCTTCATGGTCGTCTCCCAGAGCTGCTCCGGGTTCATCTCACCTAAGCCCTTGTAGCGCTGCAATGTGTAGCCGCGCCCGATCTTCTTGATCGCCGCGGGCAATGCGCGGTCGTCGTAGCAGTAAAGCACGTTCGAGCCGCGCGCGACCTTGTAGAGCGGCGGCATCCCGATGTAGACATGCCCCTGCGCCACGAGCTCGCGCATGTACCGGAAAAAGAAGGTGAGCAGTATCGCGCGGATGTGCGCGCCGTCCTGATCCGCGTCGGAGAGTATGATCACGCGGTTGTACTTGAGCCGCGAGATGTCGAAATCCTCGCCGATGCCCGTCCCAAGCGCGGTGATGATCGACCGAAACTCCTCGTTCGCCAGCACCTGGTCGAGCCGCTTTTTCTCGACGTTGAGCGGCTTTCCGCGCAGCGGGAGGATCGCCTGAAACCGCCGGTCGCGCCCCTGCTTCGCCGAACCGCCCGCGGAATCGCCCTCGACGATGAACAGCTCGTTCTCCGCGGCGTTGCGCCCCGTGCAGCTCGAGAGCTTGCCCACGAGCGGCGCGGCCTCCAGCTGATTTTTCTGGCGCGCCACCTCGCGCGCCTTGCGCGCCGCCTCGCGCACTTTCGCCGCCTTGATCGCCTTGTCTACGATCCGCTGCGCCGTCTCCTGATTTTTCAGATCGTCCAGATATAGGGACAGCTGCTCGACGCAGAGCGCCTCCACGATCGGCTTGATCTCGGTGTTTCCGAGCCTGCCTTTCGTCTGCCCCTCGAACTGCGGCTTTCGCACGCCCGCGTAGATGACCGCCGTCATCCCCTCGCGGTAATCGTCGCCCGTGAGGTTCGCGTCCTTCTCCTTGAGATGCCCCGCGCGCCGCGCGTAGTCGTTAAACGCCTTCGTCACCGCGGATTTGAAGCCCGTCTCATGCGTGCCGCCCTCGCCGGTGGGCACGTTGTTGACAAACGAATAGATGTTCTCGGTGTACGAGTCCGTGTACTGGATCGCCACGCGCACCAGCGTGTCCTCGCGCTGCGCCTCGAACGCAATGGGCTCGGTGATCGCATTTTTCTCGGTGTTTAAGTAGGTGACAAAGTCCGCAAGCCCGCCGCTGTATCGGTACTCCCATCGGCGTGCGTCCTTGTCCTGAATGCGCTCGTCGGTGAACACGAAGCGCACGCCCGCGTTCAAATACGCCAGTTCGCGCACGCGCCGCCGGACGGCGTCGGTCTGAAAACTCACATCCTCAAACACGCGCGGATCGGGCTTGAAGCACACGTTCGTGCCGCGCTTTGCCGTGCCGCTCACGCGCTCGAGGGGCGTGACCGCGCGCCCGGGCACGATCTTGCCCGTCTTTTTGTCCTCGGTCGATTCAAACCGTATCCGATAATGGCTGTAATTCTGATATACGTCCACCACCATCCATTCGGACAGCGCGTTCACCACAGAGCCGCCCACGCCGTGCAGCCCGCCGGAATACTGGTAGGTTTTGTCGTCAAACTTGCCGCCGGCGTGCAGCTGCGTGTACACGACCTCCACGCCCGAGATGCCAAGCTGCGGGTGCATGTCCGTGGGCACGCCGCGCCCGTTGTCGGTCACCTCGCACGAGCCGTCTTTTTTCAAAGTCACCGTTATTTCATTCGCGAAACCGCTCGAAGCCTCGTCGATCGCGTTGTCCACAATCTCCCATATGAGATGGTGAAGCCCGCGCGCGCCGGTCGAGCCGATGTACATCCCCGGGCGCATGCGCACCGCATCCAGCCCTTTGAGGATCCGTATGTCGTTCGCGGTATAGGATTTTACCATTCGATCCTCCGCCTATCTTAATATACATCCATTATACGCTCGTTTTGTAAATTTACAATGTTATGGTATGATTGCCGACAAATGGCAATCTCAATCCCAAGAGAAAGTAGGCGCTTGTATGCCAGGCATCATGGACGCGGTCAACCGCGCCGTCGCGGAAGGCGACGATCTGTATGGCATGGTCTTTGAAGGCGGTGCGCTTGAGGGCGCGCGGGCGAAGAGCCTCGCGTTTTCCAGATGCGAATTTCGAGGCGTCCGGCTCGGAAAAAACGAGATCAAGCATCTTTCCTTCGCCGACTGCATATTCAGGCATTGCGATCTATCGGGCGCGTCGCTAGTGAACGCGTCGATCCACCGCTCGCATCTGCGCGACTGCCGCGCGGTCGGCGCGCAGATCGACGGCTGCACGATCTCCGCCGCTACATTTGAATCCTGCATGCTCGAGTATCTGACGATTGCGGCGTCTAAAATCACGGACTTGCGCTTTCTGGCGTGCGAACTTTCGCACATGATGCTGCACACCTGCCGCACAAAGGGGCTCACCGTCGAGCGCTCCACGCTTAACGCCGCGGAGATTGTCGAAACGCCGCTGGCGGGCGTCGATCTCAGCACAAACGCCATCGGCGGCATCCGCATTGCGGCGAATGATCTGGCCGGCGCGAAAATCTCCTATGCCCAAGCGCCGCAAATTTGCGCGCTTTTCGGCATAGAAATCGTGTGAGATTGCATATTTTATAGCGATATGGTATAATATAGCTTATAAATCCAACGATGGCGCGCGGAATCGGCAGCGCGAAACCGCAGGGCATGCGCCGAAACCCTCAATCTTTTTCACAATGGAGCGTCTTATGACCGATCAGAGCACCACCCTTTTCGCGCTCAAGCGCGCGATCATTGATTTGTGCCGCCGCAAGGGCTGGGGCGTGGACGGCATACAGCATCCCCAGCACATCGCCATGGCGATGATGGTCGAAGTCTGCGAGGTGCTCGAGCACTTCATGGATATGACCGAAGATCAGGCGCGTGCGCTGCAAACCGGCGGCATGGCGGGGAAGCGGGCGGAAATCGCCGAGGAGATGGCGGATGTTCTGATGTATGGGCTTCAGATCATGCACACCTTGGATTTCGATGTGTCCGCCGCGCTCGGGGAAGATTGTTCGGATCAGGCAACCCCGGTCGCCGCATTGAAGGCGCGCGCCGGACTTGGGGATACAGACCCGATTCGCCGCGCAATGCATGTTGTGTTCTGCGCGGGCGGTATGTTGGAGCGCTTCCAGTTTCTGCCTGAAGCGGATGTGCAGGCGATGGTCGCGCACCGTCTGCCCGAGAAGCGGCGCGAGATCGGCTGCGAATTTGCCAAACTGTTTCGGCAAATACTGATGCTTGCGAATCTGCTGCAAATCGATGTGGCGGCGGAGATCTTCCGGAAGATCGCCATTGTCGATGCGCGCACCCATGGGATGGACGATCCTGCGAGGTGATCCGGAGAGGGGGGTATTATGCCAGGCGATATGATATTGGTGGTCGATTTCGGGGGCACGCAAGTGCAGTCCACCGCGCGAAAGCTGCGCGGCGATCGGATTTATTGCGAAATCGTAAAACCCGAGGCTGCGCCGCAGATGCTTGCGGACGCGCGCGTCAAGGGTGTTTTGCTCGTGGGCGAGCCCGCGGAGGAGACGCCGATCGACAAAGCGATATACGATGCCGGACGCCCGATTCTCGCCATGGGCGCATGCGCGCGCATGCTCTGCGTTTCGATGGGCGGCACCTCCATCGCCGCGCAAATCGAAGCGCGCACCGCGATGATCACGTTTGCCGAATCGCCGCTCTTTGAGGAACTTGTCGAGTCCGACCGCTATTTTGAGCGCGTCGATATGCTCGAATTGCCCGAGGGCTTTGAACCCATCGCCTTCTCCGCGGGCGGCGTCGTGCCCGCGTTCGCGGACGAATCCAGAAACATATACGGACTACAATTTTATGCCGAGACGAACGACCCCGACGGGCTTCGCATCCTCTCCAACTTCGCACGCACGGTCTGCGGCTGCGACCCTTGGTGGACGATGGAAGCGTTCGCGCAGCTGTTTGTGGAACGGATGCAGGCGGAATTTCCAGACGGCACGGCGCTGCTTGCGATTTCGGGCGGCGTCGATTCCTCGGTCTGCGCGGCGCTCATGCACCGCGCGATCGGCGATCGGCTGCGCTGCGTCTATGTAAACACGGGGCTGATGCGCCTTGGCGAGACGGAGCTTGTCAAGCAGGTGTTCTTGGACGAACTCGGGCTTGATTTCATCGTGGCGGATGCGGCGGACGGCTTCCTCGCGCGGCTTGGCGGCATTATCGACGCCGATCAAAAGCGCGAGGTCGTCGCCGACGAGATGATGCGCGTGATCGCCGCCGAGGCGAAGCGCCGCGGGCAGATGGATTGTCTCGTGCAGGGGACGATTTACCCGGACATCCTCTCCGCCGGCTCGGCGGACAGCGGCGCGTGGCGGGATCGGCGCACGCTCATGGATCACATCGAGTTTCGCCGCATGATCGAGCCCTTGCGCATGCTGTTTAAGGACGAGGTGCGCGCGCTCGGCGAGGTGCTGGGGCTGCCCAAGGAGATCATCAGCCGCCAGCCGTTCCCGGAGGCGGGGCTCGCGGTGCGCTGTATGGGCGAGGTGACGCGCGAAAAGCTCGATATCCTCGGGCGCGCCGACGCCATCTTCCGCGAGGAGATCGCCGACGCGGGGCTTGACCGGCGCATCTGGCAGTATTTTGCTGTGCTCACGGACATCCGCACCCACGGCATGCGCGAAGCGCAGGCATCCCTGGAGTACGCGATCGCGCTGCGCGCCGTCAGCTCGCAGGACGCGATCTCGGCGTTCGCCTACCGCCTGCCGTATGATTTGCTCGAGCGCGTGGTCGCGCGCATCACATCCGAAATTCGCGGCGTGAACCGCGTGCTGTACGATGTGACGGGCAAACCGCCCGCGATGATCGAGTGGGAGTAGACAAACGGTTGCTCGTTGAACAAAGGGAGATGTGGCGACATCATGATTCATACCATGCAACAAACGCATGTAGACGCGGTGCTGCGCTTGCAAAAGCAATGGGAGATGGAAGAGATCACTTATGGCGTTGTTGCGCCCACGCGGGAGCAAATGATCGAGTCGCTTTCGCCATTTAACCTGGTTGCGATCGACAACGAAGAAGTGATCGGTTTTCTGATCGCAGACATGAAGGAAAAGAGTGAGTTATGCGTCTTTCCGTCTGGCGCTTCTTACCTAGAAATAGAGGATCTGTATATCCGCAAAGATTATCGCTCGAAAGGCATCGGTGAAATGCTCCTTCGGCATTGTGAGGAGCTTGCTCGGAAGATGTGCGGAACAGGGTGCTTCCTAGTTTCGTCGGCGACCAAAAATGCCGAGAAGATCCGCAGGTTTTATGAGAAGAACGATTATCAGATATGGACGACGGTATTTTTCAAGCGTGTCGGCGAACAAAAGGACTAGGGAATCAATGTGGGCGATGAGATGATTATGCATGTCCGGAAGCGCCCGAATAGTATGCCGATAGAATGACACGATACCGAAAACGCCGCCGGCGAAAAGGGATGGGAATGATCACAAATGATGCTTCGTAACCCGCGCGAAGGCGCATGGGGTGTACCGCCCGAGAACATCTTTCAGGTTGTGGACGAGCGATCGGGAGATGTGCTGTGCTCCTGCGTGATCTCGTCGGAAGAAAAGCCCGTGCTCTACCCGGGGCGCCCGCATCAGGTGCGCCTTGCGTTCGACGGCGGGAAGGAGCATCTCGACGCGCTGATCGGCGCCGCGCTCGCGCGCGCAAGGGAGATGTGCCGCGAGCGGAATCTGCCCGCGCGCATCTACGCGCGTTGCGCGCCGGACGACGAGGTGCTGCTCGCGCATCTTACATCCTACGGCTTTAAGGACAACGACGGCATCGTGCGCATGCGCGCAGACCTCCCCGCGCAAACCTTCGCGCGCCCGCCCGCAGGCTGCGTGGTGGTGCGCGACGCGCTCGAGGACGCGCAGGAGCGCAAATACTTCCTCGAACGCTACAACGAGCTGTTCACCGCCGATTACGACCAGCAATGGCTGCGCAACTACGCGGAGGCGGACGGCTTCACCCGCATCCTCACCGTTGCGGCGACGGGCATGGCGGGCGAGGTGGTCGTCTGGCGAAACGGCGATTTCGGCGAGATCGGATTTTTGCAAACCGCGCGCCGCTGGCGGCGCATGGGGGTGGCGAAATACATGCTCGCGCTCGCGCTCGATGAACTCGCGCGCATGGGGCTTTCCGCCGCCCGCGCGGATATCCGCGTCAAAATCCCGCATCTGCTGCACGCGCTCGAAAAATCCGCGTTCTATCAGGAGACGCTCATCACGCGCTACCCCGGCATCGACGTGTCGGATGTCGCCAGTTGAACTGATCCGGCATAGACATCCGCTCCCCGCGAATATAATTCCCGGGGAGTCTTTTTATCGGGAGGTGTCTTGTAGATGCCGGACGCGCTTTTTTACGGCAGCGGCACGGCGCTCATCACGCCGTTTGCCGGGGATGAAATCGACTTTGGCGCATGGGAGCGGTTGATCGAATGTCAGATGGAGGCGGGAACGGACGCGCTGGTGGTGCTCGGATCGACGGGAGAGGCGTCCACGGTCACGCGTGAGGAGCGAAAGGCGCTCATCGCCATCGCGGTCTCCATCGCGAAGGGGCGCATCCCCGTGATCGTAGGAACGACCTCGAACTGCACAAGGACCGCGGTCGCGCTCACCATCGGCGCGCGCGAATTGGGCGCGGATGCGGCGCTCGTCGCCGCGCCGTACTACAACAGACCGACGGCGGCGGGGCTGAAAGCGCATTTTACGGCGATCGCCGACGAGGCGGGCATCCCCGTCATCGTCTACAACGTGCCCTCGCGCAGCGCCGTGAACATCAGCCCCGCGGTGATGGCGGAACTCGCGCGCCATCCGAACATCCGCGGGCTCAAGGAAGCGACGACCGACGCAAACCAGATTGCGGAGATCATGACGATGCTCTCCGACGGCATCGCCATCTACGCGGGCAACGATTCGCAGACCATCTCCGTCATGGCGCAGGGCGGGCGCGGGGTGATCTCCGTCGC
>JBMNUA010000082.1:0-9842 GCA_050945995.1 Christensenellales bacterium
AAAACCCGCGCGTCCGTGCTCTTTGATATAATCGTCCGGGTCCATGCCCGCCGGGTAGTCGATCACGCGCGCGCCGACATCCGCGGCGTCTAAAATGTCGAGCGCGCGAAGCGCCGCTCTGCGCCCCGCCGCGTCCCCGTCATAGCTTATCCAAACCTCGCCCGCGTAACGCTTCATCAAGCGGCATTGTTCCTCGGTCAGCGCCGTACCCAGCGTCGCGACGACGCCCGGCACACCGTGCCTTCTTAAGGATACTACGTCCATATAGCCTTCGACCAACACAAGCCTGCCCAATCCGCGCTCGGTTTTTGCAAAATTGAGCGCGTACAGACCGTTTCGCTTGTTGAACACCGGGGTGTCCGGGGTGTTGAGGTATTTGGGCTGCGCATCGCCCATCGCCCTGCCGCCAAAGCCGAGCACCCTGCCCTGCGGGCTGATGATCGGAAAGATCACCCGACCGCGGAACATGTCAAACGCGCGCCCGTCCCGCTCGACCGTGAGCCCGGCGGCCGTCAGCGTTTCGCGCGGGATGCCGCCGCCTTCCAGCTCCCTGGTCAGATCGTCCCAGCCCGCGGGCGACGCGCCGAGCCCGAAGCGGCGGATGTCCGCGTCGGTGAGTCCGCGCGTGTAGAGGTAGTTCAGCGCGCCCGCGCCCGCCTCCGTCCAGAGGAGGTCATGGTAGTATCGGGCGGCGGCGACATTCGCCTCGTAGAGTTTCTCCCGATCGCCGCCGGAATATCGGGAAGCGGACGCGCCCGCGTTTTCCGGAAGCGGCATATGCGCGCGCTCGGCGAGGTACTTTACGGCATCCGGAAATTCCATGTGCTCGATGTCCATCACGAAATTGAACACAGTGCCGCCCTTGTGACAGCCAAAGCAATAATAGAGCTGACTTTCGCTGTCTACACTGAAGGACGGCGTTTTTTCGTTGTGGAACGGGCACAGACCCCAGTAGCGCTTTCCGCGCTGCTTTAATCTGACGTGCTCGCCGATCGTCTCCTCAATGCTGATCCGGGAGCGCAACTCTTCGAGCCATGTATCGGCAAACCATCCCGCCATTTATGCCTTTCACCTTTTCGATTCGCGCGTTCGTAATTCTAACAACCTAGTACTCTATTCGCCGGAATTGACGATTATCCTGCATGACAGCCACAAAATGCAACAATTTGTCTGTCATAACAACGCGCGCCGGTTCTACAATTATTCCCCATACCCATGGTATATACCACGCCGAACACCCGAAAACCTTCGCCGCCATAGATTTTAACGAAATATCAACGCATCTATGCAAATGATCATGCCATTTTCGCTTTTCCTTCGCAAACGGTTGCTTTTCTGCGCATTCGTGATATAATCGCCTATATCGCAAGCTAGGAGAAAAACGATGGTTTTTATGCCCGAATATGTGTATGTGATGTTTTCTGCAACGGACTGCGCGGTGGGCAGGTTCATACGCAGAATGACGCGCAGTAAATATAACCATGTCTCTGTCAGTCTGGACCCGGATATGCAGAGCCTCTATTCGTTCGCCCGTTACCACGAGACCGCGCCGTTCTACGCCGGGTTTGTCGAGGAATCTTTGATGCGCTACCAGCTGTACGGCAAGCAGGCGACGGTCAAGGTGTGCCGCATCCGGCTGACGCAGGAGCAGGCGGAGGCGCTGACGCGAACGATCGCGGAGCTTGAGTCCTCGCCGGGCGAATACATATACAACTATATATCGGCGCTGCTTTTTTTGACCCGCAGGCGCATCGATATCCCGCGCGCATTCACCTGCGTGGATTTCGCGGTGTGGCTTCTTTCCCACGCAGGGATCGAGGAGGTGCCCGACGCGTTTTTCACCATCCACGCGCTCGAGCGCGCACTCGACCGCTATACGGTATATGAGGGCGATTGCAAGTTCTATACAAGCGCGAACGCCTGGGGGGACGATGTGTTTCAATATCGGCTCTCGCGGCGCGGATATGTCGCAAGCACGGTTTCGCTTTTGGGCAAACTTTTTTACCGCGCAGTTGCGCGCTATATGTGAGATTGACAAGTGCGTAAAATGCGTGCTATAATTCCGTATCGATTTGGTTGGAGGCGCGTATGGTATACAATGAAATCAAGCATATCTTACCTCACTTTCAATTCCAAGGAACATATGCAAATGCGGTTGAATTGACGAGCGGGAACATCAACAATACATACAAGCTCACCTATCAGCAAGGCGATGTGACGAACTTTTATACGCTGCAGCACATCAACAAGTATGTGTTTCGGTATCCGGCGGAGGTCTTGCGAAACATCGAGCTTGTGACAGGGCATCTCACCCAAGCGTATGAGCGGATGCGGCTCGACCCCGCGCGCCATGTGCTGGCGCTGATTCCCGTCAAGGGCGGCGAATACCTGCATCAGGACAACGAGGGCAGCTTTTGGCGCGCCTATCGCTTTATCTCCGGTGCGACCGCCTACGACGCGCCGAAAAAAGCGGCGCATCTGTTTGAAACGGGGCGCGCGTTCGGCGAATTCCAAAAGTTATTGTGCGATTTCCCGGCGGACAAGCTCGCGGCCACCATCCCCGATTTCCACAACACCTCGCGCCGCTTCTATACGTTTGTGGCGTCGATCGCCGCCGACAAGGCGGGCAGGGCGTGCAAGGTGGAGGACGAGATCGAGTTCATGTTCGACAAGCGAACGCTGATGAACCGCATCGTCAAAAAGCTCGATGCGGGCGAGATTCCGATCCGCGTGACGCACAACGACACGAAGATCAACAATGTGCTGATCGACGACGAGACGGATCGGGCGACCTGCGTGATCGACCTCGACACCGTCATGCCCGGCTCGTCCCTGTATGACTTTGGCGACGCGATCCGCTTCTGCGCATCCACCGCCGCCGAGGACGAGGAGGATCTCTCGAAAATATCGCTCGACATCGACCGATTTCGGCTGTTTACAGAGGGTTTTTTGAGCGAGGTCAACGGCTTTTTGACAGAGGAGGAGCTGCGCAACCTGCCGCTTGGCGTGTTGGTGATCACCTGCGAACTGGCGATGCGCTTTTTAACCGACTACATCGACGGCGACCTCTACTTCAAGGTGCGCTCGCCGGAGCACAACTTGATCCGCGCGCGCGCGCAGATCCGGCTGTTTCAGGATATGGAGGAGAAATGCGGCGAGATGCAGCGCATCGTAGATGAATTGATGCGTTAGAACAAACAAAACGATGCTCCGGCGAGATGGTATTCGCCGGAGCATCGTTTTTTATCGACCTGATTTTTCGTAGGGAATGCCCTCCGCCTTTGGCGCGCGCGACTTTTTCGAGGTCAGCACGAGCAGTATCATGGTGACGACATAGGGCAGCATGAGGTAGATATACTCGCTTGATTTCACGCCCCGGAAGCTCGGCATGAACGGTATGCTCGAGCTGTACGAGCCGATGATTTTGAAAAACGCGAAGAACAGCGACGCGCCGAGGATGGAGAGCGGCTTCCAGTTGCCGAAGATCATCACCGCGAGCGCGAGGAAGCCGTAGCCCGCGACCGAGGACTGGAAGCCCGTGCCCGCGGCGACCGTGAACGCGAACCCGCCGATGCCCGCTAGGAAGCCGGAGAGGCATACGCCGATGTAGCGCATGCGATACACGCGGATGCCGACCGAATCCGCCGCCTGCGGGTGCTCGCCGCACGCGCGTAGCCGCAGCCCGAGCCGCGTCTTGTACAAAAGGATCGCGATCAATATCAAAAGCACGAACGCAAGCGGCGTTGTGATATACATGCTTTTGAACAAAAAGCGCTCGAAGAACGCCTGCGCGCTCTGCCAAAAACCCGCGCCGTAGACCGCGCCGGAGGGCGCAACGGTAATGCGCGTCCACGAGGGGATGAGGATGGTGGTGATCCCCTGCCCCTGGATCGCCCAGGTGAGCACCACGGCAAACGCAGGCGCGAGTTGGTTGAGCGCCGTGCCGCCGATCGTCTGATCCGCCTTCAGGTTGATGGACGCGAACGCGAGCAGCAATACAAACACCACGCCCGAGAGCGCGGCGCAGAGTACGGCGATCAATACGAGCAGCTGCGGCGCGCCGCCGACCGCGTCATGCACAAACCCCTGCCAGAAGTTCGGTGCGCCGCCCGCGGCGATCACTTCCGCCGCCGCGGCATGAATGCGGTCAAACGCGCGCAGCACGAGGCAGCTGATGAGCCCGCCGATGATCATCACGCCCTCGAGCGCGATGTTGATCACGCCGCTTCGCTCGGAGCACATGCCCCCCAGCGCGACCAGCAGAAGCGGCACCGCAAACAACAGGGTGGAGCTTAAAACATCCGCAAATGTCATCATGTCCGCTCGCCCTCCTTCGCATCTTCCAATCTGCGCCGCCTGCGCGCGCCGATGCGCGCGATCAACTCGCGCATAAACAGCGAGAATGCGCTGAGGTAGATGATCGCGGCGATGATGATGTCGATGATCTCCTTTGCAAACTCCGGCTGCAGCGCGTCGCCGCCCACTTGGATATAGGAGATAAACAGCGCGGTGAAAATCGTGCCAATGGGGTTGGACGAGGCGAGCAGCGCCACCGGGATGCCGTGAAAGCCCATGCCGAGCAGCGTCTTTTCGATGACATATTGCGCCGTGCCGCTCAGGTAGTAGAGCGCGCCGCCCGCGCCGGCGAGTGCGCCCGCGATCAGCATCGAGAGCACGATGCTGCGCCGCGGGTTGATGCCCGCGTACCGGCTCGCATCGCGGTTGAAGCCGCAGGCTTTCAGCTCGTAGCCAAAGGTCGTTTTGCTGAGGATCACCCAGATCACAATGGCGATCAGCATCGCAATGAAAAAGCCGATGTTCATATAGCTCGAATCCATGAGTGTATCCAGCCCCAGTTTGGGCAGCACCGCCGCCTTGTTCGCGTTCGCGAGCGGGGCGGTTCGGTTGCCATAGGGCGCGCCCCAGTAGTTCGCGAGCATCATCGGCATATTGTTGAGCGCGAGGTTGACCGCAAACAGCGATATCCAGTTGAACATGATGGAGGTGATGACCTCGTTGACATTGAAAAACGCCTTGAAGATGCCGGGAATCGCGCCCCAGATCGCGCCGCCGACCATGGCGGCGAGGATGCAGACATACCAGGGCATTGCAAACTGGATCGCGGCGACGAGCGCGAAAAACGCGCCCATGGTGTACTGCCCGGATGCGCCGATGTTGAAAAGCCCTGTTTTGAACGCAAAGCCCACCGAGAGCCCTGTCATGAGAAGCGGCGCGGCGGTGTATAAAACCTTCGCAAACCGCTCCGGGCTGCGAAGACCCGTGGTGAGGATGTCTCCCAACCCGCCGACCGCCGCGCCGGGATTGAACGCGAGCAGCAGCAAAAAACCAAACGCCAGACCGATCAGTATTGTCGTGATCGAAGCGAGGATGCCGGCGATGCCTCTTTTGTTCACGCGTACACCTCCTGCCGCATTGCGCCCGACATGTACAGCCCGAGTTCCTGTACCGTCGTCGCCCGGGGATCGAATTCGCCGACGATCTCGCCCTCGTACATCACGAGAATCCGGTCGGAAATGTGCATGACCTCGTCGAGCTCGAGTGAAACGAGCAGCACCGCCTTGCCCGCGTCGCGCCGGCTTACGATCTGCCTGTGGATGGTTTCAATCGCGCCGACGTCGAGCCCTCGCGTGGGCTGCACCGCGATGAGCAGCGGCGCGTCCAGATCGATCTCGCGCCCGACGATCGCCTTTTGCTGGTTGCCGCCGGACATGGCGCGCGCGACCGTGTCGCCGCCCTGCCCGCTGCGCACATCGTACTCTTTAATGAGCCGATCCGCGTATTGTTTGACCGCATCGAAGCGGATGAACCCGCGCGATTGGAAGGGAGGCTGCCAGTATCTTTGGAGCACCATATTCTCCGCGAGCGTGTAATCGAGGATCAGCCCGTGCTTGTGGCGATCCTCGGGGATATGGCTCATGCCGGCGATGTGGCGCGCGCGGATCGGCGCGTGGGTGATGTCCTTACCCAGAAGCGTCACGCTGCCCGACTGCACCTTTTCAAGCCCGGAGAGCGCGGAGATAAACTCCGTCTGCCCGTTGCCCTCGATGCCGGCAAGGCAGACGATCTCGCCGGCGCGCACGTCCATGGAGACGCGTTTTACGCTCTCGCCCCGATGCGCGCGGGCGCGCACGGTGAGCTCGCGCACCTCGAGTACCGCATCCCCCGGCGCGCTGTCGCGCTTATCGATGGCGAACTGTACCTCGCGCCCGACCATCATGCGCGAGAGCTCCTCCTTCGTGGTGTCTTTTATATCAACGGTGCCGATGCGCCGCCCCTTGCGCAGCACGGTGCAGCGATCCGCCACCGCCATGATCTCATTGAGTTTGTGGGTGATGAATAATATGGATTTGCCTTCCGCGGCGAAGGAGCGCATGATGGCGGTCAACTCATCGATCTCCTGCGGGGTGAGCACCGCCGTCGGCTCGTCCAAGATGAGGATTTCGTTGTCGCGGTAGAGCATCTTGAGGATTTCGACGCGCTGTTGCATGCCGACGGAGATGTCCTCGATCCGCGCGTCCGGATCGACACGCAGCCCGTATTTGCGGCTCAACTCCATCACCTTCTTGCGCGCCTTCTGCTTTTGGAGAAAGCCCGCCTTTACGTCCTCCGCGCCGAGGATGATGTTGTCGAGCACGGAAAAGACCTCGACAAGCTTGAAATGCTGGTGCACCATGCCGATGCCCAGCGCGTTCGCGGCGTTCGGGTTGTCAATTGTAACTTCCGCGCCGTTTTTGAGGATGCGCCCGCGGTCGGGCTGGTACATGCCAAACAGCACGCTCATCAGCGTGCTCTTGCCCGCGCCGTTCTCGCCGAGCAGCGCGTGGATTTCGCCCCGTTTCAACTGGAGCGTGACATCGTCGTTTGCCAAAACGCCGGGGAATTGCTTTGTGATGCCCAGCATCTCGATGACATATTCTGCCATACTGCCGTCCCTCTTTCGCGCGAGGGATCGGGCGGACGCCCGATCCCTCGAAAGTAGCGGATTATTCCATGTAATCGACGGTGGTATTGACGACCTCGGGCGCGGCATCGATGGCGTCGGAGATCTCGGTCTCGCCGGACTTCACCTTCTCATACATCGCCTCGTACTGCTCGACGGTGAAGGTGTTGAAGCGCCAGGATGTCTCAGCCGTGGGAAGACCCACGCAGTCGTCGGCTGCGCCGAGGACGACGGTCTGCCCCGCGTAGGCTTCAGGCCACACGCCGCCGTTTGCGTACAAATCGTCAAGGGAGAGAACGACAGTGCGCTGGATGCCCTTCATGGCGGAGGTGACGATGGTTTCGGAGACGTAATACTGGTCGCTGTCAACGCCGATCACCTTGCCGCCGGCTTCCTCAGCCGCCGCGGTGCAGGAGAGATAGATGCCGCCGCCGCAGGAGAACACGATTTCCGTGCCCTCGGAGTACCAGCCGGACATCTTCACCTTGATGTCGTCGTTGGCGACGAACACGCCGCTGTACCAATACTTGATGTCGATTTCCACGCCGAGCTCGACCGCAGCGTCGTCCGCGCCCTGCACAAAGCCGTAGCCGTAGCGCACCACGGCGGGAACCGCCATGCCGCCCAGGAAGCCAAGGCGCGTGTAACCGTCCATCACGGCGGCGTAGCCCGCGAAGTAGCCCGCCTGCTCCTCATTGTAGAAGATGTTGTGCACGTTGGGCGAGGTTTTGAAATCGGAGTAGTCCACGTTGTGGGGCTCGCCGTCGATGAGCAGGAAATTGACCTCGGGGTAGCGATCCTGCACCTCGTAGACCGCCTCCTCGAACAGGAAGCCGGGGCAGACGACGGTTTTTGCGCCCTTGTCGATCGCAGCCTTGATGCTCTCGATGCGCGCGTCCGTGGAATCCTCGGTGGGGCGGAAGTAGGCGTAGCTGTACCCGCCCGCTTCGGCGAATTCGACAACGCCCTCCCAAGCGCTCTGGTTGAAGGACTGGTCGTCGATGTTGCCGACGTCGGTGACAAGCGCGATCTCGTAGGTGTCATCGGCAAACGCCGCCGAGCCGATGAGCAAAAGCGAGACGACCAACAGGAGAGATAGGATCCGCTTCATGGTGAACCTCCTCATAGCGATGATGTACCTTGATCTGAATCAACTGTATTATATCAGATTTGTTAATGAAAGAAAAGATAAAATAAAGGATGTGTGCTGCGGATTCGGAAAATAAAGGCGCGTCGCGGGATCAAAAGATTTTAGCGCCTTGCGATGAAATATATGGATACCGGGGATGCGCTGTGCTATAATGCATGATAGCACGAGCATACGGAGGGATACATATGAAGATATGGCAGGAATTTAAGGAGTTTGCGTTCAAGGGCAATGTGATCGATCTGGCGGTCGGTGTGATGATCGGCTCTGCGTTTACGGGCATCGTCACCTCGATTGTGAACGATTTGTTTACCCCGCTTCTCTCTCTTGCGACAAACGGCATCAACTTCTCCTCGATGGGCGCAAAGATCGGCGAGGGCGAAAACGCCGCGGTGTTCGCTTACGGCAATTTCATACAGACGGTGATCAACTTCTTCCTCGTGGCGATCTGCATCTTCATTTTCGTGAAGTTCATCAACAGGCTCAAGAAAAAGCCCGCCCCCGCGCCCGCGGTCGAGCCGCGCAAATGCGAGTTTTGCTACGGCGTGATCGACGAAAAGGCGACCCGCTGCCCGCACTGCACGAGTATGTTGGAAGCGCATGCGTAAAACGACAAAGGGATCTGCCTTTTTGCTGTCCGCCGCGCTCGTCTGGGGGCTCGCGTTCGTCGCCCAGAAGGATGCCGCGGGCAGCATCGGCGTGATGACTTATATTTGCCTGCGCGCGCTTGTGACCTGCCTGGTGCTCGCGCCGATCTGTATCGTTCGGGCAAAGCGCGCAGAGGGCGGTATCGCCCTGCGGCGGCATCTGCTGCCGGGCGCCGTCATGGGCATGCTCACCTTTTTTGCGATCGCGCTGCAGCAATGGGGGCTTGAGCACACGACCGCGAGCAAGTCCGGGTTTGTCACGGCGCTGTATATCGTTATCGTCCCATTGTTCGGGCTGATGCGCCGGCGCAAGCTCGGGAAAAATTTGTGGATGGGCGTTGCGTTCGCGCTCGTCGGGACGGCACTTCTGTCGCTTGATTTTTCGGAGGGGCTCTCCGTCGGTTTGGGGGAGGCGCTCACGTTCGGATGCGCGCTCATTTTTTCGGTACATATCCTCTTTATCGATTCGCACACGCATGGGCTGGACGCAATTTTGCTCTGCGCGCTGCAATTCGGGGTTTGCTTTCTCCTCGGCGGCGCGGGCATGCTGCTGTATGAAGCGCCGACGGTTGCGCAAGTGACCGACAACCTGCCGAGTATCCTATATGTCGGCGCGATTTCGGGCGGCGTGGGCTACACCTTTCAACTCATTGGGCAGAAATATGCGGAGCCCGCGCTCGCGTCGATCCTCATGTGCATGGAAAGCGTGTTCGCCGCCGTGGGCGGCTGGCTGATCGCCGGCGAAATGCTGCTGCCGATGGAATACCTCGGCTGCGCGCTGATGCTCGCGGGCTGCGTGCTGGCGCAACTGCCGAAGAAACAGATGGATGCGGATCAAATACCGACGTAAGTCTGTCTTGTACCGACCAAAGTCTATTTATATAGACCGCAGTCTGTTATCATTTTTACGTTTCCCTCTCAAATATGATTCCATTTGCCCCATCCGTGCGGAGAATCGCGCGCAGGCAGATGGAATTACTTGTTAACGGAATGATAATTTGGTATACTGTTACAAACGAGAGGGGGAACCTGCATGGATAGCATACGCTTTGGTCTGATCGGCTACAAATTTATGGGCAAGGCGCAT
>JBMNUA010000083.1:0-9839 GCA_050945995.1 Christensenellales bacterium
GCCGCGTGCGCAGCGGCAGGTCGAAACTTACATTCAGCGAAAGGCTTTTGCGCAACACCGCGATCGCCTGCGCGCTGCTCCTTTCGATCCTCGCGGTGCGCAACATCGATCAGCCGTGGTCGAACGCTGCGGTGGGCGGCATCGAGAGCGCGCTGACCATGCGCATTGATTTTGATCAATCGTTGGGGAAACTAAACTTCGTGCGCAGCATCATGCCGGAGTCTTCGTTCGTGTTTTTCAACATTTCGGGCATGGCGCCCGCGCAGCCCGTGGCGGGCGAGGTGAAGCACGCGTTCAGCGAAGGTCAGCCGTGGACGATGTACCGCTGCGATGAATCCGCGGAGGTGCGCGCGGCGATGGCGGGCACGGTGCGCGCGGTGGTGCAGCTCGGCAGCGGGGACTTTTGCGTGCTGATCGACCATGGCGAGGGCGTGGAGACGATGTACGGGTATCTGGATCTGCCGCTTGTCGCGCAGGGGGCGACCGTCGCGCGCGCGGAATCGCTCGGCGCGCTGCGCGGGGATACGCTGTATTATGAGATGCGCGTAGACGGCGTGAGCGTCGATCCGGAAGGGGCGGCGCATTGATACGGTTTCGCGCGCTGGGCGTCGAGCTGCGGCTGCATGCGCTGGTGATCCTCACGCTCGCGCTCGCGCTTGCGATGGGGATCACGCGCGAAATCGTCGTGCTGCTCGCCGCGCTGTGTGCGCACGAGCTCGCGCACCTCGCCGCCGCGCGCGCCTGCAATCTGACCATTGGCTATATCGACATCATGCCCTTCGGCGGCGCGGCGCACATCGCGGACATCTACGACGCGCCGCCGTTTCAGATGATCGTCGTTGCGCTCGCGGGCCCGCTTGCGAATTTGTTGTTTGCGGTTGCCGGCGCGGCGCTCGGCTGGTGGGGCGTGCTCCGTTTTCCCGATGCCGCACGCGTGGTGCGCGTCAATACGATACTCATGCTGTTTAACCTCCTGCCCGCGCTGCCGCTCGACGGCGGGCGCGTGCTGTGCGCAATCGCGGGACGGTGGCTGGGCAGGCGGCGCGCGACGGGGCTGAGCGTCGCGTTGGCGCATCTGCTGGCGGCGCTTTTGCTGGTAGCGACTGCGGTTGGGTTTTTCAAGGCGCGGGTGGTGAACCTCTCGTTTATTTTGATGAGCGTATTCCTCGTCGCCGCGTCGATCTCGGAGCGAAACGCAATGCTCGCTTCCGACGCTTCGGGCGCGGTGCGCAGTTTGCTCGGCGGGAAAAGCCTGCCCGCGCGCGCGAAACTCGTAGCGATTGACGCCGCCGCGCCGCCCGCCTGCGCCGCGCGCTTCATGCGCAAGGGCGAGGTGACGATTTTCGCGCTGTATGAGGGGGATGAATTCGCGGGATTCGCGGACGAACGATCGATCGCGAAGCGCGCGGTCGCCAGACAGGGGGACGCGTAACGCGCGCGGCGAAAAAGCATAGTATATTATGGATGGTATTTACACGGACGAGCAACAGCAATCAATGGGCGGATGCCGCGCGGCATCCGCCCTCAAGTTGCCTAAAACGCTTGCGATCATAAGCCCATCAAAATTTATTTGAGGACGGACCCGCTAAAAATTGAATGGTGGAATCTCCGAAAATTATATTGAGGCATATAACATGATCACTTTCCCACATAACCATCTCATATATAAAATGCCCCTGCTCAAAAGCATGATCACGCATTTCGGGGATATCTTGATACGCATCATTATGCCAAATCTCGCCTATTGTCTGCGGTTCGCCAAGTTCCCGTGTAAATAAATCGAAATAATGATGATACATCATCACACTATTCTGATAATAATTCTCCATTGTCGCCGTACCTTCCGTCGGTATGGGCGAAAAGGATACATCTTGAATGATGTTTTCTTCAAAAGCATAAACCAACTCTGTTTTTAGTTCTTCCATATCAGAGATATATACCAAATATTCGATGCTTTCTACTGTATCATTCCGAAACGAATAAAACGGCGATCCCAAGGCGCTTACAAGCTCGTCTCTCGATATGGAATTCACTAGATCATATCCGATCGATTCAAACGTCACAGCGATGCTAGGCTCAACCCCATAGGTTGATAGCATATCATAATTCCGAATTTCTCCATCGGCATTCGCGCTGACCATCAAGCACGAGATCGCCATGACCATTGCAATTAAGAAAGAGTATTTCCTCATAGTCACATCCCTTCCTGAACGAATCGTCTTGAAAAAGCTCCGCACATCGCACTTGCATTCTACAACGCGACTTCCGGCGCTGTCAAGCTGCTTCCTGTCGTTGAAGGAAGGCGAGGGCGTATGCCGCGCGGCACCCGCCCTCGTATGAACCAAGCACACCAAATGCGCTGCTACGCGCCGATGAACTGCAAAAACGCCTCCACCTGCGCGTCGAGGAACGCCGCGCCCACGCCGAGCGAGAGATTTCCGCCCTCGTCAAGCAGCGCATGCGCATTCGGGATCGTGACGCGCGGCGCGTTCATCACGCGCATATCCAGAAACGAGATCAGCGCGACGAACAGATCCTGCGCGACGGTCGTGCCCGATATGCCCATGCCCACACCGCTGAACGCGGCTGGTTTGCCCGCGAGCACATGCTTTTCGCCCAAATTTGCCGGGCGCGAGAGCCAGTCCACGAGGTTTTTCAGCACGCCGGGGTAGGAGTGGTTGTACTCCGGCGTGAAGAACCATACGCCGTCGGATGCGCGGACGGCGTCGCGCACGCGCTTTACGGACGCGGGCGCGGGGCGTTCAGCATCTTGATTAAAAAGCGGCACATCGCCATATTCTAATATTTCAACATCCGCGCGCGCGCCGATGCGCTCGATCGCCATCATCGCGAGCTGGCGATTGCAGGAATTCTCCCGCAAAGAACCCACGATTGCCGTAATCTTCTTTTTCATGCAATGTCTCCCATCAGTCGTGGCGGATGAATGTGCCGCGGTCGAGCTCGTCAAACGCCGCCTCCAGTTCCGCGCGGGTGTTCATCACGATCGGACCGCCCCACGCGATGGGCTCGCGCAGCGGCGCGCCCATAAACACGATGATGCGGGATGCGGCATCCGCAGTTGCCGCGAGATCGACCGCATCGCCGTCCGAAAGAAGCGCCGCCGTCTTCTCAGCGATGTCCTCGCCGCCCACGACGGCGTCGCCCTCGATCAGAAACACAAACGCCGTCTCGCCCGGCGCGGTGGGCACGGTGATCGCGCCGCCCGCGGGGATCAGGACATCGAGGATCGTGGCGGGGATGTGATTGGGCTTGATGCCCGAAACGCCGCCGAAGCTGCCGGAGAGGATGCGTACCTGCGCGCCGCCCTGCTCGACGAGCGGCATCATGTCGCGTGTGATGCTAAGGTACTTGGGCTCGGTCATCTTCTCGTCGCGCGCAAGATTGAGCCAGAGTTGGAAGCCGAGCATGCGCGCGGATGCCTTCGGCATCTCCTGATGCAAAATCCCGCTGCCGGCGGTCATCCATTGGCTCTCGCCGGCGTGAATGGTATCGCGGTTGCCCATGCTGTCCTCGTGGTCGATCCGCCCCTCGATGAGGTAGGTGATCGTCTCAATGCCCCTGTGCGGATGGGTGGGGAAGCCCGCGATGTAGTCGTTCGGATCGGTCGAATCGAACGAATCGAGCATCAGAAAGGGATCAAAATCCGTCACATTCCTGCCGCCGAGCACGCGAACGAGCCTCACGCCCGCGCCGTCCACCGCGCGCTGTCCGCGCACGGTCTGCGCAATCTTTCTATTCGCCATGATGTTCTCCTATTCTATGAAAATTGATAGCAGGTCATCGAAATCGAACCGAGCGAGCAGGAATCGTTGAATACGCGCACTGCATCGTCTTCGCGCGCTGCGCCCAGCGTGTAGAGAAGCGGCGCATAGTGATCGAGCGTGGGGACGGCGAGCGGCGCGGATTCGCCCGCCTGCTGGTAATCGACCACGCGCGCGTAATCGCCGCTTAGGATGCTCTGTTTGATGTAGTCGTCAAACGCCTCTGCCCATGGGAAGCCGCCGGCGACGTTCCAATCGACGCGCCGCAAATTGTGGACGATATTTCCGCTGCCCAGGATCATCACGCCCTGATCGCGCAGCGGCGCGAGCTTTCGTCCCATGTCGAAGTGCGCCTGCGTGCTCGCGCGCGCATCTACGCTGAGTTGGAACACCGGGATATCCGCATCGGGGTACATGCGGCGCAGCACGCTCCAAGTGCCGTGATCCAATCCCCATGAATTGTCGATGGGGATGCCGCCGAGCAGATCGCGCGTCGCATGCGCGAATTTGGGCGAGCCCGGCGCGGCGTAGACCACCTCGTACAGTTCCTTCGGAAATCCGTACATATCGTAGATCGTCTCGGGCGATTCGGCGTCCGATGTCCTCGTGCCGCCGGTGAACCAGTGCGCAGAAACGCAGAGGATGGCTTCGGGTCGCGGGAGATCCCGCCCCAGCGCCATCCAACTTTTCGCATAGGCATTGTCCTCGATTGCGTTCATGGGGGATCCATGCCCGATGAACAGGGTTGGCATCTTCGGCATACGCGTAACCTCGCTCTCGCTTAAAATGGAGATGTATTTGCGTACAGTATACCAAAGATGGGAATAGTTTACAACGTGCTCGAAGATGGGCAAGCGCATCCGTATATGGAAAACGCGAGCGCGTGTTAGACGCTCGCGTAATGATATGGCTGCGGATGCTCACTCGCGCAACATCGCCTGCCGCTTTTTCAGCACCTGCCGCACGCCCTCCGGGCTGATGCTGTCCACGACCTGCTTTTCGATCAGCTCGTCGCGGATCATCAGCAGCGTCCACTTCGCACGCCCCTTCGGCGGCGGCGAGTTGGCAATGGTCAGTATCTGTGCCTGAACCGGCGCGTTGATCTTTATTTGCGCGCGCCGCGCCTGGCTGGGCTTGGGTTTCAGCGTGCGCGCAAGCCCCATCTCGGCATATCGCCGCGCGGTATTGCACACCGTGATGCTGCTGACTTGCAGTTCGGCGGCGACATCCGCAATCCGCACGTTTGCATTTCGGTTTTCATCGAGCCTGAGCAGTATGTTTGCGCGCTTGTGGGCGTGCGACCGCTCGTTTGTTTCGCCGACCACCGTTTGCAAGTGCGCGACCTCTTCCTCCGTCAATCGAACGGGGAATCGCTTCGTTCGCATGGCGGTTCCTCCTTTGAATCGTCGTATGGTGATGGTATAATCTTACACCGATCAATACCATCAGTCTATCGATATCCTCCACGATGCGATCGCGATCCTATATTTTGCATTCGAGTTGACAAATCAAGGATATATCGTATACTATAAGCGTGTAACTGCTCCCGCATCGCGCGGTATAACAACATCAACCGATAACAATCCTTTGATTCGAGGCAATGATGAATACTACACTCAATCTGACGCGCGACCATTCCGAGCGCGTTCCATACAACGATCCGCAGCTTCCGATTTACGCAAGTCGGGGCAGGGTCTCTCGGTTTCTCAATTCCGCTGTCTCCGTGCATTGGCATGACGACATCGAGTTCAGCATCATCACCGCCGGGCGGATGTCGTACTCCATCAACGGCGCTGTCCGCACGCTCCATGAAGGCGAAGGCATTTTCATCAACGCCAGACAGTTTCACAGCAATTTTTCTGCCGACGGCACGGATTGCGAATACATCTGCCTTTTGTTTCATCCGCTCATGCTGTGCGCGCATCCGCACCTTGAAAAAACAAGTGTGACGCCCGTGCTTACAAACGATGCGCTGCCGTATGCGATTTTCGATGAGAAAACCCCGTGGAAGGCGGAGATGCTCGGCGATATTTGGCGCGCGTATGAGCTGTTTTGTGCGAGCAAGGGCGATTCCATGCTATTGATGCAGAGTTATTTTTATAAGATTTGGTCGCTGTTATATGTCCATATGCCGCCTGCGCCAAAACCCGCGGCGCAAACGGGCAGCCGCTTGTCCGCGCTTCGCGACATGATCAGTTATATCCAAAAGAATTCTGCTGGCAAAATCACGCTTGCGGAGATTGCCGCCGCCGGCAAGGTCTGTCAGAGCAACTGCTGCGCACTCTTTCAGGAATATTTGCGGCTTTCGCCCGTCGAGTATTTGATCGTTTATCGGCTGAATCAGAGTGCTGAGATGCTCAAAGGCACGCGCATGCGCATGACGGAAATCGCCCACGCGGTCGGGTTCTCGGGCGCGAGTTATTTTGCGGAGGCGTTCCGCAAGCGATACGGCTGTACGCCGACCGAATACCGCGCGGGAAGTGTAGAAAAACCTGAATAAAAGTGGGCTGCCGCGGCAATATCGCCGCGGCAGCCGGTTTTTACAGGGGATTTTTTATTCAGCGCTCTTATAGTAGAACTGTTCCATCGAAAAGTTCCACGAGATGCCGACGCCGCCCGAGGGCACATTGCCCAAATCGGAGTTCATGATCACGCACTGGAGCACATTCGTCGTGGGCTCAACCATGTAGAGGTTCGCGCCCATCCACGCGCCCAATTCCGGGATCACTTCGTTCACGGCCTCTTCCGGCGTGACGGTCATCAGCGACTGCATCTTCAGGAAGAACTCCTGATACTCCTGCGGCGGCACGAGGTAATCCGTGCTGCCCTCGAGCATGCCCGAGAGCCCGCCCTTGTCGAACCAATCCTGCCACAGCGCCTGTCCGCCGGTGCCCCAGTCGATGTTGTGCCAGAGCTGCGAGGAGTGCGCCCACGTCACGCGCATGGGAACCTCGTTCGCCTCCTGGGATGCCGACATCAGGGAGGGCTCGGTGGTGTTGACCTCCGCCTTCAGACCGATCTCGCCCCAGAACTCGACGAGCAGTTCGCAGAAGGGGATGAAGTCGTTGGCTTCCTGGTTGTTCCAAATCTGCCATTGCAGCTTCTTGCCCGAGGGCGTTTCGCGATAGCCGTCGCCGTCGATGTCAACAACGCCCATCTCGTCGAGCAGCGCGTTTGCGTACTCGATGTCATGGTCGCACTGGTATGTCGGGTTGACTTCGCCAAATCCCTTGTAGACGGATTCGACGATCTCCTCGGCGTCAACCGCGTGCATGAGCGCCTGACGGAAGCGGATGTCGTTGATGACTTCCTGCCATGCCTGCGTGATCGGGTCGTCCTTCAGGCTGCCGTCGGTGTTCAAGCCGTAGTTCAGGTTGATGTAGAACACGGTGGGGTTGACGTGCATGGTGGTGACATAGGCGGTGATGCCCGCAGACGTCTCATTCTCGCGATAGAGCGAGATGTTGTCGATCGTCGCGGATTCGCGCCCGAAGTCCGCCTCGCCCGTCATGTACTTGAGCTGAACCATCTCCATGTCCTCAACGAGAGTGGAGGTGATGGTGTCAACATAGGGGAGTTGCTGCCCATCCGGATCGACTTTGAAGTAATAGGGGTTGCGCTCCCAGACGGTCAGACCGCCGTCCGAGTCCTTCATGGTCCACGGGTAGAGAACCGGGAAGTTTTTGTCGATCAGCCCTTCAAAATAGGTGCTCGTCAAAGCGTCGTTGGGGTCGGTGAGCTCCCAGTTCGTCATGTCGATCTGGTGGAACACATACGCCCAAACGCCCTCCGCTTTCGGGTCGTCGTAGCCCATCTGCGCCGCGAAGGGGCGGATGTACTCGTAGTACGCGTCCTCCGAGCCGTGGATCTCCGCGGCATACGCGAGGTGGAACGGCTTTAGGAAGTGCGCGGGCTTGAGAAGATCGGTGTAGCCCTTCCAGCCGGAGATCGACAGGTGCACGATCAGACCGCCGTAGCTCTTTTTGAAGGAGAGGGAGAAGGTGTCGTCGTCGATCACTTCAAAGGTGAAGGGATCGCCCGCGGCGGTGCCGCCGTCGCGCATGTAGGCGGCGACAACGGGCGTAAGCTCGGTGTTGAGCACGAAATCCTCGATGCCGAAGCGGAAGTCGTCCATCGTCACCTCGGTGCCATCCGACCATTTCAGCCCCTTGCGCAGCGTAAATGTAAACACCGTGTTGTCGTCGCTGATTTCATAGTTCTCGACGATGTTCGCGGTGATCACGTCGCTGTTTGAGGATGCCATGGTCAAAAGCGCTTCGTTGCTTCCAACAAACACGTCCGCGTCCCAGTTGACGGCTTTGGTGATCAGGCGCAGCGTGCCGCCGTAATTCCCGATCTCATAATCAAGGAATTCGGGCAGGATTTCCTGTACGATACGGGGTGTTTCGGGCAGCCGCTCCTCGACGGGCGGGAGCTCGCCTGCTTCTACAAGCGCGTCAAACAACGGCGCCTGTGAGTATGCGCCTTCCGCTGCGGCGGTGGAACAGATGCCGATGAGCATCAATAGCGCCACAAAGATCGACAGCTTCCTCATGTTCGGGGTCCTCCTCAGTTTTTAAATTTGCCAAGCGCAACGAGTGCTTAACTCGTTTGAAGGTATAATAACACAAAGTCGGCACACATGCAATGCTTAATTTAAGCGGTTCACAAAATCGCGAACCGCAAAGGGCGCATCGGTAAAATCTGGTGATGGATGGTTACCAATCGCCATAGCCGCCCGGGAAGGTTACGATATTTCCCTTTTGCTCGATCGGATGCGACCGCTTGATCTCTATTGACGGTCGCCCGCCATATTCCAGATCATCATGGAGGATGGCATACAGCGCTTCGCCCGCATCCATCCGCGAGGCAAGCGCGGCGCTCTCCGTTCGGGGGATGTAGCCGAGCACAAACCCGTCTTCCGCAGCGACGAGTATGGCATTTTTGTCGTGGGCATTGTCGGGCTCGCGCTGCAAGAGCAGCACATCGCCAAACGCAACCTGATCCGCAACGACGGACAGATCGCGGTAGTGCGCGCCCGCAATCGTCGTAAACAGCAGCGTCTCATCGACCGTGCGCGGTTTGACGCGCGCGATTTCGATATACCGCCGCTCCTTTTCGTGCGCGCCGAATGCCGCGTCCATCAACCGCCGGATGCGCCGCTTGATCCGCTCCGCCGGCTCGACCGCCAACGCGCGCGCAAGCGCCGGCTGCACCGCGCCCGTCCAACGCGTCCGTATGGCGCGCAGCCCATGGAGCGCTTCGATGCGCGCGTCGGGAAACCGCGCGCTCAGGCAATGCAGATAATAGCTTTCCACATGATGCCCGGCTTTGCGCAGCGCAAGCAGCAGGCATGCGAGCCAGGCGTCGGGCTTGTATTCGTCCGATATATCGTCTATGTCGCCATCCTCCAGCGTCCCGAACACCTCGGCGGGAAAGCGGATGCGGTTGTAAGCCGTGCCCGCATATCGCTTTGGATGGCGCACCAGCGTGTAGTACATCACGGATAGGTCGAACGCGTCGGCTTCGAGCAGCGGCAGGAAATCGTCAAACATCGGCGGCTCGAATGCGCAGTAAAGCTCGAGCGCTTCGAGCGTTTCCATCATCAGCGCGCTGTCCTCCTTGGGCACGCGCAGCTCGGCGCGCACGCAGGCTCGCAGCTTGACCGGGTTTTGTTTTGCGGTTTGCAGATACGCATCGCACGCGGCTTTGATTTCCAACTCGTCCTCGAGCGGCCAAGGTGAGCCGTCCGCATCCGGTTCGGGCGCGAGGGGGAGCGTGATGCGCGCGCGAATCATCGACACGGCGGCGATGGTGATGAAATCCATGGGGTAGGCGTGCAATCGGCGCATGTAATGCTCGACGATGGACAGGCTGTTTGGCTGATCCCGATACGCTTGGGTTATTGCCGCGTAGGCGAGCAGCCGCGAAAGCCGTTGCAGATCCGCGTCGGGCGCGCTTGTATACTTTGGCAGCATATCGGGCTTCCTCATCAGCTCGATGGATCGCGGATGGCGCGCTACGGCGCAGTCCATGCCGTGCTCGAACAGCCATGTT
>JBMNUA010000084.1:0-9709 GCA_050945995.1 Christensenellales bacterium
TCTGTTTTCTATGCGCTTCTCTCTATCTTTTCTCTCGTGAAGAGACTAAGAACAGGAGCCCCACGCCGCTTATGCAGCACGTTGCTCCCGTCCTCTCGCTTCCGTATCCTTAGCTTAATGACATTGCGGGTTTCCCCCGTCCCTTTGCCAATCCCTTGTTTATTTTTTCTGTCAAGCCCTAGATCACCCGCCCAGATATGCCCGCTGCACCTCCGGACTCTCCGCCAGTTCCTGCCCCGTGCCCGTCAGCACGATCCGCCCCGTCTCGAGGATGTACGCCCGGCTCGCAATCCGCAGCGCCATGTCCGCGTTCTGCTCCACGAGTAGAATCGTCGTCCCCGACGCGTGCAGCTCCGCGATGATCTCGAAGATCTGCTCCACCAAGATCGGCGCAAGCCCCATCGACGGCTCGTCTAACATGATCATCTTGGGTCGGCTCATCAGCGCGCGCCCCATGGCAAGCATCTGCTGCTCGCCGCCCGAAAGCGTGCCCGCAACCTGCTTTCTGCGCTCCTTCAGCCGCGGGAACCGCTCGTAAATGCGCGCCAAATCCTCCTCGCTCGGCTTTTTTTGCGTGTACGCGCCCATCTCGAGGTTCTCCATCACCGTCATCTGCAAAAAAATCCTGCGCCCCTCGGGCACCTGCGCCAGCCCCATTTTCACAATCTTGTGCGCCGGCAGCGCGCCGATGCTCTTGCCCATAAAGCTGACGACGCCCGTGCGCGAGCGCAACAGCCCCGAGATCGTGCGCAATATCGTCGATTTCCCCGCGCCGTTCGCGCCGATGAGCGATACGATCTCGCCCTCGTTGACCTCGAAGGAGACGCCCTTGATCGCGTGGATCTGCCCGTAATACACATTCGCCTCGTATACCTTGAGCAACGGCTACACCCCCTTCTTTCCGAGGTACGCCTCGATCACCTCGGGGTTCTGCCGAATCTCCGCCGGCGTGCCCTTGGCGATGATCCGCCCGTAGTTGAGCACGCATATGCCCTCGCAAATGCCCATCACCAAATTCATGTCGTGCTCGATCAGCATCACCGCGATGCGGAACTTGTCGCGCATCGTGCGTATGTTCTCCATCAGCTCCGCCGTCTCGGAGGGGTTCATCCCCGCCGCCGGCTCGTCCAATAGCATGATCTTCGGTCTTGTCGCCAGCGCGCGCACGATCTCGAGCCGCCGCTGCGCCCCGTAGGGCAAGCTGCCCGCCTGCGCGCCCGCGTCGTCCGCCATGGAAAACACGTCCAACAGCTCGAGCGCCTCCTTGTTCGCGTTGCGCTCGGCCTTGTGGTAGGCGGGCGTGTGCAATATGGAGCTGAGCATGGAATAGCGTATCCGCTCGTGCATGCCCACCTTCACGTTTTCGAGAACCGTCATCGTTGAAAACAGTCGGATGTTCTGGAACGTGCGCGCGATGCCCATGCGGATCACCTGGTCGGTGGATTTGCCCATCGTCGTCTCGCCGTCTAATAATATCGTGCCGCGCGTGGGCTGGTACACGTTTGTCAATAGGTTGAACACCGTCGTCTTGCCCGCGCCGTTTGGACCGATCAGCCCCGCAATCTCCGTGCGCCCGACGGTCAGGTTGAAGTTGTCCACCGCCGTCAGCCCGCCAAAGTCGATCCCCAAATGCCGGATGTCGAGCACGGGGATGTACCCCATGTCGCGCTCGGGGATGATGGAGTTCGACGGGAACTCGACCATCCGATGTTGTTTGTCCGCCATTTTAGACCGCCCTCCTTCCCGAAATGCGCCGCGCGATCGCCCGCCAGCTGATGCGCGCCTTCAGCGCCGCCGCGTGCGGGGACGCGTTTAACAGCATCATCGCAATCAGTACGACCGAGTAGATCAACATCCGGTATTCGCTCAAGAACCGCAGCGACTCCGGCAGCACATAGATCACCACCGCCGCGATGATCGAGCCGCGGATCGACCCGAGCCCGCCCAGCACCACGATCACTAAGATCTCGATGGATTTGTTGTACCCGAAGTTGCTCGCCTGCAACACGGATAGGTTGTGCCCGTATAAAACGCCCGCCACGCCCGCGAAAAACGATGCGACCACAAACCCCATCAGCTTGTAGCGCGTCAGGTTGATGCCCGTCCCCTCGGCGGCGATGCGGTTGTCGCGGATCGCCATGATCGCGCGCCCGTGCTTGGAATTCATCAGGTTGATCGCCACAAACATGGTGATCAAAACCACCGCAAACGCGATTACAAACGTCGAATCCCGCGGCGTGCCCTTCAGCCCGGACGCCCCGCCCGTGAACTCGAGGTTGATGATCACCGATCGTATGATCTCGCCGAACGCGAGCGTCACAATCGCCAGATAATCGCCCCGCAGCCGCAGCACCGGCACGCCGATGATGACCCCGAACACCGCCGCCATCAGCCCGCCGATGAGCATCGCCAGCGGAAAACGCACCGCCGCCGGCATCGACGACTGCGCCCAAATCGAGAATAGGCAGCCCGCATATGCGCCCACGGACATAAACCCCGCGTGCCCGAGCGTCAATTCGCCCAAAAAACCAACCGTGATGTTCAGCGAGATCGCGAGAATCACATAAATGCAGATCGGAACGAGCATCCGCTGCAAATGCCGGGTCGCGTTCCCGGTTTCTACCATATATTGCATGATCACAAACGCAGCGATCACCATCGCGTATGTGATCCACTTGTTTGTCGTCGCCCTCGTCATCTTCATATCCTTCAAACACCTACACTTTCTCGGAGATCTTCTTGCCGAGAAGCCCCGTCGGGCGTATGACCAGTACCAGGATCAACACGCCAAATACGATCGCGTCGGAAAGCTCGGTGGAGATATACGCCTTTGATAAGTTTTCGATGATGCCAAGCAGCACCCCGCCCAGCATCGCGCCGGGGATCGAGCCGATGCCGCCGAATACCGCCGCCACAAACGCCTTGATGCCCGGCATCGAGCCGGTGTACGGGCCGATGTAGATGTAGGTCGCCGCGTAGAAAAACCCCGCAACCGCCGCAAGCCCCGAGCCGATTGCGAATGTGATGGAAATCGTGCGGTTCACGCTGATGCCCATGAGTTCCGCGGCGTCCTTGTCCTCGGATACCGCGCGCATCGCCTTGCCCGATTTGGAGCGCGCGATGTACAGCGTCAAAAACGCCATGATCGCGCCCGTCACGAGAAGCGTCGCAACCGACTCGCCCTTGATCGTGAGCGTGCCGATGCGGATCGGGTCGATGTTTAGGATGTTCGGAAAGCTCCGCTTGTCGGAGCCGAATGTGATCAGCGCGATGTTTTGAAGCAGATAGCTCACGCCGATCGCCGTGATCAGTACCGAAAGCGGCGACGCCTTGCGCAGCGGCTTGTACGCCACCTTCTCAATCGTCACCCCGAGGATCACGCAAAATAGGATGCCGAGCAGCACGCTCAGTAGCGGCGGCAGCCCCAGCGTCGCGACAAATACGATCATGGAATACGCGCCCGCCATGATCACGTCGCCGTGCGCGAAATTCAGCATCTTCGCAATGCCGTACACCATGGTGTAGCCCAGCGCGATCAGCGCGTAGATGCTCCCAAGGCTCAGCCCGCTTATGATATTGGATAAAAGACCCATGGCTTTCACTCCGTTTGGGAATATTTGCGTCCGCCCTCGCCCGAAAGCGCCCCGGGCGCGCGCAGAAGGCGCGTCCCGGGGTCGGTGCGGGTTTGCTCTTGATTATTCGTTCGTGAACGCCACATACGCGCCGTTCTCGATGACGACCGCGGTCGCGGTCTTCGCGGGCTCGCCGTCGGCGGTCCAGGTCATCGTGCCGGTCAGCCCGTCGAGCGTGATCTCGGTCATCGCTGCGATCATCTTCGCGTTAAAGTCCGCATCGGAGAGATCGTCGATCCCCGCCTGCTCCAGCGCCAGTTTGATCGCGTACACCGCGTCGTAGCCGTCTGCGGCGAACTGATCGGGGGTAGAGCCGTAGTCCGCGCGATACTTCTCAACAAACGCAACGGTCAAATCGTCCTGCGCGTCGGCGGCAAAGGGGGTCAGAAGCATCACGCCTTCGGCGGCTTCGAGGTTCTCCTCGCCGATCTTGGTCAAAACGCCGTCTAGCCCGTCGCAGCCGAAGAAGGTGTTCTCAATGCCCGCGCTCTTCGCCTGGGTCAGGATGTAGGCGGCTTCCTGCGCGTAGATGGGCAGAAACACAAGGTCCGCGCCGGAATCCGCAACCGCCTGCAGCTGCACCGAGAAGTCGGTGTTCGACTGGTCGGTGAACGCCTGATCGGTCACGATCTCGAGCCCGAGCTCGGCGGCGCGCACGAGGAAGTTGTCGTGGATGCCCACGGAGTAGTCATTGGAGCGGTCGTAGATGATCGCAACCTTCGTCGCAACCGCGTTGTCTACGATAAAGTCAGCGGCGTAGATGCCCTGGTCGGGGTCGGTGAAGCACACGCGGAACACGTTGTCGTACTTCGTGACTTCCTTCGCGGAGGCGGAGGGCGTGATCACAAGCAGCCCGTCGTACTGCGCCTCCTCGGTCAGCGCGATGCACGCGCCCGAGGTCACGCCGCCCAGGGATACCTGCATCCCCGCGTCGATCAGGCTCGAATAGCCGTTCACCGCGAGCTCCGCGGACGCCTGGTCGTCTTCGTAGCGCACGTCAAAGAGGATGCCGTTGGCGCCGCCGGCGGCGTTGATCTCCTCCATGGCGATCATCGCGCCGTTGCGCGCGGAAACGCCGTAAGTCGCATAATCGCCGGTCAAAGGGCCGGTTCCGCCGATCACCAGCGTCTGCTCGGCTGCCGCGCCGATGGAAAACGCAAGCGCCAGCATGAGAATCAAGGCTGTTGACAGATACTTTCTCACTGTTTTTACCTCCCGGTTTTGATGTTCGGCTTGTCGCCGTATATACAAAAATGCGGGGTCCGCTTCGCGCCGGCACCCGCATCTCGTATCGGTGGAACGCTACGAGCGGATCGTTCCGGACGCGGGCGCAATCGCGAGAATTCGAACCCCGCGCAGAAGAAATACAAGGTCGATCCGCCGCGCAATTGCCGTATGAAAAAGAAGCGCAGCCGCCGAAAGGGCGCCTGCGAACAGAAGGATTGCGGACGTGCGACGAGGCATGCGCGTACCGGCGCAGCCCGGCGCCGCGCACATATGTTCCATATTTTGCATATTCATGCATGTCATGCGCCCTGCACCTCCGCCCTCGCCCATTGAGTGTATTATACACAACAGCGGCGATATGTCAAGTCACAGACGGCTGCGCGCGCGAAAGTTTACACGAAAAACCATGTCCTCCGCGCGCCCATATCCACGGTTGCGCGCCCATCAAAACGGGATATTTATGAAGGATATCCGCCGCCTATTTCGCCGCTTTCGCGTTCGCCTTTTCTAAAAACGGCGCGTTTTCGATGATGAACCGCTCGTGTACGCCCTCGCCGATCAGCCCCGCATCGTCGTATGCCTTCACCTCAAAGACGAGCTTGCGCCGGTCGATTTCGATCAGCGCGCTCTCGCAATGAACCCGCATCCCGACGGGGGTGGGGGAGAGGTGGCGCACCTCCATCCGCGTGCCCACCGTGCCCTGCCCCGGTGCGAGTGCGCGCACCACGCTTGTAAAACATGCCTGTTCCATCAGCGCAACGAGCGCGGGCGTTGCATATACAGGAAGCTCACCGCTCCCGTACGCCAACGCGGTGTTTTCCTCGGTCACATCAATAGACGATTCGCCCTTCAACCCAATTTCCAGCATACGATCCCCTCGTTTTTTTGTTTCATCATATCATATTGCGATCCTCCGCGCAATTGTCAACGGCGTTTGCGTATGTTATACTAAATAAATAGTAGGAGGGCGCGCGGCTTCCGCCGCCCGCCCTCGCCAAACAGAAAAGAGGCGACCTTTTTGCGTAACAAACAACTGCTCATGGGCAACGAGGCGGCGGCGCTCGGCGCGGTGCGCGCGGGCATATCGCTCGCGTCCGGTTACCCCGGCACGCCGTCCACCGAAGCGCTCGAGTACGCGGCGAAGCATTTCGGTCGCGACATCCACATCGAATGGTCGGTCAACGAAAAAACCGCGCTCGAGGTCGCGGCGGGCGCGTCGTTTGCGGGCGCGCGCACCTTGGTCACGATGAAGCAGGTCGGGCTGAACGTCGCCTCCGACCCCCTGATGTCGCTTCGCTACGTCGGGCTCACCGGCGGGATGGTCGTCTATGTCGCCGACGATCCCGGTCCCATCTCCTCGCAAACCGAGCAGGACACCCGCACCTTCGCGATGTTTTCCAAAACCCCGATCTTCGACCCCTCCTCGCCGGAGGAGTTGTTTCATATGATGGCGGACGCTTATGCGCTCTCGGAGCGCTATCAAACCCCAGTCCTCGTGCGCCCGACCACGCGCATCTGCCACGCGAACGCCGCGATCGATGCCGATGCCGCCGCGCAGTTCCCCCGCGCATCGGGCGAATTCGCACGCGACGGCAAGCGCGTCATCTTCCCGCGCACCTCCTTTCTCGCGCACCAGCGCATCGAGGAGGAGATGGACGCGCTCTCAGGTGAATTCTCCAACTCCCCCTATAACCCCATCGAAAGTCCCGGCGCGGGGCGGCGCGCCATCGCCGCGGGCGGCGTGAGCTACGCTTATGTCAAAGAAGCGCTTTCGCTGCTCGGCGTCGATTGCCCGGTTCTCAAAATCGGCACGCCCTACCCGTTCCCCGAACGGCGCGCGCTGGAGTTGTTGCATCAGGTCGATGAGGTGCTCGTGTTCGAGGAGCTCGATCCCGTGATCGAGCGCGCGCTTTTGCAAATCTGCGGCGCGCACCGTCTGCCGGTCGCCATCCGCGGCAAGCGCGATCATACGCTGCCCCGTGCGGGCGAATACGGCGCGGAGCTCGCCGCAGAAGCCATCGCAGCCTTCCTCGGCGTCGCGCCGCCCGCTGCCGCACTCGCGCTGCCCGAGCCGCCGCCGCTGCCCGTCCGCCCGCCGGTATTGTGCGCGGGCTGCCCGCATCGCGCCTCGTTCTACGCCGTCAAACGCGCCATGAAGGGCAAAAAGGCGGTGTTCGCGGGCGACATCGGCTGTTATACCCTCGGCAACGCGCCGCCGCTCAATATGACGGACACCTGCCTGTGCATGGGCGCGGGCATCACCGTCGCGCAGGGCATCGGGCGCGTCTGCCCGGATACCACCATGTTCAGCTTCACCGGCGATTCCACCTTCTTTCACACGGGCATCCCCGGCATCGCAAACGCCGTCTACAACGGCGCGGATCTGATCGCCGTGGTGCTCGACAACGCCACCACCGCCATGACCGGGCAGCAGCCCAACCCCGCCACCGGCTTTGCCGCAAACGGCGAGGTCGCGGCGAAAATCTCCATCGAGGCGGTGCTCGGCGCGCTCGGCGTAGGTGATGTGCAGACGGTCAACCCCTTCGATCAGGACGCGGCGACCGCCGCCGTCAAGCATGCGGCGCAGGCGCGCGGCGTGCGCGCCATCGTGTTTCGCGCGCCCTGCATCTTCGTCACGAAACCCGCCGCGCCCTACGCCGTCGATCCGGATGTCTGCATCGGCTGCCGCGCCTGCGTGCGCGAAATCGGCTGCCCCGCCATCGTCTCGGCGGCGGGCAAACAGGTGCGCATCGACCCCGCGCTCTGCACCGGCTGCGGACTGTGCGCGGGCATCTGCCCCGTGGGCGCGATAGGAGGCACAGATAAATGAAGCAGATTGACATCCTCCTCGCAGGCGTCGGCGGACAGGGCGTGGTGCTCGCCTCTAAACTTCTCGCGCGCTGCGCGATCGCACGCGGCGACATGGCGCGCACCGCGGAGACCATCGGCATGGCGCAGCGCGGCGGCTGCGTGACCAGCCATGTGCGCGTGGGCGAGTGCGCATCGCCGCTCATCCCCAAGGGCGCGGCGGACGCCATCATCGCGTTCGAGCCGGCGGAAGCCGTGCGCGCGCTGCCGTATTTGAAGGCGGGCGGCACGGTGATCGCCAACACCCGCGCCGTCAAACCCGTGACCGATACCCTCGCCAAATCCGGCTACGCCGCCGACCAAATGCTCGAATACCTAAGCAACCTCCCCGTCCGCGTGGTGCTCGTGGATTGCGACCAAATCGCGCGCGCCTGCGGCACGGACAAGGTCGTCAACATGGCGCTTCTCGGCGCGGCGGCGGCAGCGGGCGCGATCGGCATCGCCTCCGAGGAGATCGAGCAGGCGGCAAGCGCCCTCGCCCCCAAATTTCGGGAAGCGAACCTGCGGGCGATCCGCCTCGGCGCGCAAGCCGTGTAGAAGTAGCGCAAACGTGCGCGCCACGCTTGACAAATCATTCAATCCGAATTATAATACCCGTAATAAACCGATGACCGAGGGTAGTAACCGCGCTGTTTTGTCACAAGAGATCCGCGGATGGTGAGATCGCGGAGGGAAGGCGCGCGGCGAATGGGCTCGCGAGGGCGAACCGAACGCTCGCAAAAGCAAGTAGGGGAGACGCGGGGCGCGCGTTATCGCGCCGGGTACATGTTGGTGTACCGCAGAGCGCGCAACTTCGTGAGGGGTTGCGAATGTGGGTGGTATCGCAGAGGCGAATTGTTTCGACCTTTGTCCCTCGTTTCCGGGGGCAAAGGTCTTTCCTTTTCCCCGACCAAAGCGCGAAAAGGAGAATGAATATGCAGCCGACCAGACTTCAGCTTTCCCTCATCCGCGCGCGTGTGCGCGCTGCGAAAGCCCGCGAGCAATCCCTCTACGCCAAGAAACTTCATGAGATCGACCCCGCGCAGATCGACTCGACCGCCGCCTTTGAAGATCTGCCCTTCACCGAAAAGACGGAGCTGCGCGACGGCTACCCCTTGGGCATCCAAGCCGCGCCCGACGAGGACATCGTGCGCATCCACTCCTCCTCCGGCACAACCGGCGCGCCGATCATCATCCCCTACACCCAAAAAGACGTCGATGATTGGACGGAGATGTTCCGCCGCTGCTACGAAATGGCGGGCATCACCCGGCTCGACCGCATCCACATCACCCCCGGCTACGGGCTGTGGACGGCGGGCATCGGCTTCCAGCTCGGCTGCGAGCAGCTCGGCGCGATGGCGATCCCCATGGGCCCGGGCAACACCGACAAGCAGATTCAGATGATGATCGACCTCGGCTCGACGGTCATCTGCGCCACCTCGTCGTATGCGCTTTTGCTCGCCGAGGAAATTGAGCGCCGCGGCGTGGGCGATCAAATCCGGCTCAAGAAGGGCGTCATCGGCTCGGAGCGCTGGGGCGATAAAATGCGCGAGCGCATCGCGCGCGAGCTCGGCGTCGAACTCTACGACATCTACGGGCTCACGGAAATCTACGGTCCGGGCATCGGCATCTCCTGCGACGCCGACCACCCCATGCACTATTGGGACGACTACATTTATTTGGAAATCATCGACCCCAAAACCGGCAAAACCCTGCCCGACGGCGAAATCGGGGAGATCGTGATCACCACCCTCAAAAAGGAGGGCGCGCCCCTCATCCGCTACCGCACCCACGACCTTTCGCGCATCGTCCCCGGCGACTGCCCCTGCGGCTCGCGCTTCCCGCGCATCGACCGCATCATCGGTCGCTCGGACGATATGGTCAAGGTCAAGGGCGTCAACATCTACCCCGGGCAGATCGAGGATGTGCTGCGCGTGATCGACGGCGTGTCCAGCGAATATCAGGTGATGATCGACCACCTCATGGGCAAGGACGAAATGACC
>JBMNUA010000085.1:0-9691 GCA_050945995.1 Christensenellales bacterium
CCCTATTGTTCGAGGGCAGGCTGCGCACCTTCCACCCCGTGACGTACCTCTCGCGGCAGGGGATCACCCAGATCCGCCCCATGGTCTACCTCCATGAGAAGGAGATCGTCCGCGCTGCGAAAAAGTTCGATCTGCCCATCTCCAAATCGCCCTGCCCCGTCAATGGCGAGACGAAGCGCACCGAGGTGAAGGCAATGATCGATTCGGTCGGCAAAATCTACCCCCGCGCGCGCGAATATGCGCTCAATGCGCTGCGCAATAGCGACCAGTACGCGCTGTGGGATAAACCCGTGGAGATCACCGGGAAACCCGCGCGGCTGAGCGGGAAGGCGTGACCCGGCATTTCTCGCTTTCGGATGTCTGCACGATGTCGCGCCTCACCGAGCGAACCCTCAGGAAATACCTCGCCGACGGTACGCTCATCGGCGAGAAAGCCGATGGCAGATGGCGGTTTTCGGCATCGCAGGTCATGGACTTCTTTCTGCGCCCGGGGATCGCCCGGCTCATGGAAGCCCGCCGCCGCGCCGTGGCGGATGATTTCCTGAACGCGCGCATCAAGCCGCGCCCCGCGTGCCTGTGCGTGCTCGATTTGCCCGACGCGCCCGATGCCCTGCTCGCGCGCGTGCTCGACGCCTGCGTCGGGCTTGAGATGGCGTATGCGCGCGATGCGTCCACGCGCATGACCCGCGTCACCCTCGCGGGCGACCCCGCCGCTGTCCGCGCTGCGCTCGAAGCACTCAAACCATGAAAACGCCCCGCAGTTTCACGTTGCCTTCCGCTTTCGTCGGTGCTACCATCGATGGCGGGAGGTGTTTTTTTATGATGAACCTGTACCGCGCCGTCTCCGATCGACTCGACGCCATTGATTTTAACGCCATATGGGCGGGCTTTCGGCGCACGGCGTTCGCGCTCTATGACGGCGCGCATGTCGCGACCGCTGGCGAGGTTTTCCCCGTGGACGACCGATTCCTCGGCAATACGTCGATCGAGTTAGGCGGCGTGCAGACCGCGATTTGGAAGCTCGACGGATGCCCGGATGCAGATGTGCTCACATCCGGTATCGTCCATGAGATGTTCCATAGCCACCAGATGCTGTCCGGCGACGCGCGCTTTCCCGATGATTTGGAACTTTTTCGGCTCGGCGTCGATCCGGGGGAACTCTCCCTGCGCGCGCTGGAATGCGCCGTGCTCGCCGTCCCATGTCCTTCGCTCGGTGAATTTGCGGATGTGCGCCGCCGCCGCCGCGCGGCAAACCCGGCGCTTGCGCATCAGGCGGAGCGGGCGGAGACCATCGAGGGCATGGCGGAATATGCCGGGCTGCGCGCGCTTTCGATGCTCTCGCCGGAGGCGTATGCCGCCGCCTGCTCCGGTCATCGCGCGCGGTTGTCGCAGCCGGAAGCCGTGATCGATGCGCGCCGCATCGCGTATTCCGCAGGCGCGCTGCTGCTGCTTGCCGCGCAGGAGCATGGGATCGATGCATCACATCCCCTCGGCGCGGAGCATCGAACGCTTGCCGAAATCATGCTCGCGCAGCTGTCGCCCATTCCCGCCGGCATCGCCCCCGATCTTCGCGCGCTCGCCCGCGAAACGGTTGCCGCGCGAAAAGCTGAATGCCGCGCGTTTCTGGCGCGCGCGACTCGAACGCCCCGCCGTGCGCAGATCACCGGTTACGACCCCATGAATATGGTGCGCGCGGGCGATCTCATCCTCTGCCGCCGCTTCGTGATGCTCGACGGCGCGCTCATCCGCGGGCCGCTCCTTCTCGAAATGCAGCCCGATTCGCGCGATCAAACCGCCGCGCTGTATCTTGCGAAACGCACGCGCAGTTGATCCCGCTCAGCACAACAGATCCCCCGATCGCATCCATGCAGTCGGGGGGCTATCCGCACCCGAAATCCTATTTGATTATGAGCTAGTCGAATTTTCGTATGATCGCCTTATTTTTTCTCTTAATCTATCCACAGCAAACATTACCGTATTGTCAATAAAAAAGGCAAATTCTTCTCTCGATATTGAGATTGGATGATAACCCTTTTCATTCAACTCTGGCAGATATCCCATTACAGCGATTTTTCGCGCAATGCTTCCATATGGTAAATAGTCAATATAATCCGGAAACTCCTTCAAAGGTAAGATTTCTGTCAAATACCCGGATGTGGGATGATCTCGAAGATACGCCGCTTCCAAAGAATGAATTTCGCGTATGCGCTCTTTTTTCGGAATCAACTCCTTCACGGAATTCCAGTCTTTTATGTATCCATTTGCGCGTGCAAATAAGTTTTTATCCGCGTATATACGCTCCCATGTATCTTTGATTCTATTTTCGTCATGCAGATACCCCTCAAACGCTGCGTCGGTCATTAAATGCACATAATACCCCAATAAAAAAGAGTATTGCTCGTGTGATTGAATCTCATCGTTTCGCTTCACGATGTATTCCTGATAGAAGGCATCACAATCAGACGCGGTTTTTCTTTCCTTGCTCATCCAATGCGTAACCTCACGCGGAGGAATAAAACATGTCCAATCATCGTTCTCAATGTTACAATCTGGCGCAATACTACCCACGCAAAACCCACGCCGATCCAATCCGTGATGTTTTTCCATAATCATATCGGCGATCATCAAATGAGTGACCCAGGAAGGCATGTTCATCCACCATCCTTCTTGTAAGATTCGATCGTAAGTCGCAGAAAATCCAAAGCAGAACCGCACATTCCCCATCTCCAAACACCGCTGCGCAGCCCCACTCGTAGAATCACACAATCGATCCGCGCTAAAAACTTTGTATCTTCCACAAAATCATACCGGTATCATACTGCTCGATGGCGTCCATCAGCTTTTGATTATATTCCATCTTGATCACATCATCGGAAGGTTTGCGGCAGGAACGTGCCGCGCCTTCTATAGTAAAGGACGCCTTTTTGCTGACGATACAGATGATCTCCCCTCCGCTCATCGTGCGGATGAAGCCAATATCCCCCGCGTTGTCCCAAGGAATATGCCCCCTGCGGCGACCGATGTTCGCGCGCACGCCGTCCTCGTCGATGATGACGACATGGCGACCCTGCCGATGCGCAGCGCCAATGCAGAACAACCCGCAAACCGCCAGCACCAGTTCCGCGATGAAATCCCGTTCGCCGGGCGCGGGCATATGGAAAACAAGGATCGCCATCAAAAGGCATAGTGCGCCAATGTAAGTGAGCTGCCCGCGAACCGCGGGCGGCGCGATGCTCCTCCGATACACAACCCCACCTCCCATATAGCCATCCGCAACCTTATTTCTCCGCATCGCCCTTCGCCGCTTTCTTCCCATAGATCGTCCCGTCGTAATGCCGCTCGATTGCCTCCAACAATTGTTTGTTGTACCCCACCTTGATCACATCGTCGGAAGGCTTGTGGAAGTTGAGCGCCGCGCCGCCCGTGTACGGAACCGCCCTTTCGCCGGCGAAATATACGATCCGCTCCCCGCCGCTCGTGCTGAGAATGCCGATCTCGCAGACGCTGTCCCATGCGATAAACCCCTTGTGACGACCGATGTTCGCGCGCACGCCGCGCTCGTCGATGATCACGACATGGCGGCTTTGCCAGTACGCGTTGCCAAGCAGGAACAATCCGCCGACCGTCAACATAACCATCCCTTGAACGCCCGATTTTCCAAGTTCAACGGATATAAAAGGCATGAGTATGGCGATACCCAGCGACAGCACGCCCATAAAAGCAAGCACCCCGCGAACCGCTGGCGCGGTAACACTCCTCCGATACACAACCCCACCCCCTATACAGCCGTCCGCAACCCTATTTCTCCGCATCGCCCTTCGCTGGTTTCTTCCCATAAATCTTCCCGTCGTAATGCCGCTCGATTGCCTCCAACAATTGTTTATTGTACCCCACCTTGATCACATCATTGGAAGGCTTATGAAAGTTGAGCGCCGCGCCGCCCGTGTACGGAACCGCCCTTTCGCCGGCGAAATATACGATCCGCTCCCCGCCGCTCGTGCTGAGAATGCCGATCTCGCAGACGCTGTCCCATGGGATAAACCCCTTGTGACGACCGATGTTCGCGCGCACGCCGCTCTCGTCGATGATCACCACATGGCGGCTTTGCCAATATGCGACGCCTAAGAAGAACAATCCGCATGAAATCAGCACCAACTCTGCGGAATACCCTGAATCAGGGACAGATTCGATATGAATAAAAAGCGCAAGAAGCAGCGACAGCGCGCCCATAAAAGCAATCACCCCGCGAACCGCCGGCGCGGTAACACTCCTCCGATACATCATAACGCCCCCTTTCCATATACAGTATACCACGACCTTGCGCTCGCCCTCAATAAAAAACCCCCCGACTGCATCCATGCAGCCGGGGGGGTTGCCCGCGCCCGAAATTGCCTACGCGCGCGCGCGAATCCATTTTAGCCGATCAGCGAGTAGAGCACGAACAGCCCTGCTGCGAGGGAGGAAACCAGCGAAACCACGGTGATCTGCGTGTTGATCGAGGGGCCCGCGGTGTCCTTGAAGGGATCGCCCACGGTGTCGCCGATCACGGCAGCCCTGTGCGCATCCGAGCCCTTGCCGCCGAAGTTGCCGGACTCGATGTACTTCTTCGCGTTGTCCCACAGCCCGCCCGCGTTGCTCATCAGAAGCGCAAGCAGAAGCCCGGTCAAAATATTGCCGATCAGGAAGCCGCCCACCGCGTTCACGCCGCCGATGAAGCCAACCGCCAGCGTGCTCGCAATCGCCATCAGCCCCGCGGGGATCAGCTCGCGGATCGCGCCGACGGTCGCGATGTCGATGCACTTGTCGTACTCGGGGCTCACGCCCTTCTTGCCTTCCTTCAGCCCGGGGATCGTGTCAAACTGGCGGTGGATCTCCACCACCATCTTCTCGGAGTTGCGGTCAACGCCCATGATGAGCATCGCCGAGAACACCGCCGGGATGGCAGAGCCGATGATCGCGCCGAAGAACACGAGCGGATCCATGATATCAAAGCTGATGACCAGGCTCGAGCCGACCGCGTCGATCGCCTGCTGCGCGGTCTCCTGGAACGCGCCCAAGAGCGCGATGACCGTCAGCCCCGCCGCGCCGATCGCAAAGCCCTTCGTGATCGCCTTCGCGGTGTTGCCCGCCGCGTCGAGCTTGTCTGTCGTCTCGAGTACCTCGTCGCCGAGCGAGCACATCTCCGCAAGTCCGCGCGCGTTGTCCACGATCGGACCGAACGCGTCGTTTGCGATGATCATGCCGACCACCGACAGCATGCCGATTGCCGACATCGCGATGCCCAGCATCGGGTACGCGCCGCCCATCGGCTCAAGCAGTTTGTAGGAAAGAAGCGCCGCAACGCCGATGCCCGCCATCGACGGAAGCGTCGAGAGCAGCCCGTAGGAGAAGCCCGAAAGGATCGTGAACGCAGGTCCGTTCTTGCAGGCCGCCGCCACGCGCAGCACGGGCTTTCTGTCATCGCCCGTAAAGAAGTCGCTCGTCACGCCGATGATCACACCCACGATCATGCCAAGCGCGGACGCGCCCCACAGCCGAAGCGCCGAGCCCACATCCGGCATGCCGAACTTGTCGATCAACGTAACGACGAATGTAAACACCGCAAACAGCGCGCAGGTCAGGTATGTGCCGCGGTTGAGCGCGCGCCCCGGATCGCCGTCCGGACCGATCTTCGAGAAGAACACGCCGATGATCGACGCCAAGAGCCCGAGCGTTCCAAAGCAGAACACGATCTGCACATTGCCCGTGACCGCCGCGATCACGATTGCCGCCGCGATGGCAGCGACGTTGGAGTCAAACAGGTCCGCGCCCATGCCGGCGACGTCGCCCACGTTGTCGCCCACGTTGTCGGCGATGACGGCGGGGTTGCGCGGGTCGTCCTCGGGGATGCCGAGCTCGACCTTGCCGGTCAGGTCAGCGGCGATGTCGGCGGTCTTTGTGAAGATGCCGCCGCCCGCCTTCGCAAACAGCGCCAAGGAGCTTGCGCCGAAGCTGAAGGAGACCAGGTACTCTGGATTGCTCGCGTCAATCAGGTACAGGATCGCCGATCCCGCAAGCGCGCTCGCGACGACCGCCATGCCCATGACCGCGCCGCCCCGGAAGCCCGCCGTGTAGGAGGGGGAGATGCCATCGCGCGCCGCGGATGCCGCGCGCACGTTCGCGATGGTCGCGATGGAGATGCCCGCCACGCCCGCAATCGCGGACAGCGTCGATCCGAACAGGTAGCTGAGCAGCATCCCCACGTTCTCTTTGGGAATGGCGCGCTCCGACCAGATCGGATGGGGCAGAAACAGCACGATGATGACGCCGGCGATGGCGCAGAATATCGCCAGCGCACGGTACTCACGCTTGATAAACGTGAACGCGCCGCGGCGAATCAGCCCGCCGATGCGCTCGATCTCCGCGCCGGCTGTCGGCAGCGCCTTTACCCAGCGATAGAAGTATGCCGCGACGCCCAGCGCCGCAATGGAAACCACGATAGCCACGATCGCCCACAACATGACAACAACTCCCTTGTGCTTCTTCGATGGACCCATTAAGGCACGCGCCCCGCGCGTCGCACATCCCCGCAAATGATTGACCGCCCACCGCTGCGCGGATCGGGCGTTTCGTTCTATTTGATGGGTCGCGCGTTGCGCGTTCTGTTTTGTGAAGCGGTCGCGGCAAAGGGCAATTTTACGGGCGGATGTCCCGCGCCGCAGGCTTTTGCACCGTGCGGTGCGCCTGCTGCGGGCGTGCCAGCGGCTTGACATGCGAGGGGGCGCTTGGCATAGGCGTCCGATCGCCCGGCGTCCTGTCACTGGCGCGCCTGAGCGCATAGATATCGTTCCGTTCTTGCCGCACGGCGGTTTCGTCGCCTCATCCGCCGATGCCGCTTCGCAAAAACGCAACCTTAACCAAATACAGTATAGCACAAGCATCGATTCAAAATCAACCAATTATGACAGGTTCTTCAGCATTTTACCCCCATAAAGTGATCATCGCTCACCGCGCTTCGTCCATCCGCTCGCGCGCGCGCGCCGAAACCGTCCATGTGCCCAAAATCTCGCCGCCTTCGGCGATGATCGCCTCGTCGTACAGCGCGCTCGTCGGGCAGATGTGCGTGGGGATGATATACAAAACCGTGCCGATCGCCGGCGCATCCCCCGCCGCGCGAAACACCCAGTGCTCCTCGCTCTGGAATTGGTGCTGCGCGTCCTCGTACCCCGCGATCACCCCGCGCACCCCCGCGGGGTCGGCGGCAATCGCCTTGCTCCCGCAGTCCAAGGTGAACAAGCCCTCCGCCGGGTGGCTGATCACCCGCGCCATCACCGCCGCCGCGCATGCAAACGGCAAATCGGGAAATCGCGTCGCATACCCGTAATCCCACAAAAACACCGTCCCGGGGGAGAGGTACACCCCCGCCTGCGCGTGCACGGATAGCGTGGGCGAGCCGCCCGCGATCACAATCGGCAATTGCAACTCGTCCCGCGCGCGCAACACGCGTGCGAGCGCGGGCTGCGCCGCCGCCGCGCGCGCCGGAACCTCGGTTTCGCGTATGTGCCCGTCGTAGCAGTGAAGCCCAATCAGCTGAATGCCCGCAAAGTCAGCGACCGCGCCCGCCATCTCCTCAATCCGCTCGATCGCAAGCCCCGTGCGGTTCATGCCCATGTTGATGTCGAGCAGCAGCTTGATCCGCATCCCCCGCGCCGCCGCCGCGTCCGAGAGCATCCGCATCCCCTCGATCGAATCGCCGATCGCGTAAAATTCCGTGCCCGGATGCGCCGCCGCCACGTCCAAAAACCGCCCGATGCTCGGCCCGATCAGCGGATACGCCATCAGCGCGTGCGCCGCGCCGCATGCCGCGATCATCCGAAGCTCCGCAATCGTCGCGCATTTGAAACGCGAGATGCCCAGATCAATCTGCATCCGCACCATCTCATCCATCTTGTGCGATTTCACATGCGGCCACAATCTGTCCGCGCCGCCCGCGATGTCAATCGCCCGCCGCGTGTTGTCAAGCACCCGGTCTTTGTATAGAATCAGCGCCGGCGACGGTATCCGCTCCGGCTCGCGCAATGTAAAATCCTCGCGTCTCATGCCCCCGCCCTCCCCCTGCATATCGCCTCGCCCGCAAACACCCCCGCGGGCACATCATGTTCAAGCGCGACCTCGCCGCGCAATATCGCCATCGCAAGCCCCGTCGCGTGCCGCTTCGGCGCGGCGTAATCCGCGTGGTCGCGAAACGCTTGCGGATCAAAGATCAGCACGTCCGCGATTTGTCCGGGCGCGATCCGCCCTCGGTCGCAAATCCCCATGCGCGACGCGGGCAGCGCCGTCATCTTGCGGATCGCGTCCGCGAGCGTCAACACCCCGCGCTCCAGCACATACTCGCGTATGATCTTGGGAAACGCGCCGTATAACCTGGGATGCGGCGACGCCGCCCCCGAATACAGCGCGTCGGAGATCACCGAGGAATAGGGGAGTCGCGCCACCGTGTCGATGTCTAACTGGCACATGCTCATGTTGATGATCGCCGTGCGCCCGCCGTCGGTGTGCATCAAATGCGCCGCCAGCGCCGCGCTGTCGTCGAAGCCGAATTCCGCTGCCGCGCGCGCGACGCTTCGCCCGACCATCCGCGCGTTCTCCGGCGCGTGCACCCCGCTGATCAGGATTCTGTCCCAGCCCAAGGTCAGCGCAAAATTGTCCCAATCGGGGTATTCGCGCGCCGCCGCCGCGCGAAACGCGTTCACCCCCGCGCGCGTGCCGAGCCGCGCGAGCGTGCCCGCCATGTCTCCCGCGGCGAAGTCGGGCGGCAGCATCGTCGTCAGCGCGGTCGATCCCCCGTCGTAGGGGTAAAAATCGCACGCCACGTCCTCGCCCCGCGCGCGCGCGTTCTCGATCGCGTCGATTGCCCGGTGAATCGTCCGCCCCCAGTTCCGCGCGCCGCACGCCTTGAAATGGCTGATCTCAAGCTGGCAGCCCGCCTGCGCGGCGATGCCGATCGCCTCCTCCACGCTTCTGACCAAGCTGTCGCCCTCGCCGCGGATGTGCGCGCACAATATGCCGCCGCGCTTTCCGAGTGGGCGCAGCATCCGCGCGTACTCGGCGGGGGTGTTGAAGCACTCCGGCTGGTACATGATCCCCATCGACGCCCCGAGCGCGCCCGCGCCGAGCGCCTCGTCGATCATCCCCTCCGCGCGCGACAGCGCGTCCGCCCTCATGGGCGCGCTTGAAAACCCCATGATGCTCGTGCGCACCGCGCCCGTGCCGATCATCGCGCCCGCGTGGATCGGCAGCTTCGCGCGGCAAAGCGCGCGCATGTAATCCGGGAACGCACGCGGCGCGTCCTTGGGCGCTGCGCCCATCACGGGCTCGTAAAACGCGTACTGCGCACAGGCGTACTCGTCCGACGCGGGCGCAAGCGACATGCCGCAGTTCCCCGCGACGGCGGTGGTGATCCCCTGCCGCAATTCGGCATGCCCGTCCCAGCCCGAGAGCAGTTGGATGTCCAGATGCCGGTGCATGTCCACAAACCCCGGGCAAACCGCCATGCCGGCGGCGTCGATCACCCGCTCGCCCTGCGCCGCTTGCAGCGCCCCGCCCACCTGCGCGATGCGCCCGTTATGGATGCGCACATCCCCCCGCATCGCAGCCCCGCCGCTCCCGTCGTAGATCGTCCCATTTTGTAGGATCATTTCAACTCGAAGAT
>JBMNUA010000086.1:0-9571 GCA_050945995.1 Christensenellales bacterium
TTCGACGCGGTCGCGCAGCGACTTGGTTTGCCTCCGGCAAACCAACCTTCGGATTGAAAGATGAAGGGGCTTCACAGCCCCTTCATGCATCCCCCGGAAGGAAACGAGGCAGGTGCAAAATCCCTTGATAAAAGGGGTTTTATTTTTTGTGCGAATCTCTATTCCTCCGCCCAACCGCACGCGCGCGCGACCGCGCGCTTCCATTGGCGGGTGAGCCGCTCGCGCATCGCGCCGTCCATCGCGGGTGCGAACGTGCGGTGCGAGGGCTGTATCTTTTGCAAATCCGCGTCCGTCCACAGCCCGACCGCGCGAGCGGCGAGCATCGCCGCGCCGAGCGCGGTCGATTCGATCACCGCAGGGCGTACGACCTTTGCGCCGAGTATGTCCGCCTGAAACTGCATGAGAAAATCGTTCGCGCTCGCGCCGCCGTCGGCGCGCAACAGGGGCATGGAGATGCCGCTCTCCTTCTGCATCTCGGAGATGACATCGGCGGACTGATAGGCGATCGATTCGAGCGCAGCGCGCACCACATGCGCGCGCCCCGCGCCGCGCGTGAGTCCCACGATGAGCCCGCGCGCGTACATATCCCAGGTGGGCGCGCCGAGCCCTGTGAACGCGGGTACGAAATACACGCCCGCGTTGTCGGGAACGCTCGTCGCCAGCGCCTCTGTTTCAGCCGCGGATTTGACAAGCCCCATCTCGTCGCGCAGCCATTTCACCGCCGCGCCCGCGACGAACACGCTGCCCTCGAGCGCGTAGGTCACTTTGCCGTCGATCTGCCAGCCGACGGTGGTGAGCAGCCCCTCCGGCGATTTCACCGGCGTTCTGCCCGTGTTCATAAGTACGAAACAGCCCGTGCCGTATGTATTTTTGACCATGCCGGGCGTGAAGCAGCCCTGCCCATAGAGCGCGGCGTGCTGGTCGCCCGCGAGCGCGGCGATGGGGATTTCGCGCCCGAGGATGGATTTGTCGAGCGTGCCGATGACGCCGGAGGAATCGACGACTTCGGGCAGGAGGTTCGGCGGGATATCGAGCATGCGCAATAGCTCCGCGTCCCAGCCGCCCTCGAAAATATTGTACAGCATGGTGCGCGAGGCGTTCGTGGCGTCGGTGACATGCCGCCGCTCCTTGGTGAGCATGAACGCAAGGTAGCTATCGACCGTGCCGAACAGCAGCCGCCCTTGCGCCGCCCGTTCGCGCGCGCCCGCCACGGTGTCGAGCAGCCACGCAAGTTTCGTGCCGGAGAAGTACGCGTCGGGGATGAGCCCGGTGCGGTTCTTTATGATACTGCCCAATCCGTCGCGCTTTAACCGCTCGACGATGGGCGCGGTGCGCCGGCATTGCCAGACGATGGCGTTGTGGAGCGGCTCGCCCGTTTCGCGATCCCAGAGGAGCGTGGTCTCGCGCTGGTTGGTGATGCCGATCGATTCGACATCCGCGACATCGATGCCCGAGAGCTCGACCGCGAGCCGCAGCGCGGAGACTTGGCTCTCCAATATCTCCTTGGGGTCGTGCTCCACCCAGCCGGGTTTCGGGTAGATCTGCGGAAATTCGATGCCCTGCGCCGAGACCATGCGCCCGGTCTCATCAAAGACGACGGCGCGCGAGCTCGTGGTGCCCTGATCCATTGCGATCACATACTTCATCGGCTTCCTCCGAAACAATCATTCGATGCCAACCGCGACGATTTGACCGCCGCGCGTGCCTACAACAAGCGTGTCCCCGAACACCGCGGGCGAGCCCTCGATGTTGGACTTCAAATCCGCATCGCAGATCAAATCGCCCGTGAGCCCATCGAGCAGCCGCAGCTGCCCGGACGAGCTTGCGACCGCGACGTAGCCGCGCCCGGTCTCCGCATAGACGCACACCGGCGACGACCAGCCATAGGCGTGAAGCGAGCGCTGCCAATGGACCGCGCCGGTTTCCTTTTCGATGCACAAGAGCGTGCCGCCCTCGCGCGTGCGCGCGATGTGGAAATAGATATAGTCGGAAAGGCTGCCATTGCCGAGCGCGGGCGTGGCGAATGCGCCGCCATTGGTGTCGCCCTTTCGCACGCAATACTCCTGTGCGAGCCAGATTTGCTCACCGGTGCGCGCGTCGATTTTGCGGATGTCGCAGTAGCCGTCCGCGCCGCGCAAATCCAGCTCGTTTGCGGTGTAGAGCGCGACGACGCCGCCGTCCTCCGGCTCGATCACGAGCGTCGCGTCCGTGTCGTCGCCAGCGTCAAACGCCCACAAAAGCGCCAGGGTGTTGAGATCCACGCATTGAAGCAGCCCGGAGTTATCGGCAAAATAGGCGTAGCGGTTGTACGCCGCGACGGAATTTTCCATGCCCGGGCGGGTGCTGACATCGGATTGATAGCGGTATTTGACAACCTGCGGATCGACGGCGACGGTGCCCGCCGCACTGTCAAAGGCGGTGTTTAGTTGGATTAAATAGAAGATGCCGTTTTCGCCGGGTTGGAGCATGGTATCGGTGGCGGCGTCGATCAAAGGCGCGGCGTCGAAGGCGTGCCAGCCGCGGTAGGCGTCCGAATCGCGCCCGTTGAGGAAATACAAAACAGAGGAATCGATCAGGCTGAAGATGCGCGTGCCGATGGGCACGCTTTTGCCGCGCACCTCGGGAATGCCCTGCCCGCAGTAGAGCAGCGGGTAGCCGCGCGGATCGACGGTGACGCTGCCCTTGATCGGCGCGCCGATGTCGATGGCGTCGCGCGTGGGCGCGCCGTCGTCCAAATCGAGAAAATAGATGTGCCCGTCGAGCGCGGCGTAGATCACCTCGACGAGGTCGTCCTTCGCGTGCTTCTCCGGGTAGAGGTTCATGACCGCGCGCACTTCGGGCGACCAGCGCACGATGGCGCATTGCCCCGTCCAGCCGACGCCCGTCCAACTGTCCAGACCGCCGACGGCGTGACTCCAGCGGTAGGTGAATGCGGACGGCTCGCCGCCGATGTCGCCATATGCCGCGCTGTCGCGGTAGTGGTTGCCGCGGAAGGTGGTGACGCCCGCAAGCTGCGCGTAATCGGCGGATGCGCCGAAGGCGATCTCGTCTTCCCGCGCATACGAATCAAGCGCGTTGCCGTCCGCGTCGAGCACCTGGCTGCGCACGTTTAATTTCGCGGCGTTCGGGCGCGCGGAATCGGCGATTGCCTGCGGATCGATCAGATGCTCCGTCGGGCTGCGCGTGCTCTCCGGTTCGAGTTCGGGCATGGAGGTGGCGGGCGCGCAGGAGCAGAGCAAGATGAGTGCGAGAAAAGCGGCGAATCGGCGCATCGGGGCACATCCTCTCCGGGCGTCGGGCAGGGCTTGCACATGTACTGTGTTTATGCGGAAGCTCTGGGGCGTCGGGTTATATCAGGATAATGAGGCGACCATATGATCGCCTCAAATTTTCAACATGCGCCGCGCGGTCGCCCAGCGCCCGCGAAAACAAACATTCGGGTGGCGCGGATGGCGCGTCAGCCGACGGCGCGCACGGGGATAAACGCGCATGCGCGGGAGATTGCCCTTCTTGCGCGGATGCGCGCATCAGCCGACGGCGCGCGCGGGAATCGGTACACATACGCGCGAGATTACCCTTCTTGCGCGATTGGGCGCATGAGCCGACGCGCGCGTGGGAATCGGTGCATATGCGCGGGAGATTACCCTTCTTGCGCGAATGGACACATCAGCCGATGGTGCGCGTGGGAATCGGTGCACATGCGCGGGAGAGATTACCCTTCTTGCGCGGATGGGCGCATCAGCCGACGGCGCGCGTGGGAATCGGTGCGCATGCGCGCGGGATTACCCTTCTTGCGCGAATGGGCGAATCAGCCGTCGGTGCGCGCGGGAATCGGTGCGCATGCGCGCGGGATTATCCTTCTTGCGCGGATGGGCGCGTCAACCAGATGCGCGCGTGGAAATCGGTGCGCATGCGCGGGAGATTACCCTTCTTGCGCGGAAGGGCGCATCAGCCGTCGGCACGCGTGGGAATCGGTGTGCATGCGCGCGAGATTACCCCTTTGCGCGGGTGCCGCGCAGGAGATTATCCTTCTTGCGCGAATGGGCACATCAGCCGACGGCGCGCGTAGGAATCAGTACGCATGCGCGGGAGATTATCCCTCATGCGTGAACGAGCGCATCAGCCGACGGTGTCCGTCCCGGCATCGTCGTTCTCGGGCGTATCCCAGTCGAGCGCGGCATCGCCGTCGCCCGCCTCGTCCCCGAATCCGGGAGCGTCGTCGGCATCCACGTCGGGATCGACATCGCCCTCGGCGGGCTGGTCAGTTTCCACATCGCCGGGGGGCAGCAGGCGATCCACAAACGGCGCTTTCTCGCGCAGCCAGCGATATGCGCCCACGCCGCCGTCAATCGCATGATCGGCGAAGTAGAGCCCGAACAGCACGACCGCGACCACGAGCACGACCGCGATCAGCGCCTTCAAAACGCCCAGCACATAGTGACCAAACGAGGGGCTGTCGTCGTAATCGTCGTCATAGTCGTCGTCATCGTAATCATCGTCGTACTCGTCATATTTGCGCGATGCGCGGCGACCGCGCGGCGCGACATCGTCGTCCTCGTCGTCGTAGTCATCGTCGTCATATGCGTCGCGGCGCGATTTCTTGCGGGGCTTCGGCTCCTCAAAGTCGTCGTCCTCGTCCTCATAATCGCGGCGGGACTTTTTGCGGGGCTTGGGCTCGTCAAAATCGTCGTCCTCGTCGTCATAGTCGCGGCGGGATTTCTTGCGCGCGACCGGCTCTTCCTCATCAAAGAACGAGGTTGCGGTTTCCTCCGGCTCCGGCTGCGGGCGCGCGACGGGGGTATACGCGCGGGTGGGCTCGTCCACGGACGCGTCCAGGGCGGGCGCGACCTCCGCCGCCGCCTGCTCACGCGCGATCGCCTGTTCCTTCAACAGCCGGCGCTCGCGGCGCGAGAGCGTCTGCTCCCCCATCCCCTCCGCCATTTTCTCGGTCATATCCGTCGTCAGCATATCTCTATCGTCCATCGATTCATGCTCCTCCTCGTTCGGGCGGTATTCGCGCGGTTTGATAAACAGGCTGTCGTCATATTCCGGTTCGGTCTGCGGGTCGGTCACCTCGGGTTCGAGCGCGACCTGCGCCGCGGGCGGTTCGTCTTTGACGACAAAGAGGCTGATAAAGCGCTTCAGCCCGCCGCCGCGCGGCGCGCCGTCGTCGTCTTCTTCATCGAACGCCGAATCGTCGAAATCGAAGGATTCCGCGGGCGCGTCCGTGAACGCGGGCGCATCCTCCTCCTCGGGGATGTCGGCGACTTCGGGGATGTCCGCGACTTCGGGGATGTCCGCGACTTCGGGGATGTCTACGAGTTCGGGAACATCCGCGAGTTCGGGAACATCCTCGGGTTCGGGGATGTCCTCGGCGAAATCAAGCGCGTCCTGCGCATCGGATTCGTCCTCGAACGCGGGCGCATCGTCCTGCGCCGGCTCGTCGTGCCGCCGCAGGAAGCGAAACGGCGCGCGCTGCTCCTCCACGGGCTCGCCGACTTCGTACTCGTCGTCCGAATCATCGAGCACGGGGTGTTCGCGCCCCGCGCGCATCGACGCAAGCTTCTCCCGGATGGCATGAAACGCGGAGATGAACGACTGGAAGGGGTTTGAGCCCTCCTCATCCGCGTAGGCGGAATCGTCCTCGTATTCGCCGGCTTCCTCGTATCGGGCGTCGTCGTGATATTCGGGCTCGTCCTCGAAATCGACCGCATGCAGCGCGCCGCGGGCTTCGCCCTCATCGGCGCGGTCGTATGCGTCCGGCTCGTCCTGCGCGTCCGCCTCGAACGCGTCCTCCGCGCGCAGCTTCTCTTTATATTCCTGGTGCTTTCGGCGCAGTTCGTAATAATCAAGCCCCGCGCCGCTTCTTCTGTTTGCCATGTGGTGACCGCCTCTCAAACTCATGTCAATCGCCGCAACGGCCGATAACTACAATGAATCAGTCTTATTATAGCCACTGACATGGGATTGCGCAAGCGAAATCACCCAGATGTCCGATTTTTGTCCGTATCTTCAACATATTTTTAGAAGCATGGTGCGCGCCTCGTCCATCTCGACGACGACGTGCCCCTCCTTCTCCAGCCGCTTCATCATGTCCGAAAAGCGCTTGAAGCCGATGGCGCGCTCGTCAAAATCCGGATAGTCGCTCTGGATCGTCGCCTTGAGGATCGAGGGGTTCACGCGGTCGAAGCCGTCGTTTTTGAAGCGGTCGAGCGCCGCTTTGAAGGCGGGAATCCAGTTGTTTTTGTCGAGCACCTCCGCGCCGTTGTCGGGGTTTGTCAGAGCGAGCATGAGCGAGGAATCCTCCGTCCAGACCTTGAGCCGGTTGGATTTCGCCGCCATCTTCGCCATGAGCTTGCCAAATGTCGAGCAGCCGTAGGTGCGCTCGTCAAAATCGGGGCGCAGCCGGGTGAGCGTGTCCTTGAGCTCGCTTGCGTAGATCTTCTCGCCGTCCTGATCCTCCAATATGTTCTCAACGGTGCTCGCAAGCTCCGCAACATCGCCGCCCGTCACGCGCTCGTCTTTGTTCTTGGATTTGGGCGGCTGTTTGGCGGCGACGGACTCGAGGAACACGAACTCGTTGCAGGCGTTGATGAAGATATTGGACGCCGCCTCCGAGCGCGAGATGCCGAGCACGAACTTGCCCATGGTCTTGAGCTTGCCGACCAGCGGGGTGTAGTCGCTGTCGCCGGAGACGATGCAGAAGCTGTCGATGAGCGGGTTGACATAGGCGACCTCGAGCGCATCGATAACAAGCTGTATGTCTAAATTGTTTTTCTGGTTTTTGCCGTAGCGCAGAGACGGCACGACGTAAAAGGTGTTGGAGAGCAGGCATTCCTTCAAATCGGAGTAGCTGTCGGTATAGCCATAGACCTTGCCGAGGAGGATGTCCCCCCGAATTTTGACCTTTTCGATGATATAGCGCATGATCGCTTCCTTCGCGCCCGCGTTCTCAAGGTCTACGAACACGGCAAAATTAGATTTCCCCATAGTTGGATCAGTTCCCTTCCTTATATAGCAAGTCCTCGCTTGCCTTTCATCACCGTTATTTTACTCTTTCCCCGCGCATGTGTCAACTCGCATGAAAATACAATGACGATTTTGTGCCGGGGATTGACAGTATCACACGCGGGATGTAATATAATTGTGTATGCCATCGATCGTATTGGAGGGAACTGTTGTATGAAGCGGACGGATCGGCACCGCAGCCGGGGGCCGGCGGTGCTCAGGTTTTTTATATTCCTGCTGATTGTGATCATCGTGGTTTTGGTCGGCGTGTTCGCGCTGAACCGCGACAAGCGCAGCCCCGAGAATAGACCCTATGTGGCGACGGGCACGACCGACCCCGCGACGCCCGAGCCCACGCCCGCGCCGACGCCCGCGCCCACGCCCACCCCCGCGCCGTCGCCCACGCCCGAGCCGACGCCGACCCCCGAACCGACGCCCGAGCCCACGGCGATCCCCGAATCCGCGCTGTCGGTTCCGCGCAGCGATTTCCGGCTGCCGGAAGCGGCAAGCGACGGCGAGATCGGCATCTCCTCGTGCTATGTTTCGGCGCTCAACAACTACTCGGTGATCGAGCTGACGGGCTGGGGGTATCCGAACGTGGACTACTTCGACGGCGAGACCTGCGGGACGTATTTGATCGTCACCCAGCTCTCCAGCGGCTATGCGCGCGCGTTTTTCACGGTCAATGAGGAGGGCGCCTCCGGGATCGACCACACAGAAGCGCCGGGGCGCAACGTATCGGCGAGCGACTGGCGCGCGTATCTGGATGTCTCCGATTACCCGCCGGGCACCTACGGGCTGGGGCTCGTGCTCCTATATAAAAACGATACAGACGACGAGATTCGGTACTACACATTCGGCGAATTACAGTCCTTTACGGTAAACGACGGCGAGATCATCACGCCGGTGACCGTGACCCAGCGGGACTGATCGCTTGAGCGGATTCCCGGGGCGCGCGCTCCGGGAATTTATTTTTATGATGCAGGGGGTGCGCTTGTATGGTATTCGCCTCGCCGATTTTCCTGTTCGCGTTTCTGCCCGCCGCGCTTTTGTTGTGCTACCTGGCGGGCGCGACGCGAAAGCCCGACGCGCGAAACGCGGCGCTGTTTCTGTTCAGCATGCTATTTTACGCGTGGGGCGAGCCGGTGTATGTGCTGGTGATGGCTGTGTCGATCGCGGTCAATCATCTCTTTGCGCAGCGGGTGCGAACGAGTCGGGCGGCGTATGCGGCGGGCATCGCGTTCAACCTCGCGCTGCTCGGCACGTTTAAGTATCTGGATATGCTAATTGAGAGCGCGAATTGGGCGCTCAAGCTGAATTTGCCGCTGTCGGGGATCGCGCTGCCGATCGGCATCTCCTTTTATACGTTTCAGACGATGTCGTATTTGATCGACGTGCGGCGCGGGGACGTGGACGCGCAGCGAAATCCGCTGCGGTTTGCGACCTATGTGGTGATGTTTCCGCAGCTGATCGCAGGACCGATCGTGCGCTATGTGGACATTTCGCGCGAGCTCGGCGCGGTGGACATCGGCATGGATTCCGCCGCGGCGGGCGTGCGCCGCTTCTGCGTGGGGCTGGCGAAAAAGGCGCTGATTGCAAACAGCGCCGCGGAGATCGCGGACGCGGCGTTCGGCGCGCACGCGCAGCTGTCCTTCGACGCGGCGTGGCTGGGCGTGATCGCCTACGCGGTGCAGATTTATTTTGATTTTTCGGGCTATTCGGACATGGCGATCGGCATGGGGCGGATGCTCGGCTTTCGCTTCCTCGAAAACTTTGATTATCCCTACATCGCGCGCTCGGTGCGCGAGTTCTGGCGCAGGTGGCACATCTCGCTGTCCACCTGGTTTCGCGATTACCTATACATCCCGCTGGGCGGCAGCCGCAAAGGCAGCCTGCGCACGGCGCGCAACCTCGTGATCGTGTTCGCGCTCTGCGGATTGTGGCACGGCGCGAGCTGGAGTTTTGTGATTTGGGGATTGTGGCACGGGATATTTCTGTGCTTTGAGCGGATTCCGGCGGTGAAGCGCGCGCTCTCCGGCGCGCTGGGCGGCATCGCGCGGGTGTACACGCTGCTTGTGGTGTTGATCGGCTGGGTGCTGTTTCGAGCGGACACGCTCGGGCAGGCGATGGAGTATCTGCAGCGGATGTTCTCCCTCAACTTCGGCGCGGGGATGGACGCGGGCACGCTGCTCGATTGGCGCAAGGGGGTGCTGCTTGTGATCGGCATCCTATTTTGCGCGAAATGGCGGAGACCGCGCGCGGGCGCGTGGACGGATGTGGCGTACACCATCGCATCGTTTGCGCTGTTGATCCTCTCGATGCTCTCGCTCGCGGGCGGGACGTACAACCCGTTTATCTACTTTCGGTTTTAGCCGCGCAGGAGGATGGAAATGAAAAAGGCAATCAGCTTTCTCACCGTCGCGCTGTTTTTGTTGATCATCGCGTTTCCGGTATACGGGCATCTGTTGCCCGGCGCGCGCGACGACGCGGGCGAGCGGCGCGCGCTCGCGCCGCTTCCGGAAAGCGGCTTTGATCCCGCGGGGATCGAGGCGTATTTCAACGA
>JBMNUA010000087.1:0-9487 GCA_050945995.1 Christensenellales bacterium
CGCCCGCGCCGCGCGCAGAATCGCCGACGCCGCGCGGGCATACGCCTTGCACACCGAGATGCGCATCGCCTCGGGCACCGCCCACAATTCCGCCATCGTCAGCGATTGTACATCGTCAAACGCCGATACGGCGAGCATGAGCCGCCCCGCGTCGAGCGTGATATCGCCGCTTGCGCAGAGTTTGTCGGTGATCAAAAGCACCCGCGGCTCGCCCCCGCAGGCGGGCAGCTTCATGCCGCCGTCGATATGCGCCTGACGCGCACACGCTTCCATCACGCGCGCGCTTTCGGACAGCCGAATCAGCGGCTCGCTGTCGGTGCGCGCGCCGAGCTCCGCCGCCTTCAGACCCACGCGCCCCATAAAATCGCGCGTTTCCCGCGGAAGTGTCAGCCGCTTGATGCCATCGGTCGCCAATTCCGCCGCCAGCGCACCCATGTTGCGCCGCAGCGCGCGTTCATCATAGTCACCCAAAAAAGCCATAACGCACCCCCGGTATGCAGATACACAGAGTATGCGCAGGTTTTGGGAGATGTATCCAATGGCGGGAGCAGGAATCGGGCGGTTTTGTGTGGAATCATACGAATGGAGAATATCAATTCGTCCAAAGTGTCGAGAGATTCTTGCGTCCTGCGAGGTTGGTTTGCCGGCGACAAACCAAGTTGCTTCGCGACCACGCCGACTTTGTTCGGCGCGCCTTGGAGCCGGAGCGAGGCGTAGCAGAGCTGCGTTGAGCGGAAAGCGACAAAGCGGAGGTTTGATTGCCAAAGGCAATCAAAGTCGCTTCGCGACCGGGGCATTCAAACCGAAGATTTGAATGCCCCGCCGGCTGGAAAAAGATCCGGCGCGACGATGAATTCATATTTGGAATTCGTATCATATAGAAAAAGAGATGGGATGGGGGATGCGCGCATGACGGGGTATGCATTCTACGAATCGAAATACGGGTACTTCAAAATCGGGTACGAAAACGGGGCGATCACCATGATCCGCACGGCGGGCGAGATCGATGCGCCAAACGCGCCGTGCGCGCTGACAGATTGCGCGTTTGAAGAAGTGCGCGCGTACCTTGCGGGTGCGCGGCAGGCGTTTGATTTCCCGATGGCGCCGCGCGGCACGGAATTTCAACAGAAGGTGTGGCGCGCGCTGGGCGAGATTCCCTATGGAGAGACGCGGACGTATGCGCAGATCGCCGCCGCGGCGGGCAACCCGCGTGCGAGTCGCGCGGTGGGCATGGCGAACAATCGAAATCCGATCATGATTGCGATCCCCTGCCATCGGGTGATCGGCGCGGACGGGTCGCTGACGGGGTACGCGGGCGGACTGGATATGAAGCGGGAACTGCTAGCGATGGAGGCGGAGATGGGCGGAGCGGCGCGCGGTTAGCGGCGCGGTGTTATGGGTTCGTGCGGGTGTGGTTGGGCGATGTGCAGTCAATCGCTTTGATACCGGGCGAGCCGTTCCTCGAGCGTGCCGACATGCAGTTCAAACAGGTGGTTGTCGTAATCGTAAAAATAGGCGGAACGTCCCTCCCCCGCTACGCGCGGGCGATCCGGACGCATTTCGACGCCGCAGGCGGTGAGCCGCTCCACACAGCGGTCGAACTGATCATCGGTCAGCGAAATGGCTGGGCGATTGCGCAGTCAATCGCTTCGATACCGGGCGAGCCGTTCCTCGAGCGTGCCGACATGCAGTTCAAACAGGTGGTGTCGTAATCATAGAAATAGGCGGAGCGTCCCTCCCCCGCCATGCGCAGGCGATCCGGGCGCATTTCGATGCCGCAGGCGGTGAGCCGCTCCACGCAGCGGTCAAATGGCTGGGCCATGCGCAGTCAATCGCTGTGATACCGGGCGAGCCGTTCCTCGAGCGTGCCGACATGCAGTTCAAACAGGTGGTTGTCGTAATCATAGAAATAAGCGGATCGTCCCTCCCCCGCCACGCGCGGGCGATCCGGGCGCATTTCGACGGCGTAGGCGGTGAGCCGCTCCACGCAGCGGTCGAACTGGTCATCGGTCAGCGAAAATGCGATGTGGTCGTAGGTGCGCGCCGCGTGCGGCTCGCCCGCCATCAGGCAGAGCCATATGCCGCCCACCGAAAGGAATGTCTCTTGGGAGATCGAAAATTGCCGCGCGCCGCTTTCGTACAGCCGCGACGCATCAAACACGCGCTCGAAAAGCCGCGCCGTCCGCTCGATGTCGCGAACAATGAGTGTGATGTGGCTGATGCCGATGCGCATCAATGCACCCTCCAATGCTATTAATAAAAATGGAACCCATCAAAGATAAAGCGGCGTTATGCCGACGCTTGTATCATAATAGTCCGGGGACGCGTTCAGACGGCTTATACACAGCGCATTTTAGACAATGGAGCACATGAACCCATCATCGGCGAAGCGGCTGCATACCGACCCTCGCCTCCCCCTCAGCCATAAATATCATAATCATCCGGGTTCGCGTTCAAATATCCCTCGCGCAGCACATTCGACGAGATGATGCGATGCACCTTCGCGAGCCTCCCCTCGGCGAACATACTCACCACGCCGTCGGGCTTCACCAGCATATGATCGAGCAGTTGTATGCCCGCCGCCGAGAGCGTCACCGCGTAATCGAGCGTGGCGTTGATGTCGTAATCATCAAACGCCTGCCTGCCGTTTGGCGCGAACTGACCGATCACCACGCTGTGCGCGCGCGAGCCGAGCGCCGCGGCGAGCGCGCCGCGCAGGTATTCGGGCTCGCTCCACGCGTCGTGCTGGGCGATCCAGCCGCCCGTGAGCAGCCGTCCGCCGGCGTTCAGGCAGCACTGCCACACCTCTGGATATTCGGCGTCTTTGAAAAACGCGCGGAAATACGCCTGCGCGCGCAGCACATTGTTGATGCGCGGGCGGTCGGTCGCCTCAAGCTGCGCGTAGGATTCGAGCAGCGCGTGGAGCGATTTGATCCAGCCGCTCGCATGCGCGCCGATGCCCTTCACGCTGCGCAGTTCGCTTTCGTCCGCCGCGAGCGCCGCGCCCACCGAGCCGAATTTCTCGATCAGCGCGAACGCCTCCTTCTTGGTGTCGCGGCGCGGCAGCGCGTAGTACAAAATCAGCTCCATCAAATCCTGCGGGCGCATCGCCTCGGCGTTCATCCGCTCGGCGCGCTCGCGCATCCGCGCGCGATGCCCCTCAACTGATACAGACATGCGGCTACTCTCCCGATCCTCTTTGGTAATGAAAAACAAGCGCTCCGCCTACTACGGAATCTGCGAAATTCTGCGCGGTTTTTTGCTTATGACAAGGAGCCGAAGCGCAGGCGCAGCAGAGCTACGTCAAGCGGAAGGCGACATGGTCAGGGCAAAAAGAACCGCGGAATACGCAGGTTCTGTTGTGGACGGAGCACTCGCCCCGCGCGGCACGGGCGCTGCGCAGGGCGGTTTTATCTATCTTCACCTTATTTCGCTTCTTCGTCGAGCTCCTTGCGCCGGCGACGGATGTTGTTAAACGCAGCCGACAGCTCGTCCTCCACCCCGGTGAGCACCTGCAGCGCCTCGTGCGCCGACTTGAGCTTCAACTCGCTCGCCTCCACCCGGGCGTCGTTTTTGATGATGCGCGCTTCCTCGCGCGCCTGGCGCACGATCTCGCTCTCCTCGACCATGCGATCCGCGCGCTCCTTCGCCTCGGCGAGGATTGCGCCCGCCTCGTCCTCGGCGTCGGCAATCAGCCGATCCGCCTCGTCGCGCGATTTTTCGAGCGTGGCGTTCGCGCGCATCTCGGCGGATGTCACGCGGTTCATGGCGGCGGTTTCGGCGTTGCCCATGATGCGCTCGCGCTCGGAATACATCTGGATTCCGTATTGAATCGCATCGGGTAAATTTCTATCCATATCCTCGAGGATCATCAGGCACTTTTCCGCATCGACCATCTTTTTGCCCGTCAGCGGCACGTTCTTGCCGGCGGAGATCGTCTCGCGGATGGCCTTTAGAAGCTCGATGAAAAATCTCATATCGTCAACGGGCTCGTCATTCATCGACCGGGAGACCGTTTCCTGCCCCTGGTCCTCGTGCTCGCCCTCGTAGAACTTCTCCTGATCGCGATCCATATACCTGCTCCCTTCTATATACGCGCTTTTGCATATACAGCGTAGATTTCATCGATGATTTCATCCGGCGCCATGCCACGCAGATCGGCCTGATGAAACGCGCAGTCGCGCACAATGGTGGACGACAGCCGCGAATGCTCCGGCAGCGAGGGCAGAAACAGGGTTTCATACCCGCCCAATTTGCGGTGCGCCTCGGCGATTTGCAATTCCTCGCGCATGTCAATCGGCTCGCGCACGCCGCGAAGGATCACCTCCGCGCCCGTCTCGCGCATCAGATCGACTAGCAGCCCCTCCGAGTGAACGATTTTCACATTCGGCATATCGCGCGTGATCGTCCGGAGCATCTGCGCGCGCCGCTCCGGTGCGAGCGGATACGCCTTCCCCGCCTGCGAGAGCACCGCGACGAGTAGCTCGTCAAACAACTGCGCCCCGCGGCGGATGATATCCAGATGCCCGCATGTGGGCGGCGAGAAGCTGCCCGCAAACAGTGCCTTCATTTAACGCTCCCTGCGCAGGATGTCCACGGCGCTGTCGCCGTACACCCTGGCGTCATAAATTGAAAAACCCCGCGCGACGATTGGCGCAACGCCCTTCTCGCGCTCGCAGACAAAAATGCTGTCCTCGTGTATCGCGCCGCGCGCGTCGAGCCGCTCGATCGCCATTTGGTACGCCCCGTCCATCGCATACGGCGGGTCTAAAAACACCATGTCAAACGCCCTGCCGTGAAAGCCGTCGATCGCCCGCTTGAAATCGCTTTGGATAATCTCAATTCGAGATGCGAAGTCCTCGCCCAGCACGGTCTTTGCGTTTTGGCGGATGCCCGCGATCGCGCGCCTGTCGACATCGACAATCACCGCGTGCGCCGCGCCTCTGCTGATCGCCTCGAGCGCGAGCGCCCCCGTGCCGCCGAATAAATCGAGCACATGCGCGCCCGCGACGCGGGCGGCGAGGATGTTAAACAGCGCGCCGCGCAGCTTATCGGACGTAGGTCTTGTTTTTTCGCCCGCGGGAGCGATCAGTTTCCTGCCCCGCGCGCTGCCGGCAATGATTCGCATAGCGCCACCCATGGTATTTGTCGTAATTATATCACAATTCAGCAACAGTTGCAAACTATTTTTTCAAATTATCTTCAAAATCTGTTCGAGCAGCGGCGGCGCTACGCCCGAACATACGCCCGGCGAAGGCGCGGCAAGAACCCGAGCATGATCTCGTAGGGGATCGTGCCCGCGATTTCCGCAAGCTCTGCGGGCGTGATGGCATCCGCGCCCTGCGCGCCCAGGAGCACGACCTCGCTTTGAAGGTTGGCGCCGGGGATGTCTGTGATATCAAACATCGTCATGTCCATGCACACCCGCCCGATCAGCGGCGCGCGCCTGCCTAGAACGAGCGCGTGCGCGCGGTTGCTCAGCGCGCGCGGGTAGCCGTCGCCGTAGCCGACCGGCACGGTCATCACCGTCATATCGCGCGGCGCGGAAAAAGTGCGCCCATAACTGACAGTTTCGCCCGCGGGAATTCGTTCTATGCGCACCGGCTTTGCCGCGAGCGTCTGCGCCGCGCGCAGCTCGATCCCGCGCACGCCGCATCCATAGAGCGCAAGCCCGGGGCGCGCCATGTCGTAACGATAGCGCGAACATGCGAGCGCGTCGGTCGCCGCCGCGTGCGTCATCGGCGAAAACCCCGCCGCGCGCGCCATGTTTATGGCATCGCGAAACCGCGCGTCCTGCTGCGCGGTGTACGCGTCGTCTGTCCCGCACGCCGCGAAGTGGGTGAAAATCCCCGCCATATCGACCGCGGGGCAATCGCGCCAAGCATCCAGCATCCGCGCGATCTGATCCGCGCCGCGCGCGCCGATGCGCGCCATGCCGGTGTCGATTTTCAGATGCGCCTGCGCGCGCACGCCGAATTTCTCCGCCGCCGCCTGCAAATCCCCGAGCGTCTGCGGCGTGAACACCGCCTGCACAGCGCCGATGCGCACCGCCTCCTCGGCGGATTCCCGGTTCGCGCCGCCGAGCACGAGGATGGGCGCGGTCAGCCCCGCCGCGCGCAAAGCGCCCGCCTCCTCGACGAGCGCCACGGCGAGCGCGTCCGCGCCGCCCGCAAGAAACGCCTGCGCGGCGGGGACGAGCCCGTGCCCATACGCGTCCGCCTTGACGACCGCCATGAGCTTCACCCCGCGCGGCAGCATCCCCCGAATCGCGCGCGCGTTGCCCGCAAGCGCGGGCAGCGAAACGCGCAGTTCGGCTTCCCTCACAGCAGATCCACCTGGCTCTGCCCGAGCACCTTGATCCCGTGTTCCTTGAACACCTCGACGCCCTTTTCGGGGTCGGAGAGCTTGAAGATGATCAGCGCGTCCACGCCGGTGTTGCGCACGAAGGAATAGAGGTATTCGATCGATATCTGCGCGCGGTCGAGCATGCCCAGCACGTCCGCAAGCCCCGCGGGGCGATCCGGCACGCACACGCACACCACGTCCGAAAGCCGCGCGGTGTACCCGCCGGTGCGCAGCGCGTTGAGCGCAGTCGGAATGTCCTTTGAGTTCGCGACGCAGCGCAGCACGCCGAAGCTGTCGTTGTCGGCGATCGACAGGGCGATCAAGTCCACGCCGTGTTCCCCCAATAGCCGCGTCATGGCGTGCAGACTGCCCGTCGTATTTTCCAAAAAGACCGATATCTGCTTGGTATACATCGTTGGCCCTCCCCTCATTGCGCTTACAGTTTCCGGTTGTCGATCACGCGCTTCGCCTTGCCCTCCGAGCGCGGGATGGATTTCGGCGCGACGAGCTTGATCGTCGCCTGCACGCCGACGACCGAGCGGATGTCGGCGCAGATTCTCCGTTCCAACTCGACGATGTGGGAGACGGTGTCGGAGAACATCGACTCGTTCATCTCGACCTGCACCTCGAGCATATCTGAGGATTTCACACGGTCCACAACGAGCATGTAATGCGGCGCGACGCCCGGGATGCCCACGAGCACCGATTCGATCTGGCTCGGGAACACGTTCACGCCGCGGATGATGAGCATATCGTCCGTGCGCCCGGTGATCCTGCCCATGCGCACGGTCGTTCTGCCGCAGCCGCACACCTCGGGGATCAACGAGCAGATATCGTGCGTGCGGTAGCGCAAAAGCGGCATGCCCTCCTTGGTGATGGTGGTAAACACCAATTCGCCCGACTGCCCCATGGGCAGCGGCGCGCCGGTTTCGGGGTTGATGATCTCCGCCATGACGTGATCCTCGTTGATGTGCATTCCATATTTTTCCAAGCACTCGAACGACACGCCCGGCCCGCAGATTTCCGTCAGCCCGTAGATGTCGCAGGCATCGATCCCTAATAGTTCCTCGATGCGCGCGCGCATCTCCTCCGTCCACGGCTCCGCGCCGAAGCAGCCCGCGCGCAGCTTCAAATCCTTGTTCGGGTCGATGCCCGCCTCGCGGATCGATTCACCCAGATAGGTGGCGTAGGAGGGCGTGCAGCACAGAACCGTCGAGCCGAGCTCGCGCATCATCATGATCTGCCGCTGGGTGTTGCCGCTCGACATGGGGATCACCGTCGCGCCGATGGCGCTTGCGCCCTGGTGCGCGCCCAGCCCGCCGGTAAACAGCCCGTAGCCGTAGCAGACCTGCACGATGTCGTCCTGACCCGTGCCGGCGGCGGTGAGCGTGCGCGCCATCATCTCCGTCCATACGTCCACGTCATTTTGGGTGTAGCCCGAGACGATGGGTTTGCCCGTCGTGCCCGACGAGCCCTGGATGCGCACGATCTCGCGCTGCGGCGCGGCGAACAGTCCGTAGGGGAACTGGTCGCGCAGATCGTCCTTCTCGGTGAACGGGAGGTGCACGATGTCGCCCGCGGTGCGGATGTCCTCGGGGCGCACGCCCTTTTCGTCCATGCGCGCGCGGTACACCGGCACATTTTCATAGACGCGGCGCACGACCGCGGCAAGGCGCGCGCCCTGTAATTCATACCGCTCGTCGCGGCTCATGCACTCCATTTGGGGATTCCATATGTTATGTTCGCGTGTCGCTGCCATTCTCCAACCTCCGTGCAAATGCAACCATGTTGCGGGTGCCGAACATCCATTTCCGCCGGAAACGCCATAATCTATTGCGGATCCATCGCGGGAAACGGGCTTTTGGCATCCGATCATAAATATGTGCTATATTATACACCGCGCGGGGCGGAAATGTCCAGATCCGCGTTCAATTCCGCGAGAACTTTTGCCGCGCGCGGGTGAAATTCGCATTCCCTGCCCGCGGCGGAGGCGTTCAGGTAGTGAGAGAGCATGTCCGCGTCCTTCATCACTTCGCTCATCCCGTCGTGAGTCTGATCGGTGAAATCGTGGTTCTCGATCATACGGCGGACGGTGTAAATCTCATCATCCGTGTACGCCCGCGTCTCGCGCAGCATCCCCTCGGCGAGGATCGCGCCCTCGGATGCGTGGCGGCGCGCGGTTTCGGCGTCATAGGGATGATGCCAATGAAGCCACAGATCATGCAGATAGCCCGCCGTCTGCGCAAGCTCCATATCAAGCCCGCGCGCGCGGGCGATCAGCGCGCAAAGGCACGCCGCGTACCCGAGGTGCGCGATGCCCACGGGCGCGTAGTCCGGGTTTTTGTCAAGCAGGAACGAAAGCGCGCGCGCCTTCACATCATCAAATCTCGCCATATCGCCGCCCCCGATTCGCATGCATAAAAAGAAAGAGGGCTGCCGCGTGGGCAGCCCTTCGCGCGTTACCGCTTGGAGAGAACGTCCTTCTCGTACTGTTTGACCTGCGCGAGCCACGCGTCGCCCACGGGCGCGCCCTGGCGCTTGCAGTACATGTCCCAAATGCCGGAGAAGGGCAGCGTCTTGGACTCTTCCTTGAGCGCGAGCCGCGTGGTGTAATCCTGCGCCGCTTCCGCCGCCTTGATGGTGTCGGTGGGGCACAGATACGCGCGCAAAAGCGCCTTCTGCGCGTTGCGCGTGCCGATGACCCACGCCGCGACGCGGTTGATCGACGCGTCGAAGAAGTCGAGCGCGATGTTCACGCGATCCTGATAGCCGTTTTTCACGATCTCGTTCATGATGTCCTGCGTCTCGTCGTCCAGGCTCACCACATGGTCGGAATCCCAGCGCATCGGGCGGGAGACGTGCAGGAGCATCTGGTCGAGGTACTGCATGCAGGCGGAGATCTTCTCGGAGATCTTCTCGGTGGCATGGAAGTGCCCCGCGTCCAGGCAGAGCAGCTTCTTGCGCGTGATGGCGTAGCCCATCATGAACTCGCCGCTGCCGACGGTGTACGCCTCGACGCCGAGACCAAACAGCTTGGACTCGACCGCGTCGAGCACATAGTCCGGGGAGATGTCGCGATCCTCGAAAATCTCATCGAGCGCGCCGAGCATGAGCTTGCGCGGGGTCGCGCTGTCCTCAACAT
>JBMNUA010000088.1:0-9481 GCA_050945995.1 Christensenellales bacterium
GACGCGCCGCATCGGCTGAAATTCTGCCAGTTCCAATCCGGAAACTCGACGAATGTGATCGCCGACCGCGCGCACATCAAGGGCAGCCTGCGCACGTTTTCCGATGCCGATTTTCATGCGCTGCGCGCGTCCATGCAGGCGCTCGCTGCCGATGCGGCGCGCGCGCAAGGCGTGATCTGCCATTTGGACATCCACGACGGCTACCCCGCGCTCGTCAACGACGCCGCGCTCTTGGAAACCGCCGCCGCGCATCTGCCCATCGAACGCATCCCCGAGTCGAGCTTTCTGGGCGAGGATTTTTCGTTCATCGCGCGGCGCGTGCCCGCCGTGATGTTCCGCTTGGGGCTCGGCACGGACATCCCCCTGCACGCCGCAACCTTCGATTTCGACGAGCGCGCGCTCGTGCCCGGCGTGCATCTCTTTCAGACGCTCGCGAAAATGGAAGCATAACAAGACCATGCCGCGCGTCGTTCTCGATGCGCGGCATGAAACTATCTATATGCCGCTATCCATCCGGATGTGCGGTTTTTAAACTATCAAACAGGAATATCGATTAGAGGAAGAATCATAGCAGAACATCCTTATCAATCAAGTTTGGCGGCGTGTACGTCAAACTTGCATGTTCACAAAGAAAACGCTCGCGTTTTCGACTGAACATGAATTCCTGCCCGTCAGATTTGCGCCCGGAAAACCGTGAGGTTTATAAGGCGAACCCGCACAAATCGCACGCGCGCAGGCGGGCGCCTGTCCGCCATCTCACGCTTGCAAAACCCTCGACGTAGCGATGCTACGCCATCGGGATTTTGCAAACGCAATCTGACGAACACTCACCTCGCCAGCGCACACCCTCTTTATGCGGGTTCGCCTTCGCAAATCGCAGTCCTCTTCCTTCTCGTCAAAACCGTGAGGTTTTGACGACTTTATGCGGTTTTTTCCTTTCGCAGCTCCACCATCACCAATTCCAGCGGGTTGTTGATCCGCGGCACATTCGCCGTGTTCGCAAGCCCCGCCGAGATCACCAGCCGCCCGTCGTACACGCCCTTAGTATACTTCGGAAACAGCCCCTGCCCGGGCGCGAACACCCCGCGCCCGAACAACCGCCATTGCCCGCCGTGGGTGTGCCCGCTCAGGATCAACGGCAGCGCAAGCTCGCGCAGATGCGGCTCGTACAATTCCGGTCTGTGGCAGATGAGCACCCGCGCGCCCGGTATCCGCGAAAATTTGCGCGCCCAGCCCGCGCCGCGCCGCGTGACAATGCCGCCAAACGCCACGGGATTTCCGCGCACGCGGATCGAAACTGCCGCGTTTTCGAGCAATATCGCCCCGGTTTTCATAATCTGCGCGCGGTCCTCGCGCGTGAGCCATTGGTCGTGGTTGCCGGGGGTGTAGAAGGTCGGCGCGATGTCCGCGGCGGCGGCAAACAACCGCATGGCGTTCTCGCGCGAGCCGCGCCGCGCGCGCCCGCGATAAAAAACCGTGTCCACGCGGTGGATCAACCGGTGCAAAAGCCCCCAATCCTCGTCCTCGGGCGGCGCGTTCTCCGGGCGCGGCGTTTCAAAGATATCCCCCGCCGCGACGATCGCATCCGGACGCTCCGCCTCCAGCGCGCGCAGCACCCCCGCCGGATCGCGCCCGTGCAAATCCGCGACCAGCGCGATCCGCAGATCAAACGCGCCCGGCAGCCGAACCCGCGTTACGTTCAGCTTCCCGCCCCTCATAAAACCCCCATTTGCCGAATCAATCTCATAAAAAATACCGCCCCCTGCGAATGATACGAATTCCAAATATGAATTCATCGCCGCGCCGGATCTTTTTCCGCCCTGCTTCGTCGCTTTCCGCTCAACGTAGCTCTGCTACGCCTCGCTCCAGCTCCAAGGCGCGCCGAATAAAGTCGGCGCGGTCGCGAAGCGACTTGGTTTGCCGCCGGCAAACCAACCTCGCAGGACGAAAAAATCTCTCGACGCTTTGGACGAATTCATATTTTCCATTCGTATGAATATTATAAACGTGCGCACGCGGATCAATCCGCATAAACCATATCGCCCCGGCAATCACGCATGCCGCCAGAGGCAGCCAATCAAACCGGCTCCTCCTCGTAAAAAATGCCGCCTCCCGTCAAATCGAACACAATCGAGTACCCACGCGCCGCATCGATCGCTTGAATCCGCGCAGACAATTCCTCGATTCGACCCACATCCCCGATTCGCATCCGCCGCCCGCGCGACGCCCGCATCGGCAGCAAATGAAAATGCACCTGCATGACCTCCTGTCGCGCACCGCCGTTGATTCGCATCTCAAGCGGCGCATGTCCCGCCGCCAGCATGCACGCCGTGCGCGCGGCATCCGCAAACATAGCGTCCGAAACATCGCGCGCCGTGCGCATCCGCGCCTTCGGCACGATCAATATATGCGGGTCAGCCGACGGCGCGGGGTGGCGAAACGCGATCAGCCGCGCATCCTCATACAATCGTTTTATGGGCAGGCAGCGCGAAACATGCCGAAGCAGGAAAGAAACAAGCGCACCGATGCCGTCCATGCGCGCGATGCGGATCAAAAGCCGTCCGAACATACGCCCTCCACGAAAAAAGGAGCCGAGACAAACGTCACGGCTCCCCGCAATCCCGTTACACCAGCTCCAGAATCGCCATCTCGGCGGCATCGCCGCGGCGCGGGCCCTTCTTGATGATGCGGGTGTACCCGCCGCCCTGCCCCTTTTCCTCGGCGCGCTTTTTGTACTTCGGCGCGACCTCGCGAAACAGCTTCTCGACGACCTGATGCTTGATGTTCTTTTTGCGCTCGAGGTAATCATCGCGATCCTCGTCCTTCTCCTGCATGACGGGGATCTCGTAGAGATACCGCATCACGCGCCGGCGCGCGGCAAGCCGTCCGGGGGAGTCGTTGACGACTTCCTTCACGACGACCTGCAATTTCTCATTTTTCCCCTCTTTGGTAGCGGCGATTGTATTTTCACACTCGCGCATGGCGATGGTGATCAGCCGCTCCGCAACGGAGCTGACTTCCTTCGCCCGCGGCAACGTGGTCTCAATTTTGCCATACCAGATCAGGCTTGTGACCTGATTTCGCAGTAGAGCGAGTCTCTGGTCGCTCGGCCTGTTCAGCTTGCGATTGGCCATTTCCGGTTCCTCCCTTGATTTACAAAAATCATTCGTCGCTCGACTTCAGCGCAAGCCCAAGCCCGTCCAGCTTCTGCTCGACCTCTTCCAGCGACTTTTTCCCGAGGTTGCGCACCTTCATCATGTCCTCCTGGTTGCGCTGCACAAGCTCTGCGACGGTGTTGATCCCCGCGCGCTTCAAGCAGTTGAACGCGCGCACCGAAAGATCCAGCTCCTCGATGGTCATCTCGAGTACCTTTTCCTTCGTGTCGTTCTCGGGCTCGTTGTAGTCCACATGGACGACATTCACGGTAAGGTCGGTGAACAGGCGCATGTTGTTTGTCAGTATCTGCGCGGCGGAGGCGAGCGCCTCCTTGGGCAGTATGCTGCCGTTTGTCCAAACCTCGATCGTCAGCTTGTCAAAGTCGGTGACCTGCCCGACGCGCGTGTCCTCCACCGAATAGCTCACCTTGCGAATCGGCGTGAAGATCGAATCCACCGGGATCGCGCCGATCGCCAGCCCGCCGATCTTGTTGCGCTCATAGGCAAGCTGCTTGTTGCGCTCGGCAGTCATGTACCCGCGCCCCTTCTCAAGGGTGATCTGAATCTGGAGGTGCGCGCCATCGGACAATGTGGCGATGTGCAATTCGGGGTTCACGATTTCGACCTCGTCATCGCCCTTGATGTCCCCCGCCGTCACCTGGCAGGGACCTTTTGCGTCGATCGTGACGATTTTTTGCGCGTCGGTGTGCAGCTTGACCGAGAGCAGCTTTATGTTGAGTATCAACTCCGCCACGTCCTCCTTGACGCCCGGCACAGTCGAAAATTCATGCTGCACGCCCTCGATGCGCACGCTCGTCGCCGCAACCCCCGGCAGGGAGTTGAGCAGCACGCGGCGCAGGGAGTTGCCCAGGGTCTGACCGAATCCGCGCTCCAGCGGGTCGACAACGAACTTTCCGTATCGATTGTCCTTGCCCGTCTCTATATGCTCGATTCTCGGCTTCTCGATTTGATCGATCACTCAGCGTTTCCTCCTCTCCTGACGCGGCGCGGGATAATCCCGTGCCGCGGAGCTTCGCCGCAACAGGCCCGCAAAGCCCGGCGGCGCATACTGCGAAACTAGAAATTTCGTCGTTATCAGCGGGAGTAAAGCTCGACGATCAGGTTCTCCTGGATCGTCAGATCGATATCCTCACGCGCGGGCAAGGCATCGATGGTCGCCTTGAGATTGGGCGCATCGATCGTCATCCACTTCGGGACGACGCGACCCGTGCCCTCGCGCAGCGCCTTGAAATGCTCGGTCTCAGCGGATTTCTCGCGGATCGTGATCTCGTCGCCGACCGAAACAAGGAAGGACGCGATGTTGACCTTCTTGCCGTTTACGCGGATGTGCCCGTGCAGCACCATCTGGCGCGCCTGCGGGCGGCTCGCGGCGAAGCCCAGGCGGTAGACTACGTTGTCAAGCCTGCGCTCAAGCAGCGAGAGAAACACTTCGCCTGTGATGCCCTTCATGCGCGACGCCGTTGTAAAATAGCGGCGGAACTGGCTCTCCAGCACGCCGTATGCGCGCTTGGTCTTCTGCTTTTCGCGAAGCTGCAGTCCGTACTCGCTCGCCCTGCGCTGGCGCGCGTGTCCGTGCTCGCCGGGGGGGGTCGGGCGCTGGCTCACCGCGCATTTCGGGCCGTAGCACCTGTCGCCCTTCAGAAAGAGCTTGGTGCCCTCGCGGCGGCACAGGCGGCAAACGGAACCTGTATATCTAGCCATGTGATGTTACCTCCTGATTACACTCTTCTGCGCTTGGGCGCGCGGCACCCGTTGTGCGGGATGGGCGTCACGTCCTTGATCATGGTCACCTCGAGCCCCGCGGCCTGCAAGGAGCGGATCGCCGCCTCGCGCCCGGAGCCGGGACCCTTCACAAACACGTCCACCGACCGAAGCCCGTACTCCATCGCGGCCTTCGCCGCGGTCTCTGCTGCGCTCTGGGCGGCAAACGGCGTTGATTTTTTCGAGCCGCGGAAGCCCAGCTCGCCCGACGACGCCCACGAAAGCGCGTTGCCGGTGGCGTCGGTGATGGTCACGATCGTGTTGTTAAAAGAAGAGCGGATATGCGCCGCGCCGCGCTCAACGAGCTTTTTCTCGCGGCGTCTGCGCGATGTTTTTTTCAGCTTCGGCTTTGCCATTCACGTTTTCCTCCTAAAGATAAACTATCTGCCGGCCTTTTTCTTGCCTGCGACCGACTGCCTCTTGGGTCCTTTGCGCGTGCGCGCGTTCGTCTTGGTGTTCTGTCCGCGCACAGGAAGCCCCCTGCGATGGCGCAGCCCGCGATAGCATCCGATCTCCATGAGCCGTTTGATGTTCATGGAAACCTCGCGGCGAAGGTCGCCCTCGACCTTCACATTGTGGTCGATATAGTCGCGCAGTTTGCCGATCTCGGCCTCGGTCAAGTCCTTCACCCGGGTATCGGGGCTGACTCCGGTCGCCTGAATGATCTCGTCTGCGATGTTGCGGCCGATGCCGTAGATGTACGTCAAGGCGATCTCGACGCGCTTCTCCCTGGGGAGATCCACTCCTGCTATTCGTGCCATTGGATCAATGCACCTCCAAATATCCTCGTATAACACCTGCGCTTGGCGATGCGCCCGGTCGGATTATGTGAAAGTCGCCGAAAACCCGCGCTGCGGGCAGCCGCTTCAGCCGACTTTGCATGATGTCTGTCAGCCCTGCTTTTGTTTGTGCTTCGGATTCTCGCAGATGATCATGACATGACCCTTGCGCTTGATGATCTTGCACTTCTCGCAAATGGGCTTAACGGAAGGTCTCACTTTCATGCCTCGCGCCTCCTAAAAACATATGGTACGTCGATGCGGTCGGGCATTTGTATGCCCTTTGCCGGTTCTGATCAGTTCTTACTCCGCCATGTGATCCGCCCGCGCGTCAGGTCATAGGGCGAAAGCTCCAATGTGACCCGGTCGCCGGGGTAGATCCGGATGTAGTGCATGCGCATCTTTCCGGATATATGCGCCAGTATCTTATGCCCGTTGGGCAGTTCAACTTCAAACATGGCGTTGGGAAAAGACTCTGTGACAACGCCTTCAACCTCAATAACATCGGACTTTGACAAACTCTATCCCTCCTCCTTTGAAAGGTATGTGCGCATCTGATGATCCTCGGGCATCCCGCCCTCGATCAATACCTTGCGCATCTCTTCGTTCAGCGTCTTCGTGGCCGTCAGGTGTTTGATTCGTTTCTTCTTCTGCTTCTGCGCGGTGCGCGTCTTGCCGTCGGCAATCAAAACGAAATCCTCGTCGATCACCTTGGTCACAAGGTATTTGCGCCCTGCGCCGCGTCCGCACTTGGCGATCACCACGCGCCCGAGCTCGACGGGTATCTTGCTCATGATAGCGCCTCCCGCACCGTCATCCCGGGATGGGAGAGGATTTCCGGCTCGCCTTGCGTGATGAGCACCGTATGCTCGTAGTGCGCGCACAGCGACCGATCCTGGGTGACGACCGTCCAGCCGTCGGCCTCGACGAATACGCGCCAGTCGCCCTGGGCGATCATCGGTTCGATGGCAAGGGTCATGCCGGGCTGAAGCCGCGGTCCGCGCCCGGGTCTGCCGAAGTTCGGAACATTCGGCTCCTCGTGCATCTGCTGCCCGATCCCGTGCCCGCACAGGTCGCGAATCACGGAAAAGCCCTGCGCCTCGGCGTGCGCTTGCACCGCGTGGGCGATGTCGCCCAGCCGGTTTCCCGCGCGCGCCTGGTCCGCCGCCAGCCAGAAGCATCTCTCCGTCACGTCGATCAGCCGCTGCGCCTCGCCGCCCCCGCCGCCCACCAGCACCGAAAACGCGCTGTCGGATTGCCAGGAGTCGAGCGCCACGCCACAGTCGATCGACAGTAGCTGCCCCGCCTGAAGGGGCGTGTCGTTTGAAAAACCGTGCACCACCTGATCGTCAACGGAGGCGCAGATCGAGAAGGGAAACCCCCGATATCCCTTGAAAGAGGGCGTCGCGCCCGCCGCGCAAATCATCTCCTGCGCCATCTGGTCGAGCGCAAGCGTCGTAACGCCCGGCTGTACCGCGGCGCGCAATGCCGCAAGCACCTGCCGAAGCAGTGCGCCCGCCGCGCGCATCTTTTCGATCTGCGTTTGCGATTTGATCGAAATCATATCTCTGCCAGGCTTTCGAGAATGGCGGCAAGCACATTCTCCGGTCGATCCTCGCCGTTCACCGTTCTGAGCGTTCCTTTGTCCTGGTAGTAGCCGATCAAGGGCGCGGTCTGCTCATGGTAGACCGCGAGCCGCCGCTTGATCATCTCGGGCTTGTCGTCCAATCGGTAGTGAAGCGTGTCGCCGCAGACGGGGCATTTCGCCTCGTCCTCGAGCTTGGAAATATGGAATGTGCCCTGGCACTTCGCGCAGACGCGCCGCCCGGTCAGCCGCGCAAGCAGCTTCTCGTCCGGCACCCGGATGTTGACGACCGCGTTGGGCGCGCAGATCTCCTCCAGCGCCTCCGCCTGATCCACCGTCCGGGGAAACCCGTCGAGCAGATAGCCGTTTTCGCAGTCCGCCATGGAAAGGCGCTCGCGCACCATGTCGATGACGACCGCGTCCGGCACAAGCGTCCCGGCGTCCAAGTGCGCCTTCGCCTTCACGCCCATCGGGGTTTGATTGCGGATGGCGGTCCGGAACATATCGCCGGTCGAGATGTGCGGGATCGAGAGCTTCGCGCTCACGCCCGTCGCCTGCGTGCCCTTGCCCGCGCCGGGAGGGCCCAGAAATATCAGCTTCATCAAAACCATTTCCTCCGGCTACCTCAGAAAGCCCTTGTAGTTGCGCATCGTCATATGGCTCTCGAGCTGCCGGGTCGTCTCAAGCGAGACCGAAACCGCGATCATCATCGAGCTTGCCGCAAACGGCAGGCTGATCCCCACGAGGTTGTATAAAACCGTGGGCACCGTCGCGAGGAACGCGAGGTAGACCGCGCCGAACAGCGTGATGCGCTTGACCGTCTTGGCCAGGAAATCGGAGGTGGGCTTGCCCTGGCGTATGCCGGGGATCATCCCGCCGTTTTGTTGTACGTTCTTGGAGATTTCCACGGGGTTAAACGAGATTGTGGAATAGAAGAACGTGAATGCGAATATCATCAGGGCGAAGATCACCTGATAGCCCCAGCTGCCGGTGGAGACGTTGCGCATCCACCAATCCGCCGCCGAGCTGTTCGGGAAAAACGCCATGATCGTCGAGGGGAACTGCATGATCGCCGAGGCGAAGATCAGCGGGAGCACGCCCGACGCGTCAAGCTTGAGCGGGATGTGCGTCGATTGTCCGCCGTACATCTTGCGCCCGACCATGCGCTTTGCGTACTGCACCGGCACCCTGCGCTCGCCGAGGTTGATGAGTACCACCCCAACAATCAGCGCAAGCGACACCACCAGCACCATGAGGCCCGAGAGGTAGTCGTAGGAGTAGCCGGGCATGAAAATCTGGTAGATCGCGCCCGCGATGCTGTTGGAGAAGTTCGCGACGATGCCGGCGAAGATCAGAAGCGAAATGCCGTTTCCGAGCCCCTTCTCCGTCACGCGCTCGCCGATCCACATCGCAAGGCATGTTCCCGTCGCCAGGCAAAAGCCGATCGTCAGGACATTGAGAAACCCGCTTGCCGCCTGCAGTCCGCTGGTCAGCGCAACCGCCTGCAAAAAGCCGAGTGCGACCGTCACATAGCGCGTGATCTGTGCGATCTTCTTGCGCCCTTCCTCGCCCGATTTGTTGAGCTCCTCGAGCTTTGGAATCGCAACCGTCAACAGCTGCATGATGATCGACGCGTTGATGTACGGGGTGATGCCCATCGCCATGATGGAGTAGTTCGCCAAGTCGGAACCGGTCATCGAGTTGATGAAGCTCAAAAGCGAGTAGCTCTCAAGCGCCGAGCGGATCACCGAATGGTCCACCCCCGGGGTGGGGATGAAGCACAGCATCCGGTAGATCAGCAGCATCCCGATTGTGTACAGTATCTTCTTACGCAGATCGTGAATCTTCCATGCGTTCCTCAGTGTCTCTAACATCTCAGAGCACCTCGGCTTTCCCACCTACCGCTTCGATCTTTTCCTTCGCGGCAGCCGTGAACTTGCTCGCCTTGACGTTGAGCTTCTTTGTCAGCTCGCCGCCTGCCATAATCTTTACGCCGTCCCGCACATTTTTGATGATGCCCGCCTCGATCAGATCCACCGGCGTGACCGACTGACCATCCTCAAAAATCTCGAGCCGCTCCACGTTGATCGCCGCGTATTCCGTGCGGAACTTGCTTGTAAACCCGCGCTTGGGCAGGCGCATCGTCAGCTTCGTCTGCCCGCCCTCAAAGCCGGGCGCTT
>JBMNUA010000089.1:0-9433 GCA_050945995.1 Christensenellales bacterium
GCGTTTGTACAATACGCACATGCTGTCCGACTCCTCGTTGAGGAAGAGATAGAAGGCGTGATCGAGCAGCTCCATCTGCGCGATCGCGTCGTCCACGCGCATGGGCTTGACCGGGAAGCGCTTGAGTCGAACGATGTTGTAGTCGGCAAGCTCCTCGTCCGCGGATTCCTCGCCCGCGGGCACGGGATCGATCGTGACATGCAGCTTTTTCTCGACCTTCGTGCGATGCCTGCGGATCTGGCGATTGAGCTTGTCCACCACACCGTCAATGGAGGAGAACATATCGCCCGTGACCTCCTCGGCGCGCAGGATCAGCCCGCCCACGCTGATGGTGATCTCGACGATGTTGCGCCCGCCGCGCTCCTGCGAAAGACGGACATACGCCTCGGCATCCTCGTGGAAATACTTGTCGAGCCGCGCCAGCTTTTTATTTAATCGCTCCTTGAGACCGTCGGTGATCTCATAACCCTTGCCCGAAATGATCAGCTTCATGAATCATCGCTCCTTTTATACGGTTTTGAAGAAAAGCGTATCAGAACCATGTGTATTGTATTCCCCGTACACATGCTTTTTTCCTGCATCCGTCATATTTTTCGGTAGGTTAATTCTGGCTTTGCGCCGCCGCCCGCCGCAAGCGCGAGAAATGGACATTTGGCGCGAGAAACGATGATGGATGCGCATGGATGCGAATATATATATCCTCGAGGGGGTGATTTGATTGGACGCGTTTTTGGGCGCGCCTGAAAAGACGATTTCGCGGCTCAGGCTCGCCGATATTTCGCCCAACCCCGCGCAGCCCCGGCGCATGTTCTCGGAGGAATCGCTCGATTCGCTCGCCGGATCGATCGGCGAACACGGTCTGATCTCCCCGCTGCTCGTGCGGCGCGTGGACGTGGGCAAGTATGAGTTGGTCGCGGGCGAGCGGCGCTTTCGCGCGCTCAAGCGGCTCGGCAGGACGCACGCGGACGCCGTCGTCATCTCCGCCTACGACGCCGACAGCGCGGTGCTCGCGCTGGTGGAAAATTTGCAGCGCGAGGAGCTTCACTTTTTGGATGAGGCGGAGGCGTGCCGCGCGATATTGGAGCAGCACCGCATCACGCAGGAGGAGCTTGCGCGCACGCTCGGGAAAAGCCCGTCCGCGCTCGCAAACCGGCTGCGGCTGATCCGGCTGCCGCCCAGCGTGAAGGATATGATCGTCAAAACGGGGATCACGGAGCGGCACGCGCGCGCGCTGCTCAAGGCGGAGGATACGAAAACGCAGCTGAAACTGATCGACGAGACGGTGGAAAAGCGGCTGACCGTGCGCCAGCTCGAGCAGCGGATCGAGCGGCTGGGCAAGGAAAAGCCCAAGCGGGAGATCAAGCGGTTTTTTCGCGACGATCGATTGTATGTCAACGCCGTGATCGACACCGTCAAGCGCATCAATACCTTGGGCGCGCGCGCGTCCACGCATGTGCGCGAGACGGACGAGGGCACGGAGATCACGATCATCATCGGGCATGGGAAATAGGAAAAGCCCGGGTGCATCATCCCGGGCTTCGCTGATTGCCTTAAGACGATACCGCATAAAGGGGGCGTGCGCCGTCGAGGTGAATTTTCGTCAGATTGAGCTTGCAAAATCCGCAGGCGTAGTCGTGCTACGTCAAGGGTTTTGCAGGCACGAGATGGCGGAAATGCATCCGTCCGCGCGCGTTCGATTTGTGCGGTATTGCCTTAAAGTGCGATATCGAAATACGCCTTCGCGTTCTCATAGCAGATGCCGCGAACGATCTCGCCAAGCATCTCAAAATCCGCGGGGTATTCCCCGTTTTCGACCCATGTCCCGAGGATATCGCAGAGGATGCGCCTGAAATACTCGTGGCGCGGATAGCTGACGAACGAGCGCGAGTCCGTGAGCATGCCGATGAACGTGCCGAGCAGCCCGATGCTCGCGAGCGTCCTCATCTGCTCGACCATGCCGTCGCGCTGATCCAAGAACCACCACGCGCTGCCGAACTGCACCTTCCCGCGCACGCCCGCCTCGGTTTGGAAATTGCCAGCCATCGACGCGAGCATGTGGTTCGCCGCGGGATTTAGGCTGTACAGCACCGTCTTGGGCAGCGCGCCCGCGCGCTCCTGCGCGTCGAGCAGCCGCGAGAGCTTGTCGCCGACCGGCTCGTCGCTGATCGAATCAAAGCCCGTGTCCGGTCCGTGCTTTTCAAACATCGCGGTGTTGTTGTTGCGCAGCGCGTTCATGTGATACTGCTGCGCCCAGCCGCGCTGTTTATACATCGCGCCGAGCGCGATCAGAAGCGCCGTTTTGTACTGCTCAGCATCCCCCGTGTCGGGCGCATCGCCGCGCAGCGCGCATGCGAGCGCGGCGTCCGCGCATGTCGTATCGACCGGCGCGTACACGATGCGGTCGAGCCCGTGATCGGAGATGCGCGCGCCGTGCCGATGGAAGTAGTCCACCCGCGCCTCGAGCGCGGCGATCGCATCGGCTGTCGTGCGAATCTCGACGCCCGTCAGCGCGCCGAGCTGCTTTATGTAATCGGCAAACCCTGCGCGGTCAACATTGATCGCCTTGTCCGGTCGGAACGTGGGCAGCACCTTGACGTGGAAATCCGCGTCCTGCGCAATTTTTGCATGCCAGGCGAGGTCGTCGATCGGATCGTCCGTCGTGCAGACGAGCTTGACGTTGAACCGCTCGATCAGCCGTTTCGCGCGGTACGCGTCCGTCGCGAGCAGCGCGTTCGCCTTCTCCCAAATCTCGTCCGCCGTCCGTTCGGAGAGCGGCGTGTCGATCCCGAACACGCGCTGGAGCTCAAGGTGCGTCCAATGGTAGAGGGGGTTGCCGATCATATACGGCATCGCCTTCGCATACGCTCGAAACCGCGCGTAATCGTCGGCATCCCCGCGGATCAGCTCGTCCGGAATCCCGAACGCCGCCATCGCGCGCCATTTGTAGTGATCGCCCCCGAGCATCAAATGCCCGATGTTGCGAAAGCCGATGTTCTCGGCGATCTCGCGCGGCGAAAGGTGGCAATGATAGTCGTAGATCGGCATATCCTTCGCAAATTCGTAGTAGAGTCTGCGCGCCGTCGAAGTGGTCAGCAAAAAGTCCTCATCCATAAATTGTTTCATTGATTTTCTCCCGCTTTTCATCCGAGCAATTTTACCATCTCATAGGAATCGTGCAGCGATATCTCGCCCGCCGCGCATGCGCTCACATCCGCGCAATCCGCCCCGTCGAACACAAACGAAAATCTGCCGATGCCGCACTCATGCGCCAGTTGCATGCAGCCCGAAAGCGCGTCGCCTGCGGACATATCGCCCCACGCGAGCGCATCGGCGCGCTTCCCCGGAAAGTGCATCAAAACGATATATCCGCCCGGAACGCGCGCGCGGTGGACGATCCGCTCCTTGTTGGGCGGATGCGTGATCAGCTCCCACATAAACCGCGAGGATGCCTGCAAGTACCCGGAGATGAACCGCTTTTTGGCGATCACGGATTCTGGGATCGCATCGATTCGTGCAATTTTTGCACCCGTATCGCGCGCCTTCGCCGAAAGCTGAAAGAGCGACCGGCTTTTGACAAACCCATTCTTTCGATAGAATGCGTCCGAGCCGGTGTCCAGATCGGGCATGGTGGTCAGCCGCGCGCAGCCGCACAGGTTCGCCTCGCGCGCGCCGTCCTCCATCATCCGCGTGCCGACGCCCATCTTCTGAAACCCCTTGCGTACCTGCAAAAGGTTCAAATAAAACGCGCGCCCCGACGGCTCGTCGGAAACATTCCACTCGCCGTGCCCCACCGGCTCGCCGCCCCGATAGGCGATTTGTATGTAGTATCCGCGCGCGAGGTTGCGCCGAACCATGGGATCGCAGCTCTCCATCTCCCCCCAAGGCCCTTCTTCGCCGCGCTCGACGGTGCAGATGGCGTCCAGATCGCGCGTTGTCGCGCGTCGCACCTCGATCAAACCATCACCCCTTCTGCGCTGAAACCGACAACCATTGCGGCAGCGCCGCCATGGGATTTTCACGCCAGTCGTGCATGCGATCCACCTCGGCATGGTCGTACTCGTGAAACCCCGCATCCACCTGCGCCTGCAACGGCACCATGAAGGGATCAAAATAATCCTTTTCTGCGAACATCTCCTCGAAGCGCCGGATCGATAGCCCCGCGCGCAACATCGCGCCTAGAATATCCATCACACGCCAAGCAAAGGTCACCTCATTGTTATCCTCGAAAGGACCTGTGCTGTCATAGGGCTTGACGATTTTCCCCGCGTCGTCAAACGGACGGTTGAAGGGATGGATTTCATACATCACAGAATGCCCGCCGGGGCGCATCACCCGCGCAATGCTTTGATACATCGCATCAAGATCGTCGATCCAAACATGAACGCCGTTCGATGTATACACAAGATCATATTCACCCGCGGGTATCCCGTCGAGCGTCATGGTATCCGCGCGCACAAACTCGATCCCCGAAAGCCCCAGCTGCTGTGCTGCGCGCGCGGCGTTTGCAAGCTGGTTCTGCGAAATATCTGCCGATGTGACGCGCGCGCCCAGCATGGCGAACGCGAACACCGCCTTGTTGTCGCCGCTGGAGGGCACCAGCACGCGCGCGCCGCGCACCTCCGGCAAACAATCGCGGATCACATGCCATGTGCCTGCGTGAAACGCGCGCGCCGGCTCGCGCACAAGCGCGTCCAGATCGGCTTGCGTGTGCACCCGCGCCGCGTAGCGATCCGCAAACGCATCCCAACTCGCCTGATTCTTCTGCGATGCGACGGACATATCCGTCTACCCCCTCACATACGCCTGCCGATTGCCATACGCGCTGCCCGGCAGCATCTCGATGCAGCCATGCGGGCAAACGCCCTCGCATGCGCCGCAGCCCACGCAGTTCCATTCGATGATGCTGTGCCGCTCGCGCGGCGCGCCCGCGACCGCACCGAACTGACACACCTTGGAGCATTTGCCGCAGCCGATGCACTCCGGGTAGTGGATCACCGCGCGCCTGCGCAGCGCCTCATTCGGCATCAGCGCGCCCGTCGGACATCCGTCCGCGCACTGCATGCAGCCGACGCATTTTGAATGATCGATTGCCGGCAGATCGTTGACCATGGTGATCGCGCCGAATTTGCACATCCGCGCGCACTTGCCGCAGCCGATGCAACCCGCCGTGCAGTTGTCGCGCACCACCTTGCCGCGCTTCATCGCCGAACAGGTGCGCAGCACCGCGTGCCGCTCGGGGATCAGCTGGATCACCGAACGCGGGCATGCCGTCACGCACGCGCCGCAGCCCACGCAGTTGTCGGCGTCCACCTCGACCAGCCTTCCGTCCACCATCTTCAAGGCGTCGAATTTACAGGAAACGATGCAGTCGCCGTATCCGAGGCACGCGTATTGGCACGCCTTGTCGCCGTGCGCCGCGAGATCCGCCGCCTGGCAGGTTTTGATTCCGCTGTATTCAAACCGAACGGCGCATTTGTCCAAGCTGCCCATGCAGCGCACCACGGCGACCTTCTTGTCTTTGGGCGCGACATCCGCGCCGATGATGGCGGCAACCGCCTTGAGCCCATCGGCGTTCATCACCCCGCACATCTCCATTTGCGCCTTCCCATCGATCAACGCCTGTGCGAACGCCTCGCAGCCCGCGAACCCGCAGCCGCCGCAGTTCGCGCCCGGCAGCGCCGCGCGAACCGCAACCAGCATCGGGTCCTCGCGAACCTCGAATACGCGGTTGAAAATCGCAAGCACGCCGCCGAACACAAAGCCCATGCCGCCAATCGTCCCCGCGGCGATCATGATCGAATTGAAGTCCATGTAACCCCCTCCTAAATAAGTCCCGCAAACCCTGAAAACGCAATCGCCATGATGCCCGCCGTGATGAGCGCGCCGGGAAATCCCTGCATCCAATCGGGCATGTCCGAAATCTCCAGCCGCTCTCGAATGCCGGCAAACAGCACGATCGCCAGCGTGAACCCCGCCGACGCGCCAAATCCGTTGACGACAGACTCGATGAGGCTGTACCCCTCGTCAACGTTCATGATCGTCGCGGCGAGCACCGCGCAGTTGGTAGCGATCAGCGGCAGGTACACGCCAAGCGCCTGATAGAGCGAATGGCTGACCTTGCGCAGCACGACCTCCACCAACTGAACCAGCACCGCGATCACGAGGATGAACGCGATTGTCTGCATGTACTCGATCCCTGCGAGCACGAGCAGCTGGCGGATGAAGTACGTCAGAAGCGAGGAGACGGTGATGACGAAGATCACCGCCATGCCCATGCCAAACGCCATTTCCAGCTTCTTGGAGACGCCCAAGAACGGGCAGCAGCCGTAGAACCGGTTGAGCACGAAGTTGTTGACGATCATCGAGCCAACGAGTATCAATATCAGGTTCACTTCGTCGCCCCCTTTCGCGCCGATATCGCGTTGATCACCGCAAGCAGCAATCCCAATATCACAAACCCGCCCGCGGGCGATGTGGCAAACGCCATCGGCTCATAACCGGAATGCATGATCTGCGCGCCGAACACCGTGCCCGCGCCGAGCAGTTCGCGCACACAGGCGAGCAGCGTGATCGCAAGCGTAAAGCCGATGCCCATCCCCAGCCCGTCCACCGCGCTTTGAAGCGGCGGGTTCACAAACGCGAACGATTCTGCGCGCGCGAAGATGATGCAGTTGACGACGATCAGCGATATAAACATGCCGAGCGAGTCGTATAGTTCCGGGAGGTAGGCGCGCATCACCATCTCGACGATGGAGACGAAGGTTGCGATGATGATGATGAACGCGGGAATGCGGATCTTCTCCGGGATCGCCTTTCGCAAAAGCGAGATGGCGAGGTTGGAACAAACCAGCACAAACATCGTCGCGAGTCCCATGCCGATGCCGTTGATCGCCCGATAGGTGACCGCGAGCGTCGGACACATGCCCAGCACCAGCCGGAAGGTGGGGTTCTCGTCGAAAATACCGTTTCGGAGGATGCCCTTTAGCGTTGCTCCGTTCACTTGACGCCCTCCCCTCCCCCGAGATTGTTCGCGCGGAAGTGGCTCAGCGCCTCGGCGACCGCGTTTTTCACCGCGTTCGAGGAGACCGTCGCACCCGACATGCCGTCCACGCTTGCAACCGCGTCGCTCGCGGCGGTATCGGTCAACTCGCTTTCACCCGTCGCCGCAGTCGCAGCGTCGGTGTCCGCAGCGCCGGTCGCGCCCGTCGTCGCGCTCGTGTCCGCGTCCGTCGCGTCCGCGGCGGCGGTCTCAGCCGCAGTGCCCGTCGCGCTCGTGTCCGCATCCGTCGCGTCGGCGGCGGTCTCAGCCGCAGTGCCCGTCGCGCTCGTGTCCGCATCCGTCGCGTCGGCGGCGGCGGTCGCATCCGCTGTGCCTGTCGCGCCGGTCGTCGCGCTCGTGTCCGCGTCCGTCGCATCCGCGGCGGCAGTCGCATCCGCAGTCCCCGTCGCGCCCGTCGTCGCGCTCGTGTCCGCGTCCGTCTCGTCCGCAGCCGGCTCAGCGCCCGCTTCGCCGCCCGCGCCCGCTTTCAAACCAACGAACGACTCGAGGAAGGGCGCTTCGTCCTCCGTGCCCAACCCGCGCGTCTCGATGTGGTTGGCGACCGCGAGCCCGGAAATCGTGCCGTCGGCGCGCACGCCCAGCGACAAATCGATCATGCCGCCAAAGCCGCGCGAGGTCAGCTCATACACATAGCCCACCGTCGCGCCCGCGTCGGTCGCGACATACACATTCGTAATGTAGGTGTATTCGGAGAGATCAAACGCCGCCTCGGCGAAATCGTAATCCCCCAGCACCTCCGCCCGCGCGCCGCCCACCTTCGCGCGCTCGTTCGCGGCGATTTGATCCTTGGTCAGCTCGTTGACCGCCGCGAGCATCACCGCGGCGACAAGCGCAAACACCATCAGCCTCAATGCAAGCTTCATCATATCACGCATGCTTTTTGCCCTCCCCGTAAACCCTCGGCTTGACGAATCGATCGATCAGCGGCACGATCAGGTTCATAAATAATATGGAATAACTCACGCCCTCCGCCATCGGCGAGAGCAGGCGTATGACGTAGGCGACCAGCCCGCAGCCGAACGCGAAAATCACCTTGCCCCACGCCGAGATGGGCGCGGTGGCGTAGTCGGTCGCCATGAAGCATGCGGCGAGGATGAGCCCGCCCGACAATAGCTGATAGACGGCGGAATCAATCGATCCGACGAGCGTCCCGGAGGTGATCCAGTTGAGCACGAACACCGTGCCCAGCATCACGACAGGGATGTGCCATGTGATGACCTTGCGCACGAGCAGGTAGCCCGCGCCGACGAGGATGGCGATCTTGCTCACCTCGCCGATGCAGCCGGGCGCTTGCCCGACAAAGAGTTGAAACAGGGTGTACTCCTGCACAAGCGGGGTCGCCGCGGTCGCCGCGTCCAGCCCGCGCACCGCCACGTTGAACGCGCTGCCGGACATGTGCCCCGCCCACGAGGTTGTGAGGATCGCGCGCGCCGCGAGCGCGGGGTTCGCGAAGTTGTGCCCGAGCCCGCCAAAGATCATCTTGATCAGCAAAATCGCGATCGCCGAGCCCACCGCGGGCATCCACAGCGGAACAGACGCGGGCAGGTTGTAGGCGAGGAGAAGCCCCGTTACAATCGCGCTGCAATCCGAGATCGTCTGGCGTTTGTGGGTGATGTGGTTGTAGAGCAGTTCGCTCAGCACCGCGGCGGCGCACGCGATGCCGATGATCAGCGCCGCGCGGTATCCAAAGTAGTATACGCCGAACGCGCCCGCGGGGATGAGTGCGCAGATCACATCCCACATGATCGATTGCGTGGTGCCCGCATCGCGTATGTGCGGCGAGGCTGTGACGCGCATCATGGTTCCGTTTTGCATGTTGTCATCTCACTTTCTGTCGCGCGCAGCGATCATTTGCCGTTCAGCGCGTGTTTCGTCACGCGGATCATGTGTACGATCGGCAGCTTCGAGGGGCAGATGTAGGAACACGCCCCGCAATCGATGCAGTCCCACACATTGTACCGATCGCGCGCGAGCTCATGCATCCCCTTGCGCGAAAGCTCGTAGAGGTTGAGCGGCAACAGCCCCGCGGGGCACGCGCGCACGCAGCGCCCGCAGCGGATGCAGTTTTCGGGGTCGTCGGTGTACTTGCCCTCGTCGCGCATCAACAAAATCCCGCCCGTCGCCTTCTCGGTCGGCGTGTGGACGCTGTGGACGCTGTGCCCCATCATCGGTCCTCCGATGATCATCTTGTTCACGCCCTCGTTCAGACCGCCGCATTGCTCGATGACGCTGCCTAAATCCGTCCCCACGCGCACGCGGATGTTGCAGGGGTTTTTCACCTCACCCGCGACGGTGATCACCCGCTCGGTGATCGGTAAGCCGTAGCGGATCGCGTCGGAGAGATGCGCTGCGGTCGAAACGTTCATCACCACG
>JBMNUA010000090.1:0-9274 GCA_050945995.1 Christensenellales bacterium
GACGCTGCTTTGCATCTCCATCGCGCTCGCGCCCGCGTTCAAAATGCGGTTTTGGAACATCGGCGCGGAGGGGCAGGTGCTCGTCGGCGGGCTCGCGACGGCGGCGGTGATGATCCACTTCGGCGCGATGCCCACATGGCTGTTGTTTGCGACCATGGCGGTTGCGAGCATGGTCGCGGGCATGATCTGGGGCTTGATCCCCGCGATCTTCAAGGCGATTTGGAATACAAACGAAACCTTGTTTACGCTCATGCTCAACTATGTTGCGATGCAGGTCGTCACATACTTTATCATCTTCTGGGAGAACCCGAAGGGCTCCAACTCGGTTGGGCTGATCAACATGGCGACAAAAACCGGCTGGTTTCCGCCGCTTTTTGGACAGGCGTACACGCTAAATGTATTGATCGTTGTTGCGCTTGCCGTCGCGATGTTTGTGTACCTGCGGTATTCCAAACAGGGGTACGAGATCGCGGTCGTCGGCGAGAGCGAGAACACCGCGCGATATGCGGGGATCGACGTTAAAAAAGTAATCATGCGCACCATGGCGATCTCGGGCGCGATCTGCGGCATCGCGGGGTTTATCCTGGTCAGCGGCTCGTCGCACACCATATCGACGAGCACCGCGGGCGGACGGGGATTTACCGCGATCATCGTCGCGTGGCTCTCCAAATTCAACACATTTATGATGATGCTCGTATCGTTCTTTCTCGTGTTCATGCAAAAAGGTGCAAGCCAGATCGCCACGCAGTTTAACCTAAACGAGAACGCTTCGGATATCATCACCGGGATACTGTTGTTTTTCATCCTCGGCTGCGAGTTCTTCATCAACTACAAGCTGAGCATTCGCATCCGGCGCGCAGAGGAGGACGGCAAATGAGCACGCTGATGATCTTCATACAAAAGGCGATCGCGCAGGGCGTCGCCATTCTCTTCGGCGCAAACGGCGAGATTCTCACCGAAAAATCGGGAAACTTGAACCTCGGCGTGCCGGGCATGATGTACATGGGCGGCATCGGCGGGCTCGTGAGCGCGTTTCTGTACGAGCGGCATGTTGCAAACCCCGTGCCTTTTGTCGGCTTTTTACTATCATTTGCCTGCGCGTTTTTGTTTGCCGCGCTGGGCGGGCTGATTTACAGCGTGATCACCATCAGCCTGCGCGCGAATCAGAATGTCACGGGGCTTGCGCTCACGACCTTCGGCGTGGGGCTGGGCAATTTCTTCGGCGGCTCGCTCTCGCAGCTCGCGGGCGGCGTGGGGCAGATATCCGTTGCGAAAACGGCGAGCGCGTATACCGCGAGTATCCCGTATCTGTCGGAGATTCCGATCGTCGGACCGATCCTGTTCTCCTACGGCGCGCTGACCTACGCATCGATTTTGATTTCGATTTTGCTCGCCTGGTACATTTCGAAAACGCGCAGCGGGCTGAATCTGCGCGCGGTGGGCGAAAGTCCCGCCACGGCGGACGCGGCGGGCATCAATGTCATGAAATACAAGTATTTGGCGACCTGCATTGGCGGCGGCATCTGCGGGCTGGGCGGGCTGTACTTCGTGATGGAATACTCCGGCGGCACATGGACAAACAACGGTTTTGGCGACCGTGGATGGCTTGCGATCGCACTTGTGATCTTCGCGCGCTGGAACCCAAAACATGCGATCTGGGGATCGTTCCTGTTCGGCGGATTATACATCCTGTATCTTTATATCGCGGGGCTCGATCGCGCGTCGCAGGAGATATTTAAGGCGCTGCCGTATGCGGTGACGATATTGGTTTTGATCTTGACGAGCCTTCGCAAAAAGCGCGAGAACCAGCCGCCGGCGAGCCTTGGCATCGCGTATTTCCGCGAGGAGCGCTGAGCGGCGAGCTCGTGTAAAGCCGAATAATCCGGACGATGGTGAGCCGTAGGCGCATCATTGTTCGGAAACCGCATGATAACGGGCGGATAAAAAGAAGGTTTTCGATGTAGAAAATGATACGGAATCCGGATATGCGACGGACATTTTTGTACAAAATCGGATGCTATTTATCAAAAAAATGCCCGGGCGCATCGCGCCCGGGCATCAACTTCGCGTCAGTCGTCCGCTTCCGCGATTTTGAGGTATTCCTCGAACACCTCGTCGAGCTCCGCCTCGTCCTCAATCGTCGCGTACACATCCTCGTCGGAATCCGCGTCCTTCTCCACGCGCATGATCACCAGCTCGTCCTCGCCGATGTCCTCCATGGGTTCGGCGGGCGCGAGGCAGATGTACGCGTTGCCCTTGTGCTCGAGCGTCATCATGTGCTCAAATCTCAGGGCGTTGCCCTCCTCGTCGATGAGTTCTACGATGTTCTCCTGCTCCATATTCTGGTCCGCCATTTTGGTTCCCTCACTTTTCCTTCGATTGCCCGGGTGCGCCGCCCGCTTCGCGCCAGCCGCCGGCGTCCATGTAGGATTGCAAGATATAGCACGCCGCCAATTGATCGACAACCGCCTTGCGCTTTTCGCGCCGTACGCCGCCCTCGATCAATGTGCGCGTGGCGCTCGCCGTGGAGAGCCGCTCGTCCTGATAGCGCACGTTCAGCCCGATTTGCGAAAGTTTTTCGCCGAGCGCGCGGCTGTGCGCCGCCTGCGCGCCCTCCGTGCCGTCCATGTTTTTGGGAAGTCCGACGAGCACACGGTCGGTTTCGTAGCGCGCGCAGAGTGCGCGCACGGCTTCGGCGTCGCGCTCGATGCCCTTTGAGGCGATCGTCTGCACGCTTTGCGCCGTGATGTCGAGAAGATCCGAAACGGCGACACCGATTCGCTTTTGCCCGACGTCGAGACAGAGTATGCGCATCTTCACACCACCTTGATGCATACCTGCGGGCACGCGCGTGCGCAGTAACCGCAAAATACGCAGGATTCCGGGTCGATCCGCGCTTTTCCCTGCGAAAGCGAGATCGCGTCCATGCCGCAAGCGTCCTTGCACCGCCCGCAGCCCTCGCACCAATCGTGCACGAGGATGCGGCGCTGTTTGTCCTTCAAAGCATGTAGCAGCGCGCGCGCTTCGGGTGCGCCCGAGAACAGCGCGACGTTTGCATCGATCTCCGCCTTGGATTGCATGCCGATTGCCGCCGCGTCCGCCCAAGGCGCGTCCGCAATGTATTTGAGCGCATCATGCGACGAGGCGATGAGATGCCCGCCGCCCAGCGCCTTCATGGCGAGGATGCCGCGCCCGCCGTCATGCGCGATCTTTATGTTTGTTTCCATATCTTCGCGCGAGCCGCCCTGGATGCCGATGCCCTCGATGTTGATGAGGGGATGGATCACATCGATCTCGGGGAAGCGCAGCGCGTCCTTCACGCATTCGGCAAAATGGGTGCTGATGCCCACCGCGCCGATGTGACCGCGCCGCTTCTGATCGGCGAGGTAGGTAAGTGCCTCCGCGTGCCCGCGCAGCGTGTGGCGCGATTCCTGTTCGTGCAGCATGAACAAATCCACATAGTCCCGACCGAGCCCGCGAAACGCGCGCTCGAGTGCGGCGCGCGCGGTGGGCGCATCGTAGCAATACGCCTTCGTGCTGACGATATAATCCGGCGCGGCGATGAGCGCGCGCCGGATATGCGGGTAGGTATCATACAGATCCGCGGTGTCGAGGAAATTGACGCCCTGTTCATACGCATACAGCAACAACCGCGCGCCTTCATCCGGCGACAGGTTTTGCTGCATCGGCGCCATGGTGAGCGTGCCGAAGCACAGCTGAGAGACCTCAAGCCCCGTTCGCCCCAGCGAAACCCGCCGCATCAGCGCTCGCGGTTTTCGAGATAGTAGCGGACGAACTCCTCAAGAATCTCATCGCGCTCGAGCCTGCGGATGAGGGAGCGGGCATTGTTATAGCTGGTTATGTACGTCGGGTCGCCCGAAATGAGATAACCCACGATCTGCATGATGGGATCATGACCTTTCGCCTTCAACGCCTGATAGACCACCCGAATGATATCCTCCGCGGATTCGGGGGTATCGGCGGGAAGCCTGAAATTACGCGTCTCTCCCAATCTGCCGTCCATAACGCACCACCTTTCCCATAAAGGGTAACGATTATCTGTTTGGTAGTATAGCACAATCGACCATGAATTTCAATGATTCAGCCCGATTCAACAAAAACTCTCATACATGTTCGGATGAGGATGAGCACCGGCAGCGCGAGCAGCATCCCGAGGATGCCCTTTGCCGCGCCCGCCGCGTACAGCGCGATGATGACCGAGGCGGAAGAAAAGCCCGTGACGCCGCCCATGATGCGCGGGGAGATGATGAGCCCGTCGATCTGCTGCACGGCGATGAGCACGGCGATGGCGAGTACGGCGGTCGGAAGCCCTACGCCGAGTGACGCGAGCGCGACGGGCAGGCAGGCGACGATGGGACCGAAATAGGGGATGATGTTCATCAGCCCTGCCATCAGCCCCAGCCCGATGCCCGCCGGCACGCCCACGAGAAACAGACCGACCGCCGACAGCGCGCCGACGAGCAGCGAGATCATCAGCTGCCCGCGCAGATACATCTTCAGTTCCCGCCGGGCGTTTGCGCACGCCTTCACGATGCGCTCGCGAAAGCGCAGCGGCACGGCGAGCTCGAGCCGAAGCTGCAATTTCTCGCGGTCGCGCAGCATGAAAAAGCTGATGGTGACGACGATTGCGATGCGCGCAAGCGACGCCGCGGTGCGCGCGAAATACCCCGCGGCATGGGAAAGAAAGCCGTCGAGCTTGCTTTGAAGCGAGGCGGCGACGCCGTCGAGCGATATGCCGAGCGTTTCAAGCGCGCTGCCCGCGCCGTCGAGCAGCCGGCGCAGGTATGAAACCATGCCCGGGAGGGAACGGTACAGATCGGCGAGCGGGCCTGTGATCGCGGGGATCAAAAGAAGGGCGACGAGGACGAGGATGAAAAGCGCGGAGAGCACCGCGAGCAGCGCCGAGGGCGAGCGCCCGAGCCTTTTTTCGTAAAAGCGCGCGAGCGGCTCGAGCACGAACGCCGCCGCGCCCGCCTGCGCGAGGATGGCGGCGACGGTGACGATGAGGCGCCGAAAGACGACGGCGAGAGCCGCCGCGGCGAGAATCGCCGCGACGACCTTGAGCGAGCGCGCGTTCACGCGCTTGATCCGCTCGACCATCGCCTACCGAAAATAGGTGCCCGCGACGCGCATGGCTTTGCGCGAGGCTTTGACCGCCTTGCAGCGCATGGCGCGCCGCATGCCCGGGTCGATGGCGGCGAGCCCAAGCGCCGCCGCCGAGCCCAAAATCGCTCCGAGCGTAAACGTGCTAAAACCGTGACCCTTCATTCCATTACACCTCCGAATCGATCAGCGCTTCCGGGATCACCACGCGGCGGTTGTCGTGGTCGTAGAGGTATTCCGAAACCGGAATCTCGCCGCGGGTAAAATCCTCCCAGTATCCCAGCGAAAGGACGAGGTTTGCGACCGAGAGGGTGACCTCGTCGATCTGCGCGTCGGTGATCGCGCCGAGCCTGCGCCCGGCGGTGGACACCGCGCGGACAAACAGGGTATGGGGCTTGATGCGCACACGCTCGCCGGCGTCGTCTGCGATGACGGCGCGCCTGCCGATGACCGAGATGCGCTCGGCTTCGATGAACCGAACGCCCTTCAACCCCGCGTCGATCCAGATGCCGTCCAGGCGCTTCAAATCGCCGGAAAGGCAGATCATCACGACGCGACCGATCCCGCGCCCTTCGCAGACCACGCGCATCCCGCGCAGCGACCGCATGCTTCTCAACCGACCGCCGCCTTTCGCCGGGCATAGTATTGCTTGCATGGCGCGCGCGAATCCTGCCAATTTGAACCGATGCGTGCGCGCGAAGTTTTGCGATAACTACACTCGGCGCGGCTTGACACGAAAACGACACGGATATAAGATAGTATGAACTGATATAGATTCAGGATGGGGGGATCGAAATGGAGGAATTTCGCAGCGGGTATCGCATACTGGTCGCGGACGACGACGCGAACGTACATCAATCGCTCAACGCGTACTTCAAGCGCGAGGGCTATCAGATGCTGTCGGCATACGACGGCGAGGAAGCGCTTTCGTTCATCCGCAAGCATCGCCCGGACATCCTGCTTTTGGACATTATGATGCCGAAAATGGACGGGCTGGCGGTGTGCAAGGAGGCGCGGAAGGAATCGAACATCCCGATTGTGATGCTCACGGCGAAGGGCGAGGAGTTCGACAAGCTGTTGGGGCTCGAATTGGGGGCGGACGATTATATCACCAAGCCGTTTTCGCCGCGCGAGGTATTGGCGCGGGTGAAGGCGGTGCTGCGGCGCATCCACGAGATGAAGGAAGTCGGCAAGGGCTCGCACTTGGTGGCGGGGAACCTCGACATCGACATGAGCGCGTTTATCGTAAAATTAAACGGGAAGGTCGTGCCGTGCACGCCCAAGGAGATCGAGATTCTTTGGACGCTGGCGAGCAACCCCGGGCTCGTGTTCAGCCGCGAGCACCTGCTCCAGAGCATATGGGGCTACGACTTTTTGGGGGACACGCGCGCGGTGGACAGCCACATCAAGCGCATACGCGCCAAATTGTGCCAGGAGGGCAACGACTGGGACATCAAGACGGTATGGGGCGTGGGCTATCGATTTGAATTAAACGAAGGTTGATGGGCGCAAAGCGAAAAATGAAAATTAATGTACGCGGAATCGGCGCGAAGACGACGATCAGCCACATTGCGCTGGCTGTGATGGTGATCTTCTTCGCGGCGATTTCTATGTCTGTGGTCATCTACACGTTCATGCGCGATTACATGAAGGAAGAGCTGCTCGGGCGCGCGAAAGCGATTGCGCAGACCGAGGGCGCGCGCGCGGGCGGCGAGTACGACGTGGAGCGGATGGAGATGTATGAAAATCTGACCGACGCGATGATATTATACATCGGATCTGACTACACGGCGACGCACCTGCCGCCGGCGGGCAGGCTGCATTTCCCGTACGGGGAGAGCGAGGGCGGGAGCGCGAAGCTGCGGCGAATCCGGGTGGTGGACGCGATCGACCAGGTGTTTTTCGCGCGGATCTTATCGGGCGAGGCGGTGGCGGACATCCGCTCGTTCCAGTTTGTGGAGGGCGAGATCATCTTCGCGGGCGCGCCGATCCAGGGCGCGGGCGGGGAGCCGACGGGCGGGATCGTGCTGATCCAATCGATCAATGTGTTCCGCGAGCGCTCGTCGATCATGCTATTGTTGCTGCTCATCGTGGCGGCGGTTTCGATCTCGCTTGCGATTGCGGTTTCGTGGATCCTCGCGGGGCGGCTGACAAAGCCGATCGTCGAGATGACGCGCGGGGCGAGCCGGCTTGCCGAGGGGAAGTACGGGCAGCTGATCGAGATCACGTCAAACGACGAGTTGGGGGAATTGGCGGGGACGTTGAACGCGCTCTCGGCGCGGCTGCGGGATGTGATCGGGCGGCTGAGCGAGGAGCGTGACAAGCTGGATTTGATTGTGGACGGGATCGGCGAGGGGATCATCGCGGCGGATCGCAGGATGCGCGTGGTGCATTGCAATCAGGCGTTTTTGGAATTGGCGGAGCTTGCGAGCGCGCCGATTACGCTATCGACCGACGCGGAATACGGGCGGATCCTCGAGATCAGCATGCGGCGCGGGACGCGCGAGCGCGCGGTGTGGACGGTTTCCGGCGGGCGGCGGCTCGCGGCGGTGGCGTCGCCTTTGCATTCGGAGGCGCAGGGGCGCATCGGCGCGGTGTGCTTGGTGCAGGATGTGTCCGAGGCAGAGCGGCTGGAGCGGATGCGGCGCGACTATGTGGCGAACATCTCGCACGAGCTGCGCACGCCGCTGACGGGGATTCGCGGGATGGTCGAGCCGCTGCTCGACGGGTACATCGACACCGACGAGGAGAAGCAGGACTGCTACCGGGTGATCTATCAGGAGACGATCCGGTTGGAGAAGCTGATCCGCGATATGCTGGATCTCTCGCGGCTGCAGGACGAGCGGCTGACGGTCGATCTCGAGCCGATGGAGGTGGGCGGGATCGTGCGCGCGGCGGCGCGGCGGGTTGCGCAGACCGCGGCGGAGGCGGAGGTCGAGCTTTTGGTGGATGTGGCGGAGACGGGGCTTTTGTGCCGCGGCAACGAGGACAGGATTTTGCAGGTGATGACCGCGTTTTTGGACAACGCGATGAGCTTTACGCCGCGCGGCGGCGCGGTAACCGCCTATGCGCGCGGCGAGGGCGGGCGCGTGGTGATGGGCGTGTCCGACACGGGGTGCGGGATCGAGCCGAAGGATTTGGCGTATATCTGGGAGCGGTTTTACAAGGTGGACAAGTCGCGGATGCGCACCTCGGGCACGGGGCTTGGGCTTGCGATTGCGAAGCTATTGGTAGAGCTGATGCACGGGGAGATCGGCGTGCGCTCCGAGCCGGGGAAGGGCGCGGATTTCTGGTTTACGCTGAAGAAATCGGAGGATTGAGCCTTCGCGCCCGGTGTGTCGCAGGTCAGTTCAACAGATATTCTAGGAGCGCGTCCGCGCGGTCGAAGGTCGGGGCATTTCCGATATCGCCCATCTCCGCGCGGGTGCGAAAGCCCCAGGAGACCCAAGCGGCATCGACGCCCGCGTTTTTGGCGGTTTGCAGATCGACCGCGCTGTCGCCCACAAACAGCGTGCGCGCGCGATCGTGACCGGAGACGGCGAGGATGGCGTTTGTTCCCGCGGGGTCGGGCTTTTTGGGGGTTTGCGCGGATTCGCCGACGGCACGGAAGTAGAGGTTTGGGAAGAACTCCATGCAGAGGGATTGCACCGCCGCGTCGTATTTATTGGAGTGGACGGCGATGGCGATGCCGGCGTCGCGCAGGCGTTCGAGCATCGGGAGGATGCCGGGGTAGGGCTTGGTTTCGGCGGTCATGTGTTCGCCGTAGTGGTCTTTAAAATCTTGAAGCGCGCGCTCGATTTCGGCATCTGACGCGTCGGCGGGGAGCACTCGCGACAAGAGCATTTTGAGCCCATCGCCGATGGCGGCGCGCACCTCCTCCCGCGTGCGCGGGGCGGCGTCGGCGTTGGCGAGCGCGTGGTTTGCGGCGTTTCGCAAATCGCCCAGCGTGTCAAGCAGCGTGCCATCGAGATCGAAGATGACGAGATCGTATCGCATGTCAAATCCTCCGCATCATTTTCTACCATTTTAGCATGTCCATATACAACGAAAGTTGCGCGATTGTTTGCGCCGCGTTAACCGGCGCGCGTTTGCATTGGCGCATGCGCTATGCTATAATGAGCATGGGAAAATGCGTACTCGAGGGACAAAT
>JBMNUA010000091.1:0-9103 GCA_050945995.1 Christensenellales bacterium
GGAGATCGTGATGATCCTCGGCATCGCCGATTTAATCAACGTGCGCGACAAGCCGCATGTCATCTTCATGAAAAGCGCGCTGACGAGCACGGGGATACTGATGATGATTACGCTGCGCAACATCCTCGTGCTCGGGCCTGTGGTCATGTCCTCGTCGTATTTTCCGTCGTACATGGCGGTGCGCGTGATGAGCCTGGGCGACTTTCTCTCGCGGCTGGAGGGGTCGATCTCCATCAACTTCATGCTCGCGGGGATCACGAAGCTCACATTGTGCCTGATCGTCGCCAGCCGCGGCATCGCACATTTGTTCGGGCTAAAGACGTGGCGCAACCTCGTGTACCCGACCGGGCTGCTCATGGTCGCACTTTCGGAGATTCTGTACCAAAACACCATGGAGATGTATCAATTCATCATTTATTATCCCTATTACGCCGCGCTGTTTCAGGTGGTTCTGCCCGCGGCGACGTGGATCGTGTCCGAGGTGCGCGCCAAGCGCAACAGCGCGAAGGCGCAGCTGGCGGGGCAATCGGCGCAATGACACGAAAAAATACGCGCCCGCGCATTTGCACGCGGGCGCGCTTTTTTGCGTCCTTAATTGATGATCGTACCGCTGTTGACATGAAAAACCTGCCCGGAGACATTCGTTGCGTCCTCGCACGCGAGGTATACATAGATCGGCGCGAGCTCGCAGGGCTGTGCGGCGCGGTGCATGGGGGATGTCGAGCCAAATGTGCCGACCTCCTGCGCGGAAAAGCTCGATACGATCAGCGGCGTCCAGACAGGACCGGGCGACACCGCGTTGACGCGGATTTCCTGGTTCATCAAGGAAAGCGCCATCGAGCGCGTGAACGCCACGATCGCACCCTTCGTGGATGCATAGTCGATCAGCCGCTCGTTTCCCTCAAAGGCGGTGATCGACGCGGTGTTGATGATCGCCGCGCCCGCATGAAGGTGCGGCAGTATCGCCCGCGTCATAAAGAAATAGGAAAAATAGTTGCTCTCGAAGGTGTGCATCATCTGATCTTTCGTGATGTCGAGGATGCTGTTCTGCGGGTATTGCACGCCCGCGTTGTTTACGAGGATGTCCACGCCGCCGAGCTGCGCGATGGCATCGTCTGCAGCGCGGTTCGCGGCTTCCTCGCTTTTTAGGTCGGCGGCGATCGCAACGCAGCGCTTGCCGAGCGCCTCGATGTCGCGCACGACCAGCGCGGCGTCCTGATGCTCGTTCAGATAAAGGATCGCGACGTCCGCGCCCTCCTTGGCGTACACAAGCGCGACCGCGCGCCCTATGCCGCTGTCGCCGCCGGTGATGATGGCGCGCTTGCCCTCGAGCTTGCCGGCGGCTTTGTAGCGCGGGTTGTCGTATTGGGGCTGGGGGTGCATCACGCGTTCGACCCCGGGCTGCTGGTCCTGATGCTGTTTGGGAAAGGTTGGCGTTTTCGTGCCCTGCATGGAAATCACTCCTTCCGAAATAGCATGCCACGCCCGCGTTGTGTTATGTATCGCGGCGGCGGATGCGCGATTCGCCTTATTTATTTTACTGCATTGCGCCGGGGGCGCGCTTGACGGACGCGGCGCTTCGCCATACAATGAAGGTATTCGTACAATGGGAGGAGGGCGCGCGCATGACACGCTTGATGCAAAAATTCGTCGGCATATCATTGGCGGCGCTTTTGATACTCCTCGTCGCCGCGCCCGTCGCGCTCTGCACGGCGCACGATTGCCGCGCCTGCATGGACGAGAAATGCCGCGTCTGCGCGGTGATCGAGGGCGACATCGGCTCGCTTTTCCGGATTTTTTGTACGCTTCCCGCGCGCGACGGCATCCGCGCGCCCATCCTCTCCGCGCCCGAGGCGTGCGCACGCCCGTATGACGGCTGCGCATTGCTGCCCGTGGCGCTCAAGGTGCGCATGAACAATTAAATCCTCCCGGAAGCGCAGATTGCTTTTACGAGATTACGGAGGATTCATATGATTCATATCCATGGGATCGCCCGCGATTTTCGCGGCGAAACACTTCTGCAATATGCAGATTTGACATTTGAAACGGGAAAATCCTATGTGCTGCTCGGCGCGTCCGGCTGCGGAAAGACGACGCTTTTGAACATGATCGCAGGCGTGCTTTCACCGACCATGGGCGCGATTGAAATAGACGGCGTGGACATGACAAAGCGCAGCCGGCGCGAGCGGGATCGTTTCCGCATCCAAAACATCGGGTATATCTTTCAGGACTTTAAACTCATCGAGGAGATGACGGTGGAGGACAACATCCGCGTGCTCGAACTCGAGGGTGTGGACACCTCCGCCCTGCACGAAATCCTCGACGCGCTCTACATCCTCCCGCTCCGCCGGCGCAAGGTCGCGCGGCTCTCGGGCGGCGAAAAACAGCGCGTGTCGATTGCGCGCGCGCTCGTCAAACGCCCGGCGATCATTCTCGCCGACGAACCGACGGGCAACCTCCACTACGAAATCGGGCGCGAGGTGATCGAGCGGCTGATCGCGGTGTGCGCGGGCAAGACGCTCATCGCCGTCACCCACGACGAGCGGCTGGTCGGCTATTTCGACCACGCGATCGACCTCAACCAGGCGGTCACGCTGGGGGAGGTGGCGCGCAATGCTTAAATTTGCAATCAAAAATATGGCGGTCAAGAAGGGGAAACTGCTTCTGGTCACGCTCTCGATCCTGCTGTCCGCGACGGTCGCGCTCGTTGCGTTCAATGTTTCGGCGCAGGTGCGCGAGGGGATCGTGAGCACCGCCGGGTACTACGACATCCTGATCGGTCCCTCGGGCAGCGCGACGCAGCTGGCGATGAACACCATGTTCTTCACCGACGCGCCGCTTGGCACCATCCCCTACGACTACGTCACGGAGCTTGAGGACAACCCGAATGTGAACGCTGTCGTGCCCGTCGCCATGGGCGACAGCTTCAACGCCTCGAAAATCGTGGGCACGACACCGAAATTCCTGGAGGGCAAGCGGCTGCGCGAGGGCACGATGTTTGAACATGTGTACGAGGCGGTGGTCGGTGCGGCGGTCGCGGATCGCTACGGTCTTTCGATCGGCGACCCCATCGTCACCTCGCACGGCATCGCCGCCGGCGGGCACCAGCACGATTCCACGCCGCTCACGCTGGTGGGCATCCTCGAAACCTCGCACACCGCCTTTGACAACGCGGTATTTACCTCGATCGAGACGACCTGGGCGGTGCACGGCATCGGCGGTCACGACCATGCGGAGGACGACCAAGATCATGCGGAAGGCGAGGTATGCGCGATCCTGCTGCGCACAAAGGATTTCAGCGCTTATTACGCCATCACCGAATACTACGCGCAGGACGCGTCGCTGCTCGTCATAAATCCCACGACCGTGCTGCGCGAGGTGCTCGAAAATGTCGATCTCAGCGCCCGGATCGTATATTTGCTCAGCGCGATCATCCTCGCGATGAACATCCTCGTCATCGTGGTGATCACGCTTCTGAACCTCTACGATGCGCGCCGGGAGATCACGCTCATGCGGCTGATCGGCATCGGCATGAACCGCATCACGCTTTTGTATACGATCCAGAACGCGATCACGGGGCTTGTCGCCACGCTGCTTGCGCTCGGCGCGTCGGTTGTTTGCCTGCGCATCATGCAAAATTATGTGTCCTCGATGGGCATCGTGCTCGAGTCCGCGCGCATCTACCCGATGCAATGGGCGATCCTCGGCGCGGTGTTTGGGATCAGCATACTGCCAACCATCATCTGCGCCGGGTGGATGGCGCGAAAGGACAGCCTTGGAGGTGAATAAATGAAAAAGCGATTTGCCCTTCTTTTGATCGTGATCGCGCTTTTCGCTGCCGGGTGCTCAAAGGGCGGCGGCGGCGCGACCGAGCTGCGTTTCACCGACGCGCTCGATATTTCTGCAATCCGCAAGCTCGACGGCAAAGAGGTTTCGATCATCGGTTATATGGCGACGCTTTCGCCGCTCGCCGGCGATTACATCTACCTCATGAACCTGCCGTACCAAAACTGCCCGTTCTGCCTGCCGAATTCGGCGGAGTTGACCAACACCATGGCGGTGTACGCGCGGGCGGGCAAGCCGTTTGACTATACCGAGCAGGCGGTGCGCGTCACAGGCAAAATGGAACTGGGCGATTATGTAGACGATTTCGGGTATGTGTACAACTACCGCATCGTGGACGCGAGTTATGAGACCGTTGACCTCGCCGCGGTTTCGCAGGATCACGCGCTTTGGACATCGCTCGCGGCGGACGGCATCGTGGGCGAGGTCACGCGGATGCTCGATTACCTGTATTTCGTCAGCCAATGGACGGAGTATACCTATTCGCAGGAAGGCGCGAATGGCGAGATCACATCCCAATACGTCGGACCGCTCGACGCGCTCGATCACCTCAGCGACACAGGTCCCACGGGGCTCGGCATGTTCCGCGCGGACGGGTACTTTGATGGTTTGCTTCAACGCGTAAACGCGCTCAGCACAACGGAATTGACGGAGCTGACCGAAATCATACAGGAGGCGAAGGCGCTCGAGGCGTATGCTGTTGCGCAGCTCGTCGAAAGCAACTTCACCTACGACGAGGTCGCCGGCAAGTATTTTCTCACGAACGCGCCGGAGCTGATCGAACGCTACAACGCACTCTATTCGCGCTACGCGGTGTGGCTCAACCGCTGGGGAATTTAGGGCAATACCGCACAAATCGAACGCGCGCGGACGGATGCATTTCCGCCATCTTGTGCCTGCAAAACCCTTGACGTAGCACTACTACGCCTGCGGATTTTGCAAGCTCAATCTGACGAAAATACACCTCGTCGGCGCACGTCTCCTTTATGCGGTATCGCCCTAGGGCAACCTCACACAAATTGTGCGCGCTGCCATGCCATGGCGGCGCGCACATTCCATATGTTGTGTTGGCGGTTGACATTCGCCTGCGCGAGTGGTACTGTCAAATCATAACAAATTAAGGAGGGAAGCGGATGGAATATCCGGAGATCATGCAGTTTGAAGCCAATCCCGCGCTCGAAGGCATGGCGGAGCTTTTGCCCGATATCGTGTATTCGCGCGCGGGCAGCGAGGAATTGAAACTCACGCTCATCGCGCCTTGGCGGGCGGAGAACGACGCGGTGCGCCGCCCGCTCGTCGTATTCATTCAGGGTAGCGCATGGACGACGCCGAACATCAACTACGAGATTCCGCAGCTCGCGGAGCTTGCGCGCGCGGGGTATGTGGTGGCGACAATCGATCACCGCAGCAGTCTAAACGGGCACGCGTTCCCGGCGTATCTTGCGGACACCAAGACCGCGATACGCTTCCTTCGCGCCAACGCCTATCTGTACGGCATCGATCCCGCGCGCGTGTGCGTCTACGGCACGTCCTCCGGCGGGAACACCGCGCTGCTCGTTGGGCTGACGGGGGACGACGCGGAATTTAAGTCCGACGAATACGCCGAATATTCCGATGCGGTGAACTGCGTGGTGGAGTGCTTCGGGCCGAGCGATCTGACCGCGCTCGTCGCCGATTCGAGCGAGCCGAACGAGGAATATACGCGCATCTTTGAGGGGCTCGCGGGCGGAAGCGACATGGACGACGTGCTGCGCCGCATGAGCCCGATGCGCCGATTGCGTGCGGGCGCGAAGTACCCGCCGTTTCTCATCGTCCATGGCGACGCGGACGAGCTTGTGCCCTACGAGCAAGGGCTTTTGATGTACCGCGCGCTCATCGACCACGGCGCGGACGCGCGCATGATACGCGTATCGGGCGCGCCGCACGAGGGCGCGTTCTGGAGTCGCGCGCTCGTTGACGAGATCTATGCATTCATCAAACAGCATGTGTGAGGGGGAGAGGGCAATGAAATCAACCCAAAAAGCGGGGGAGATGTCGCCGCGCGCGCTCGCCGCGTACATCGACCAGAGCGTGCTCAAGCCGTCGTTTACGCAGGACGAAATCCGCAGATACATCCAAGAGGGCATCGATTACGGCTGTAAAACGGTGTGCATCAACGCCGCCGCGCTGCCCATCGCTCGCGCGATGTGTAAAGGCACGGACACCGGCATCTGCGTCGTGTGCGATTTCCCGTTCGGGCTCTCGTCCACCGCGTCGAAGGTGTTGCAGGCGCAGGAGATACTGGCGGGCGGCGGCGTTGACGACCTCGATGTCGTCGTCAACTACGGATGGCTGCGCAGCGGCATGTGGGACGAGGCGGGCGCGGAAATGCGCGTGCTGACGGAGATCACCCATCGCCACGGCGCGCTCCTGAAGATGATTTTTGAAACCGACGCATTGACGCTCGACGAGGTCGCCCGCGCGACGGAGATCGCATGCGCCGCCGGCGTGGATTTCGTAAAGACCTCAACCGGCTTTTATACGGACGGCGCGTCAAATGGCGCAACGCCAGAAGTGATCCGCGTGATGCTCGACGCCGCGCGGGGCAGGTGCAAGGTCAAGGGCTCGGGCGGCATCCGCGACCGCGCGCGGTTCTTGGAGTTGATCGACCTAGGGGTCGAGCGCATGGGCATCGGCTACCGCTCCACCCCTGTCATTTTAGGTGTGCGTTGACCCGACTACTGCTCAAACTGGCTGTTGTACAGCCGCGCATAGAATCCGTTTTTTGAAAGCAAGGCATCGTGATCGCCCTGCTCGACGATATCGCCCTTGTCCATCGCAAGGATCACATCCGCCCCGCGGATGGTCGAAAGCCGATGCGCGACGATGAAGCTCGTGCGCCCCTTCATGAGCCGCGCGAACGCGTCCTGTATGCGCATTTCGGTGCGCGTGTCGATGGACGAGGTCGCCTCGTCGAGGATTAGCATCGGCGGCAGGCAGAGCATCACCCGCGCGATGCACAACAGCTGCTTTTCTCCCTGTGACAGGCTGCCGCCGTCTTCGGAGATCACGCTGTCGTAGCCGTGCGGCATCCGCTCGATGAACGCGTGCGCATGCGACGCCTCCGCCGCAGCGACGATCTCCGCGTCCGTGGCATCGGGTTTGCCCATGGCGATGTTCTCGCGGATCGTGCCCGATTTGAGCCAAGTATCCTGCAAGACCATCCCGTAGCCGCCCCGCAGGCTCTCGCGCGTCACGTTTCGGATGTCCTCGCCTTCCACGCGGATCACGCCCGCGTTCACATCATAAAAGCGCATCAACAGATTGATCACCGTCGTCTTGCCGCAGCCGGTCGGGCCGACGATTGCGATGCGCTGCCCGGGCGCGACATGCAGATTAAAATCGCGGATCAATTTTTGCTCGGGCGTGTACGAAAACGCAACGCCCTCGAGCGAAACATTGCCGCGCACATGCGTGAGCACCGCGGCGTTTGGCGCATCGGGCGTCTCCGGTTTTTCTTCGATCAGCTCGAATATGCGCGCGGCGCAGGCGAGCGCGTTTTGAAGCTCCGCGATGACGCCGGAAATTTCATTAAACGGCTTTGTATACTGGTTTGCGTAGCTCAAAAGCGCGGTCAAGTTGCCCACGGTGAACCGCCCGCCCGATGAAATGCAAAGCAGCGCGCCCGCGAGCGCAACGCCCGCGTACACAAGCCCATTGACAAAGCGCGTGGCGGGGTTCGTGATCGATGAAAAGAAGATCGCCCGCAGCGATGTTTTTTCCAGCCGCTCGTTGATCTCGTCGAACGTTTCGAGGGCTTCGCCCTCGTAGGAGAACGCTTTTACCACCTTCTGGTTGACAAACATCTCGTCGATGAGCGCGGTTTGCTCCGCGCGCGTCTCGGACTGCAGCCGGAACATGTGGTAGGTACGCTGCGCGATGTAGCGCGCGACGAGGAGCGAGATCGGCGTGAGCACAACAACGAGCAGCGTGATCAGCGGGCTGATCGTCAACATGAACACGAGCGTGCCGAGGATCGTGACAATGCCCGTAAACAGCTGCGAAAAGCCCAGCAGCAGCCCGTCCGCGAACTGATCGACGTCCGCGATCACGCGGCTCACGATCGCGCCGGAGGGGCGTTTGTCGAGAAACGCGAGCGGCAGCTTCTGGATGTTGCGAAACGCCTCGTCGCGCACATCGCGCACCACATGGTAGGCGATTTTGTTGTTGATGATGTTCATGATCCATTGCATCACCGCCGTGACCGCAACCACCGCGAGGATCTGCACGATCAGCCGTTTGATCCCATCAAAATCCACATTGCCCATGCCGACGATCCGGTCGATCGCCCGACCGACGAGGATCGGCACATACAACGTCAGCAGCACCGAAAGCGCCGCGAACACGATGGAAAACCCAAGTTGCAGCCGATATCCGCGCATGTAGCGCAGGGTTTTCAGAAGCGCGCGCTTCTGCTGCCCCGGGACTTTGCCTGCCTTAGCCATCAGCCGCGTCCTCCTTTCGGTATTGCGAATGGTATATCTCACGGTACACCGCGCAATCGCGCAGCAGCGCATCGCTTTTGCCCATGCCGACGATGCCGCCGCCCTCGAGCACGATGATGTTGTCCGCATGCTTCACCGCGCTTGCGCGCTGGGAGACGATGAACACCGTCGGCTTCGATTCGAGCGCGCGGATCGAGCGGCGCAGCGCGAGGTCGGTCGCAAAGTCGAGCGCGGACGCGCTGTCGTCTAAAATGAGTATGCGCGGGTTTCGCACGAGCGCGCGCGCGATGGTCAGCCGCTGCCGCTGCCCACCGGAGAAATTCCTGCCGCCTTGCTCGACCGGCGCGTCCAGCCCGCCCTTGTCCTCGACAAACCCGCGCGCCTGCGCGGCGGCAAGCGCATCCCAAATCTCCGCGTCGGTCGCGTCGCGCCTGCCCCAGCGCATGTTCTCGCGGACGCTGCCCTTGAACAGCACCGCCTTCTGGGGCACAAAGCCGATCCGCTCCCGCAATGATTCGACGGGATAATCGCGCACATCCATGCCGTCCACGCGCACCGAACCTTCCGCCGCGTCGTAAAAACGGGGGATCATGTGAACGAGCGAGGATTTGCCCGCGCCCGTGCCGCCGATGATGCCGATCGTCTCGCCTGCGCGCGCGATGAAGTCGATGTCCGTAAGCGCGTTTGCGCCCGCGCCCGCGTAGCGCAGGTTCACATGCCGGAATTCCACGGCGACATCCCCCGCGCGCGGCGGCGCTTTTTCACCCGATGCGATG
>JBMNUA010000092.1:0-9039 GCA_050945995.1 Christensenellales bacterium
TCAAGCTCCTCTCCTTCGCGTTTGCGATCATGCTGTGGAGCTATGTCATCTCCTCCAACCAGGCGATCACGCGCACGAAGACGATCAACGATTTGACGGGCTATGTCAGCGGGCAGGCGACGCTCGACGTATACGGGCTGGCGCTTTTGACCGACACGACGGAGGCGCTGCGCGACATATCCGTACAGGTTGATGTGCCGCTCGCCAACTATTCGCAGGTGACCGCGGAAAGCGTGCAGGTGGTGCTGGACGTGTCCTCGGTGCGCACCGCCGGCACGCAGGCGGTGCCCCTCAAGGCGACGACGAGCCACGGGAGCGTCGCAAACATCTACCCGTCCTCGCTCACGCTCACCTTTGAGACGCTGGACGCGCGCGCGATCCCCGTAAACGTGCTGCTCTCGGGCGGCGAGGACGAGGCGTATTGGCACAATGTGTCGCGCATCAACCCGCAGCAGATCACCGTGACGGGCGCGACGTCGCTTGTGCAGAGCGTGAACTACGCCATCGTCAACTGCGATGTGGCGGGGCGCGCGGAGTCGTTCACCACCGCGCAGACGTTTATATTGGTGGACGGCACGGGCGCGGAGGTCGCACAGACGATGCTGAACCGATCCGCATCGTCCATCACGGTCGGAGTGGACGTATACCCGACCAAGGATATTGAGATTTCCGCCGCCGTAGACGACATCCTCCTCGGGCAGGTCGCGCCGGGCTACCAGATCGAATCGATCAGCGTGCAGCCCGAGTCCGTGACCGTCGCCGCTGATCCGGAGCTGCTCGGTGCGATCGACAAATTGATCATACAGCCCATCGAGATCGACGCGCCTTCGCAGAGCTTTACCAAGCGCGCGACGATCGCGGGGCTGACGGATTTTAAGTACATCTCCTCCGAGCAGGTGTATGTGACCGTGCAGATCGCCGAGGAGACCGCGAACGCGTGGATCGAGGATGTGTATGTGAGCTTTCTGGGCATCAACAAAGACGAGTTCACGCTCACCTGGGATCGGAACACCATCGCGGTGCATGTAACCGGACCGAAGAGCAAAATCGAGCAGCTGATGGTGGAGGGGATGACCGCGACCGCCGATCTTGCGGGGCTGGGGGCGGGCGAGCACGAGGTTGCGATTTATGTGGACGAGGCGAATTACCCCGATATTGTGTTTGAGCTTGAGAGTGATACGGTGCGCGTGACGCTAGAGCCGCGCGCAGCGGACGAGTAGAGGTGGATGAAAATGGGCGAACATGCCGTGATGAACATCATGATGGGCTGGATGAAGTGGATGGCGAGCTGGGTGCTGGGGCTTTTTAACCTCGCGGGCGGCTCGGGCTTCTCGCCGCTCAACTGGCTTTCGGACAACTGGGTGCGGCTGCTCGTGTTTTTCCTCATCGCGGGCATGGCGCTGGATATTTTGGTGTGGCTGCTTCGCTGGCGTCCGCATTGGGTGTGGTTTCACAAAAAGCGGATTGTGATCAACGACGATGATTTCTTCGCGGGCGAGGAACTGGTCGATTCCGGCTTATACGACCCGAGCCTGTTTTACAACCCCGAGGCGGAGCGCGCCGCCCCGCAAAGACCGCGCGCGGCAGCGCCCGCGCCCCAGCGGCGCGCGCCCAGCACGATTGTTCGGCCTGCGCCGCAGGACGCGCCCGCGCCGCGCAAGCGGAAGCCTTTGATCGAGCGCGTGGAGGACGACGCGCTTGAGCCGCGCAGACCGGCAAAGAGCGCGCCGCGCAAGCGCGCGCAGCCGCAGCGCAAAAAGCCCGCGCGCGCCATCGAGGACGATCCGCTGTTCTCGATTGACCCGGCGCGCGCCATCGATCCGACGAGCGGCGAGGACGCGGTGTTCAACGTCTCCGATTTGCCGGTGTCGAAGGACGAATTGGCGTACCGCAAAAAGCGCAAATGAGTGTGCGAGAGAATCAAACAGAACAGAAGTGGCTGACGGGCGGGAGCCGCGTGAAGGCGTTCGTCGGACATTTTGGCAGCGGGAAGACGGAGGTCGCCATCAACGCCGCGTGCTACCTGCGCGAGATCGGAAAACAGGTGAAGATCGTCGATCTCGACATTGTGAACCCGTTTTTTAGAACGGCGGAGCAGCTGGACATGCTCACCGCGCGCGGCATCGAGGCGATCTACCCGCCGTTTGCGCGAACGGGCGTGGACATGCCCGTGCTCGGCGCGGAGGTGTCGCGCGCGTTTGAGGCGGACGGATCGATTGCGATTTTCGATGTGGGCGGCGACGATTCGGGCGCGGCGGCGCTCGGGCGGTACAAGCCGCAGTTTGAGGCGGCGCGCGGGGAGCTGTACTACGTCGTCAACCCGTATCGCCCGCGCTCCGAGACGCGCGAGCAGATCCTGCGACTCATGGAGCGCATCCGCGCGAGCGCGCGCGCCGAGATCACGGGGATCATCGCAAACGCGAACCTCGGCGGCTATACGACGAGAGAGACCATCGCCGAAGGGCGGGAATTGATCGCGGCGGTTGCGCGCGAGACGGGGATTTTGGTCGTCGCGGAGTGCGGCGTCGAGCCCGCGCTGGGTGAATCCGGCGGCGATTGGCAGAAGTTCGCGATCCGGCGGCATCTCAAGCCCGAGTGGATGGAGTATTGACGCGGGGCGCGATAGCGGACGGAGATAGAAGGAATCAGAAAAGCGGGCGGCACAGGTGCGCCCGGCGGCGATTGGCAGAAGTTTGCGATCCGGCGACATCTCAAACCCGAGTGGATGGAGCATTGACGCGGCGCGGGATGGTGCGGGCGGAGATTGGGGAAACTGGAAAATCAGCGGCATGGGCGCGCGGCGTCCCGACCGCAACATCAGGCAATCCCGCGCAAAGCGCGCGCCATCGAGGTTTTGCATATGCAGCCCGATTCTACCGCGCGCGCCTTTTCTGCGAGATCGCCATATGAAAATGCAATCCGGCGGAGCGATGATGTGACAAACACCGATCTTTGGGCAAAGGGGCTCGGCGCGCTTGCGACAACGATGTTTTTGGGCGCGTTGGCGGTCTACCTCTATCGTTTTTTTGCGGGCGCGCACGACTGCGACCGCTTGATGCTAAAATCCGCGGTGCAGGGGCGCGCGTGCACGCGCACGGTGCTTCTGACCGTCGCGCTCGCCTTCCTCATCTCGCGGCTTTTGATGTACTTGGGCGGTGCGCTGTGGGCGTGGCGCGAGGGCATGCTATCGATCTATCTGCGCATCCCCGAGCATTTTTGGACGCGCTGGGATGCGCCGCATTATGTGGGTCTTATCGAAAACTGGTATGGTAACACGGGTGACGCGCGGCTGCACATCGTATTTCTGCCGCTGTTTCCGGCGATTGGGCGCGTTTTCCACCTTGCGACGGGGCTCTCCCCCCTGCTCTCAGGCTATCTTGTCTCAAATGCCGCGTGCTTCGGCTGCGGCATTGTGATGTTCCGATTGGTCGAGCTTGCACAGGGCGCGCGCGGCGGCATGCGCGCGGCGGTGTTGTTTCTGCTCTCGCCGCTGACGCTGTTCTGCTCGCTCCCCTACACCGAATCGGTATTTTTATTGACGACGCTCCTCGCCGTATACCTCGCGCGCAAGCGGCAGTTTTTCTGGGCGGTGGTGTTCGGCGCGCTGAGCGCGAACGCGCGCATCCCGGGCATGGCGACCGCCGTGCCGATCTTCTACGAGCTGTTGCGCGCGCAGAAGGGCGGGATATTGCGCCGCTACGCGCTGTCGGCGCTGAAGGTACTGCCCGTGTCCTTGGGGCTGGTCGCGTACCTATGGCTCAATTACGCGGTGACGGGCGACGCGATGCGGTTTCAGACCTACCAATCCGAGCATTGGGGGCAGACCTTCGGGAGTTTGTACAACACCGTCGGCTATACCTTCCGAAACGCGGTGGCGTACCACGATTTCGGCTACCGGATCGGAGTGTGGATTCCGCAGCTGATCGCGATCTTTCTCGTGCTCGCGATCCTGATCGCCGTGATCCGGCGGGCGCACCCGGGCGACCAGGGGTACGCGATGATCTACTTCTACGCGTCCGTCGCGCCGACATGGCTATTGAGCGGTCCGCGCTATCTGACCGCGCTTTACGCGCTCTACCCCGCGCTCGCGCTTCTTGCGCACCGCCGCGCGGTGTTTTACCCGCTTGCTCTGCTGTCCACCGCGCTGTGCGTGATCGCGGGCGCGATGTACGCGGGGATCGGCTGCATCCTATAACGAAGGAGGAGATCGATATGAAGAAAAGAATCCTATGCTTTGGCGATTCAAACACATGGGGGTATGACGTATCCGGCGGGCGGTTTCCGGAGACGGTGCGCTGGCCGATGCGGCTGGGTGCGCTGCTCGGCGACGGGTACACGGTGATCGAGGAGGGGTTCAACGGGCGCACCTGCGTGTACGACGACCCCATCGAGGGCGGGCACAAGAGCGGGCTTGCCTACCTGCCGCCCTGCGTGATGAGCCATTCCCCGCTCGATTTGATCGCCATCATGCTCGGCACGAACGATTGCAAAAAGCGGTTTCAGATGACGCCGTTCACCATCGGCGGAGGCATCACCGCGCTGATCAAGGCGGCGCGCGCGTATGCGTACAACGCGGACGGATTGCCGCCGAAGATCCTCATCATGAGCCCCGCGCCGATCACGGAAAATGTCATGGAAACGCGGCATGCGGACATCTTCGGCGCGGACGCGCCCGCCGTCTCGCGCGGGCTTTCGGCGGAATTGCAAAAGGTGGCGAAGCTCATGAACTGCGAATTTTTGGACGCGGGGGCGTTCGCCGAAGCATCAAAATTGGACGCGGTGCATCTGACGCGCGAGGGGCATCTGCGCCTTGCCGAGGCGATGCGCGACAAAATATTGGACATATTATAGGGAGGAACAGCCATGCTAAACTTTACATTTCATGTGCCCACGCGGTTCGTGTTCGGGCGCGGCGTCGAGGCGGAGACCGGGCGCGAGATCAAAAAATTGGGCTACAAAAAGGCGCTCATCCACTACGGCGGCGGTTCGGTGATTAAATCGGGGCTTCTCAAAACCGTGACCGACGCGCTCGATCGCGAGGGCATCGCGCATGTGTCGCTCGGCGGCGTTGTGCCGAACCCGCGCGCATCGCTCGTCTACGAAGGGATCGAGCTCGGGCGGCGCGAGAACGTGGATTTCATACTGGCGGTGGGCGGCGGTTCCGCGCTCGACAGCGCGAAGGCGATTGCGCTGGGCATCCCCGACGACGGGGATTTCTGGGATTTCTTCACCGGCGCGCGCGAGCCAATCGAGGCGGTGCCGGTGGGCTGCGTGCTGACCCTCGCCGCGACGGGCAGCGAATCCTCGAACAGCACGGTGATCACGCGCGAGGAGACGAAGGAGAAATTGGGGCTTGGGCACCAGCTCAACCGCCCGGCGCTCGCCATACTCAACCCGGAGTTGACCTGCACGCTGCCCGCCTACCAGACCGCCTGCGGGGTGGTGGACATCATGGCGCACGCCATGGAGCGCTACTTTACGCAGACGACGGATGTCGATTTGACCGACCGGCTGTGCGAGGCGGTGATCACGGCGGTGATCCGCGCGGCACGCATCGCGATCAAAGACCCGGCAGACTACGAGGCGCGCGCGCAGCTGATGTGGGCGGGCACCATCGCGCACAACGACACCGTCGGCGTGGGGCGCGTATCCTGCTTTGCGAGCCACCGCATCGAGCACGAGCTGTCGGCGATGTACGACGTGGCGCACGGCGCGGGGCTTGCGGTGGTGTTCCCGGCGTGGCTGCGCTACCAGCTGTCCATTGAGAACAACGTGATGCGGCTTGCGCAGTTTGCGGCGCGCATCTGGGGCGCGGACATGAACTTTGAAAACCCCGCGGAGACGGCGATGCGCGGCATCGAATGCTACGAGGCGTTTTTGAAGGAGATCGGCATGCCGGTCACCATGCGGGAATTGGGCGCGCGCACCGAGGACATCCCCGAGCTTGCGCGCAGGGTGCGCCGCGCGCCGGACGGCACGGTCGGGCAGTATAAGAAGCTAAACACCGAGGAGATCGAGGCGATTTTCCGAATCGCGGACAGGTAAGGAAACAATGATGAAAGAACGTGTGTGATGGCGCGCGGGATTGATTCAGCGTTTCCGTAAAAAGATAAAGCGATCCCGGGGCGGAGGGTTTGCCCCGGGATCTTGGGTTTTGTAACAGGTCCATATTGAAGAAGAAACCATTGTCAGCCTGCCTTGCCAACACAGACAGTATAAACCGCGGATGTAGCGCACATGTGTACAAAGTGTGAACATCCGGGGCAAATCGGGCACGGTGCGATTGGAACGCGGGCGCGCGCATATCCTTTCTACGAGGTGATGCATGCATGAAGCGCAGGCGCAAGCGCGACATCCCGGCGCTTGAATGGATGGGCGAGGTCGCGGGCGGCGCGCGGGCGACAATTTTGGTCGGCTCGCGCGCGCTGATCGAGAACCACGCGGGGCTCATCGAGTTCACCGCCGAGCGGATACGGCTCGCATGCCGGGGCGGCGAGATCGTGGTGTCCGGCGAGGAGTTGATCATCTCCGACGCGCGCACGCGCTCGCTCGTCGTCTCCGGAAAGATCACGGACATCGCGCTCACACCGCGCGCGGGGACGGGCAATGGCTGACCGCGTGACGCTGCGCATCGAAGGGCTGATGCTCGAAAAGCTGTTGGAGCGCGCGTTCGAGGCGGGCGCGGTCTGCTTTGACATCCGCCGCTTGGCACGCCGCGAGATGGAGCTGAGCTGCACGTACCGCAGCGCGAAGATCGTGCGCGGGCTCGCCGATCGCTACGGCATGCGCTGCGTCACCGTGCGCGAGCGCGGCAAAAGCGCATATCTGCGCAAGCTGCGCGCGCGCGCCACCGCGCCCGTCGCGCTTCTTGCATTTGCCGCGCTCACGGCGCTGTTTCTCTCGCGCATCTGGGTGGTAGACGTGCGCGTGATCGACGCGGACGCGCCGTCGGACGCGGTATACGAGCTGCTCGAGATGTACGGCGCGGTCGAGGGCGCGCGCGCAGCGGGCATCGATACGGAGCTGCTCGCCATCCAGCTCACGGCGCTCGAGGGGTACTCCTACGCGTCGGTTGCGCGAACGGGCGTGTTTCTTGAGATCGAGCTCGCACAGGAGCGCCCCGCGCCGGAGCTGTTCGACATCGGCTATGAGCGCGACTTGGTCGCCGCCTACGACGCGGTGATCGTATCAATCAACGTCAAGGCGGGCACGGCGCGTGTACGCGCGGGCGACACCGTGCGGCGCGGGCAGGTGCTCATCTCCGGCGAGGAGCGCATCTCGCAGGAGGGCACGCAGGGCGTGGGCGCGCTGGGCAGCGTGGTGGCGCGCATGTGGTGCGAGGGGATATCGAGCGGCGCGCGCATCGAGACGGTGAAGGAGTACACGGGGCGCGCGAGCATATCCTCGCAGGTGCGTTTATTTGACTACGCCGTGCCGCTGTTGACGGGCGAGGAGTACGCGCAGCGCGACGTATTCCTCGAGCGGCTGCCCGTGGGCGGGCTATTTTTGCCGCTGGTGATCGAGCGCGAAGTGCGCCGCGAGTACCGGGAGCACGAAACGCAGGCGGATGAAGATGCGCTCAAAGCCGCGCTTTCCGCCGAGGCATACGAAAAAGCGGCGGCGGAAATGGAGTCGCGGGGCATCCAAGCCATTGAAATCATTGACAAATGGGTAGAATTTAGTATGATAGACTTGGGCACGTTGACCGCGCGCGCGGTCATCGAGTTACATGCGGAGATCGCGGTGACGCGCGATCAATTGGAGGGCAGATAATTTGGAAGAGATGCTCGTAAGAACGGAGCACATGACCATCGACAGCCCCGAGCAGTTCATCGGGCTGTTCGGGATACGCGAGGAGAACATCGCCCTATTTCGCGACGAGCTGGGCGTAGGCATATTCGCACACGGAAACGACGTGACTTTGACGGGCGAGCCGGAGAAGGTCGCGCTCGCGCGGCTGACGCTCGAGACGCTGCGCGAGATCCTGATGCGCGGCGAGACGATCGACCGCACGCGCATACGCTACGCCATCGGGCTTGCGAGCGAGGGCAAGGCCGACCGCATCGGCGAGATCATGCGCGATGTGATCGCGATCACCTACCGCGGGCGGCAAGTGAAGTGCAAGACGCTGGGGCAAAAGCAGTACGTCGATTCGATCAAGAAAAACACCTGCTCGTTCGCCATCGGCCCGGCGGGCACGGGCAAGACCTATCTCGCCATCGCCATGGCGGTGGTCGCGCTGAAAAACAAGGAGATCGAGCGCATCATACTCACCCGCCCCGCGGTGGAAGCCGGCGAGAAGCTGGGCTTTCTGCCGGGCGACTTGGCGCAGAAGGTCGATCCCTACCTGCGCCCGCTGTACGACGCGCTGCACGAGATGCTGGGCGTGGAGGCGTACCAGCGGCTGGTCGAGCGAAACGCGGTGGAGGTCGCGCCGCTTGCGTACATGCGCGGGCGGACGCTCAACGACGCGTTCATCATCCTGGACGAGGCGCAGAACGCGACCTCCGAGCAGATGAAGATGTTTTTAACGCGCATGGGCATGGGCTCTCGGATGGTGATCACGGGCGACGTGACGCAGATCGATTTGCCGGCGGGCAAGAAATCCGGGCTCGTCGAAGCGGTCGAGGTGCTCAAAAACGTGCAGGACATCGGCATCACCACGCTCACACACCGCGACGTGGTGCGCCACGAGTTGGTGCAGGCAATCGTCAAGGCATACGAGCGGCACACAGCGAAAAAGGACGCGCCGCGCAGAAGGTAGGCGGATGACATGCGCAAAAAATTGAATCTGGGCGCGCGGTATGCATGGCTGCGCCCCGCCGCCATCGGCGCGGGGCTCTACCTTGTTGTGTTTGCGATGCTCGTCGCCATCGTCACCCCGGAGCGATACGACATCAAAATCGGCGCGCCCGCGCCGGTGACGATCTTCGCGACGAAGGATGTCGAGGACACCGTGACCACCCACCGGCTGCGCGAGGAGGCGGCGGCGGCGGTCGAATACTCGTACCGCAGCGTCGATCCGACGGTCGTGGGCGC
>JBMNUA010000093.1:0-8941 GCA_050945995.1 Christensenellales bacterium
CGGCGATGGTGTTCCCGCCGTAATCGCCGTCAACGCTCGACGCTTTCGCGAAATAGCCGAGGTGGAACAGCCGGGTTTGCAGCCGTTCGACGCTCGCGCCCTTGTCGCCGGAGCGCAGCGCGGTAGCGATCATCGAGGATGCGGGCGCGCTGCCGCCGTAGAGCACGCGCTGGGTCGCGGCGTCCGCCGTGCCCGTCTGCGAAAGCCCGACCTGCGCCTGGAAGCGCTTGACGGCGGCGGCGGTGAGCGCGTTGAAGTTGCCGCCGGGCACGCCGTCGAAGTAGCCGAGCTCCTCGAGCGCGCGCTGGAGCTTTGTCACGTCCCCGCTGCTGTCGCCGGAAGTCAGGGTGTCGAACTTCGCGGCGCTCATGTATTTGATCTGCGCAAAGCCGCGCATCTCGCCGATTCCAAGGTACGCCCAGCTTTTGTTGTAGGCGTAGATATCGACCTGCGCCGCGATCGGCAGCGAACCGGCGGGCGAGGTGTCGCCGGGCTCGGCGTATATGGGGATGGCGTCCTCGATCACGGTCGCGGTGAACTGCACATCCGGATAATTCTTGCGATATTTCTCAGCTTCCGTCGGAAGCTGCGATTTGGGGATGAGCGCAGAGACGGCGCAGTAGCCGAAGTATCCCGCGCGCTCGACATACGCCCAGTCCTTATCAAAGCGCACAACATTGAGCTCCGCGCCCTCTTTGAGCGTGCCCATGCGCGGCGAGGACGCGCTCGCCGATTCATAGACGACGACGGATTTCGCGGTGACGACGGCGGGGATATAGTCCTTGGGATCGACCGCCGCAGTCGGCGCGGGCGTGGGCGCGGGCGTTTCGATCAGATCCGCGCGCGTCAAGCCGGCGATGCGGCAAAAGCCGTAGTTGCCGTTGAGCTCGACATACGCCCAGGTGCGGTTGAAGCTGACGACATTGAGCGTCGCGCCCTTTTTGAGCGTGCCGAGCGATTCCGAGGAGGTGTTCGCCGAGCGGTAGACGACGGCGGTGTTCGCGGTGACGACGGCGGGGATGAAGTCCGCCGGATCGACCGCCGCGGTCGGCGCGGGCGTGGGCGTGGGCGCGGCGACGAGGTCGGCGCGCGTCAGCCCGGACATACGGCAGTAGCCGTAATGATCCTCGCGCTCGATGTACGCCCAAGTGCCGTTGTTGGCGAGGACATTGACTTCCATGTCCTTTTTGAGCGTGCCCAATTTCGCCGAGGACGCGCTCGCGGATTTGTATACGGGAAGGCTCGCGTCGGTGACGACGGCGGGCACAGCTTCGAGAACGGGCGCGGCATCCTCCTGCGTGGGCGCAGGGGTGGGCGCGGCGGTCGGCGCGGGCGACTCGTCTTCATACGTCAGATAGCCCGCGTACATATACGCGCCCACGCCGTTGCGCTCGATCATCGCCCAGCTTTTATACTCGGCGACCACGTTCACGCGCGTGCCCTTGCTCACGGAAGCGGATTTGCTTGCGGTATCCGGCGCGACATAGACTTTCACGCCGGAGGCGTTGACCTGCGCCGGACGGGCGATATCGTCCACCGCGGTGAGGTCGGAGAGCGCGCAATAGCCGGTGCGCGATTGGAAGGTGAACTCCGCGACGCCGCCGCCGGTTTTGGTGACGGTAACGATCGTGCCGATGGGGAGCGCGCCCGCGTAGGACGAGAAATCGGCGTCCCAATATACTTTCACGCCGCCTTCTGTCGTAACGGCGGAATAATCCGCCGCGAAGGCGACATGCGGCGCGGCGCTGAGCAGGAGGGATACGGCAATCACAGCCGCAAGTTTTTGAAGAAATTTCGTTTGGAATTTGACAGGTCGTTGCATTCTCGCATCTCCTTTGTCGTATCGCGTGCCAATTTCGACGGATCGTACAATTGCATGGTATAGATGTTAAAATACGACGCCGGTCACAAATTTCCTTTTATTTGCAATGTTAAATAAATATGTCCGAGATATGTTTGCAATGAGTTCGTAATATTTTGACCCGGAATATGAAGCGTTTTGACTGCGGACGGATTGCCAGAACGGCGCGGATATGCTACAATATGCGAGATTGAAATGACGGGAGTGTTTTGGCAGATGACACACAGAGAACGTGTGCGGGCGATCCTGCACGGCGAAAATTATGACCGCATGCCTGTCGTCGCGTTCGGTTATTGGGACGAGACGCTGGAGAAATGGGCGGACGAAGGGCACATCACGCGCGAGGAATGCGACGGCTACAAGCGCTACGGCGACAACTCGGACGCGGATTTCTCGATCATGAAAAGGCTGGGGTTCGACTTCAACTGGAACGCGTGCTTCGGCGGGCGCAACTTCATGCACCCCTATTTCGAGGAGGAAATTCTCGAGACGAAGCGCGACGGCAGCATCATCAAGCGCGACAACATGGGGCTGCATGTGCTGGTGAAGCCGGGCATCGTATCCATTCCCGCCGAGATCGGAACCTCCATGGAGGATCGCGACGATTGGGAGGCGCTATACAAGCATCGCTTCCAATATTCGGACGACCGCATCGATGGCGATGCCATCCGGCGCGCGCTGAGCGAGAACGAGACGCGCGAGTTGCCGCTTGCGCTGCACTGCGGGAGTCTGTACGGGAACATCCGGAACATGATGGGTGTCGAGGGGCTGAGCTATCTGCACGCCGACGACGAGGAGCTCTACATCGAGATCATCGACACGGTGGGCGAGCTCGTCTACAAGGTCGCCGAGAAGATCGCGTCGAGCGGCATACAGTTCGAGTACGCGCATTTCTGGGAGGACATCTGCTTCAACTCCGGGCCGCTTGTGCACCCCGACACTTTCCGCGAGTATGTCGCGCCGCATTACAAGCGCATCACCGACATGCTGCGCGCGCACGGCATCGACCGCGTGTCCGTGGACTGCGACGGGAAGATCGACAAGCTCGTGCCGATCTGGCTCGAAAACGGCGTGAACACCATGTTCCCCATCGAGGTCGGCACCTGGCGCGCGAGCATCGCGCCCTGGCGCGAGCAGTACGGCGAGGGGCTATTCGGCGTGGGCGGCATGGACAAGCGCGTGTTTGCGCACGACAAGGCCGCCGTCGATGCCGAGATCGAGCGGCTCAAGCCGTTGGTCGATCTGGGTGGGTACATCCCCTGCCCCGACCACCGCATTGCGCCCGACGCGAAGTTCGAGCTTGTGCAGTACTACTGCGAGCAGTTCCTGAAGACGATGCGGTAGGCGCACGGGGCGCGCGGGGAGGAACGGGCGGGGGCGCTGCCCCCGCCACCCCCGCCAAAGGGAATTTCCCTTTGGAAACCCATGCAGGGGGATAAATGAATATGAGTCTGTCGCTACCCCGGGGGCCCAGCCCCGGGGTAGCGAATTTGGGTTGGGGGGAGAAAAAGGGACGGAGAACGGGGAACGGGTTTGGATAGGAGTAGAGAGAAAGATAAAGGAACGAGGGCGAACATAAAATAGAGGATATAGGAACGGGTGGGCGGATCAGGCAAGGTGAACATGAAACGGCGGAGGAGCGTTGCTCCCCCGCCGTTGATCGGCTACTATTTAGTCAAAGAACACGGGCTTGCCGGTCTTATTGGACTCATAGATCGCCTCGAGGATTTTGGTAACGACGATCGCCTGCTCCGGTTTGGTGACGAGCGGGGCGTCATCCGACTTCACATGGTCGATCCACATGCGCGCCTCGATGTCCTCCGGACCGCCGCCGCCCATGCCCTCAAAGAACGCAGCGCCGCCCGCCGCGAGCATCGGCTCGGTGGTATAGAGCTTCGAGAAGCGCTCGCCATTGATGCGAAGCGGCGTATCCGCATCGCCGAGCATGTCCGCGCCCGCCTTATCGCCGCACAGCACGGTTTTTGCCTCATCCACGAGCAGCGTATTGAGCGCCCACGAGCTCTCGAGCACGATGGTCGCACCGTTCTTCATCTTGATAAAGCCAAAAGCGGAGTCCTCGACGGTGAACTTCTCGGGATCCCAGCTGCCCCAAGCGTTCGCGGCGTCCTTGGTATCCGCGAGCTTGCGGAACACCGAGCCGACGACCATCGCGGGCTCGTAGTTATCCATCTCCCACAGGGTCAAATCGAGCGCGTGGGTGCCGATGTCGATCAGCGGTCCGCCGCCCTGGTTCTCCTCATCGAGGAACACGCCCCAGGTGGGCACGGCGCGGCGGCGGATCGCCTGCGCGCGCGCGTAGTAGACCTCGCCCAGATCGCCCGCATCGACGACCTTCTTGAGATACAGGCACTCGGGGCGGAAGCGATTCTGATACCCGATGGTGAGCTTCTTGCCGGTGCGCTTCGCGGCGTCGAGCATCTTCTGCGCCTCGACCGTATTGATCGCCATGGGCTTTTCGCACATGACATGCTTGCCTGCCTCGAGCGCGTCCACGGTGATGAAGGAGTGCTGCTTATTGGGCGTGAGCACATGGACGACATCCAGATCGAGCTTGAGCAAGTCCTTGTAATCGACAAAGACCTTTGCGCCCTTCGCGCCGTATTTCTCACACGCCTTCTCTGCGCGTTCCTCGACGATATCGCAGAACGCGACCATTTCGACATCCTTGAGCCTGTTGAGCGCCGGCATATGTTTGCCGTTGGCGATACCGCCGCAGCCGATGATACCAACTCGTACCTTATCCATTGGTTTACCTCCTGTCGCCCCGTTGACCGGGTCTCTACATTATTTTACAATAAACCTTCCATATTCGCAAGCGTTTTTCATGCCGCAAGGTGATAAAATAAGTATGGGGGTGTATGTATGGAAAAACTGCGCAGGCGATTGGCGCAAACGGATGTGGATATCCACGACCACGACGCGCGCGAGCGGGCGGGCGCGCGCGCGGGCGCGGCGGGCGTCGCGCTCAACGCGCTTTTGTTTCTATCGAAGTTCGCCGCGGGGCGGCTGAGCGGGTCGATCGCGATCACGGCGGACGCGTTCAACAACTTGGCCGACGCGGGCTCATCGCTTGTGACATTGGTTGGTTTCAAGTTGGCGAACAAGCGCCCGCACGCCGATCATCCCTTCGGGCACGGGCGGATCGAGTACATCGCGGGGCTGATCGTATCGATCGCGATCATCATGACGGGCTTTGACCTCGGAAAGACGTCCATCGAGCGGATCTTTTACCCCGGCGCGGTCGAATTCAGCACGCTTTCGGCGGGCATACTCATCGCGTCGATTGTGATAAAGCTCTGTATGGCGCTATATTACCGGCACATTGCGCGGCGCATCGCGTCCGTCGCCATGCGCGCGGCGCAGATCGATTCGCTTGCGGACGCGGGCGCGACGACGGCGGTGTTGCTGTCGATGTACATCGCGCGCCGCACGGGCTACGCGGTGGACGGCTACGCGGGCGCGCTCGTCGCCGCGATGATCCTCTGGGCGGGCATCGGCGCGGCGCGCGACACGATATCGCCGCTGTTGGGCAGACCGCCCGATCCCGCGCTCGTCGCGCAGATCCGCGCGCTGGTGTTTGAGTGCGAGGTGGTGACGGGGATGCACGATTTGGTGGTGCACGATTACGGGGCGGGCAGGCGCATGATCTCGCTGCATGCGGAAGTGCCGTCGGACGGGGATTTCATGGCGACGCACGATTCCATCGACCTGCTCGAGCGGCGGATCGCGCGCGAGCTGCATTGCCACGCGGTGATCCACATGGACCCGTTGGCGACCGACGACGCGCTGGTGAACGCCGCGAGCGAGAAGATCCTCGCCGCGATCCGCGCGGAGTTGGGCGCGGGGATGACGATCCACGATTTTCGGATGGTCGCTGGGCCGACGCACAACAATGTGATCTTCGACGCGGCGCTGCCGCCGGGCAGCGACGAGTCCCCCGAGCGGATCAAACAGGAGATCGAGCGGATCGTCGGCGCGCTCGACGGGAATTATCACGCGATTGTTACGGTGGACGTAGGTTACGGAATGTGATACATCACACGGTGCGCATCCACTTTTTAGAGCGCAAGCGCCATGCGCAGATCACCGTTTTGATCGCCCAGTCGATCTTCAGCGCGATGTAGATGAAGAACGGCTCCGTATGCCAGACGAACCCGCACAGCGCGCCCAGCGGGATGGACGCCGCCCAGAGAAACGCGACGTCCGCGAACACGAGAAACACCGTATCGCCGCCGCCGCGCAGCACGCCCTTTGTGAGCACCGATTGGGTGGCTTGGAACACGACCATGATGGACACGGCAAACATCAGCTGGCGGGCGATGGCGCGCGTCTCCTGGGTGATATTGAACCGCGAGATGATAAACGGGCTGAGCGCGAGGATGACGCCCGCGGCGAGGATGCCGATGACGATGCTCAAAGCGAAGAACGTGACGCCCTGGCGATACGCCTTCTCCTTTTCGCCGCGCCCGAGGGTGTTGCCCGTCATCACGGCGGACGCCTGCCCGAGCCCCTGCGTGAACACCGTGGAGAGCCGCACGATCATGGCGATGATGGCGTTTGCGGCGACGAACTCCATGCGCAGATGCCCCATGATGACAGAGACCATGGCGTTGCCGACGGCGAGGAGCGAGTCCGAGAGCATCACCGGCAGGCTGTAGCGCAGATAGGGACGCACGAGGTCGCCGCAGGGGCGCAGGATGTCTTTGATGCGGTAGCCGATGGATTTGTCAAATACGAATACATAGCCGGCGATGATCGCCGTCTCCACCACGCGCGCGATCACCGTGCCGAGCGCCGCGCCCGCGATCTGCATCTCCGGCGCGCCGAGATTTCCGAAGATGAACATCCAGTTGAAGAAGATGTTGACGAAAAAGCAGATGATCGAGGAGATGAGCGGCAGGAGCACCTTGCGCATGGAGCGCAGAATCAATGTCAGCGTGAGCGAGAGCCCCATGAGCAGGTAGGTCGGCAGACTCCAGAGGAAGTAGATGCTACCCTTTTCGATGACAGGCGCTTCCTTGGTGAACAGGCGCATGATCCCCGAGGGGAAAAGCGCGGTTACCGCGGTGAACAACAGCGCGGTCAAAAGCGCGATGCGGATCATGATGGTGAGCGCGCGCTTGAGCGAGGCGGTGTCTCCCCTGCCCCAATACTGCGCGGTGAGCACCGCCGCGCCGCCGCCCATGCCCATGCACAGGATGTGGAAGATGTTGATAAAATCGTTGGCGAGCGACGAGCCCGCGATCTGCGTTTCGCCGTAGCTGCCAAGCATCATGGTGTCGGCGATGTTGACGCCGATGGTGATCATGTTCTGTAAGACCACAGGCAACGCGAGCGCAAGCGCCGTCAGATAGAATTTCCGATCCCGCACAAAGATTCGACCCATACATCCCCCGTACATCGCATCGTCCCCGGCGGGGACGGGTATTGTTAGCTGGCTATATAAGTATAGCATCTGCCGCAAAGAATTACAAATGGAATCGCCCGCGATAACATCGTGGGCGAGCGTTTTTGGTATGGGCGGATCACTTGGACGGCGCGGCGAGGATTGTATGCAGCCTGAAGCGCCTGCTTGGGGCGCTTGTCGGGGAAATCAATCCTGCGCGGGCGCGGGCGTCGAATCGGCATCCACCATGATCTGCTCGATCTTTTCCTTCACGAGGTCATACACATTCTGTCCGCCGCCGAGGTGGGTATCCACGAGCCTGCCCTCAGCATCGATGAACACGGTATAGGGGATGCCCGAGGTCGGAAAGTAGTGGTAGAGAATGTTCAAATCCTCGTCGATGGCGATGGGGAAGGTAAAGCCGTAGCGTTCCACGAAGGATTCGACGGTTGCCGCGCGGTCGCCGCAGTTGACGCCGAGCACCACGACATCGTCGGGGAAATCATCGGCGATGCGCTGAAGCTGGGGCATGCTATCGACGCACGGCGGGCACCAAGTCGCCCAGAGATCGACGATCACAATCTTTCCAAGCTGCTCGGAGAGCCGGAAGGTTTCGCCGTTTGTGAGCAGCAATTCAAACTCGGGCACGAGTTCGCCAACTTCGACCGATTGAATTTCGATCTGTAGACCTTCGGTTTCGGCGAGTGCGGCGGGCGCGAGCATGAGCGCGAGTACGAGAAGCGCCGTCATTGTCCTTTGAAGCATTTCTTCACTCCTTTCCATTCGGGGCGGCGGGCATCGAGCGCGCCTGTGGGGCAGACCGCGCGGCATTCGCCGCAGCGGATGCATTCCGCGTCGTTGACGATTTTGGTGTCCATGCCGCAGGAGCGCACGCAGCGGTCGCAATGGATGCACTTTTGCGCATCCACGCGGATGCCGAACACCGCGACGCGATTGAAAAACGAGTAGATCGCGCCGAGCGGGCACAGAAACCGGCAGAACGAGCGGTACAAAAATACGGCGGAGACGACCACCGCCGCGAGCACGGTTGCCTTCCATATAAACAGAACGCCCGTCATGTCAAACAGCCGCTCATCGACGAGCATGAGCGGCAGCGCGCCCTCGAGCGTGCCCGCGGGGCAGATCCACTTGCAGAACGCAGGCGAAACAACGCCGTTTCGCGAAAGCGTATAAAGCGGCAGGGCGAACACGAATACGATTAAAATGATGTATTTCAGATACGAGAGCGCGCGGGTAAAGCGATTTTTCTTGTGCTTGCGCGTCGGAATTTTATAAAGGAGTTCTTGAATGAGCCCGAACGGGCAGAGGAAGGCGCACACGCCCCTGCCGATCAGCCCGCCGGCGAGCAAGAGAAAGCCCAGCACATACAACGGGAGCGCGCGCGGCAGCGAGCCGAGCGATGCTTGCAGCGAGCCGAGCGGGCACGCGGCGATCGCGCCCGGGCAGGAGTAGCAGTTGAGCCCCGGGACGCAGAGATTCTTCCCCGCGCCGCGATAGAGCGTGCCGGAGGCGAAGCCGCCGATGTTCGCGTTGTACAGCGCGGCGGTCAACAGCTGCACAATTTTGCGCGTTCGCTTGCTAGCCAATGCCGATGCACTCATAGCAGATCATGATCGCCTTGAAAAACACGCCGCGGAACTGCTCCTGCATCG
>JBMNUA010000094.1:0-8864 GCA_050945995.1 Christensenellales bacterium
GGAACAGCGCTTCCGCCTCGGAGCCCCTGCCCGTATCCTGCATGCGGTTCGCCTGCGCGTGCATGCGGTACGCGCGGTTGCCCGCCATATTCGCATGAAACATCTCTTTCATTCCCATTTCGGTTCGATCCTCCGGTTCTTCATTTTCCGCATGATGCGCGCTTTGCGCCATTCGAGCGCATCGAGTTGCGCGGGCGCACAATCGCGCAGAGCGCACGCTGTATGGTCGAGCGCGCGCCGATAATTTTTCACGCGGTGTTCATAGATTTTCGCAAGTTCGATGTGCGGGTGGACGCCCATCTGCCCGCGGGCGATCATCTGCTCAAGCGTGGAGATGGCGGCACTCACATCGCGCGCGCGCAAGCACAGCCGAAACAGCCGCCAGTTCGCCTGCCCCGCCACATCCTCCGCGCGATGCGAGGGGAGCGCGCCCGCGCGCGGCGGGACGGCGGAAAGCCGGTAGAGCTCCCGCGCCTGCGCGCTTTCGCCCTGCCGCTCAAGCGCTTTTCCCAAGCTGAACAGATCCAGCGCATGCGCCTGCTGCTCCGGATGACGGTACACGCCCGCCAGCGCCGCCAACAGCTGCGCGAGGGTCGCGATGTCCTGCTTATTGTGCCGCAGCACATCGTCGATCAGCCCCATATCGCCCGTTTTTAAAAAATCAAAGTAGCGGGCGGGCACTTCCGCGCCGGGCAGATCGTCCACCCGCGCGATGCCGAGAATTTGCTCCTCGATGTTCGACAGCCGGCAGCTTTCGATCCGCAGTTTCCACGCGCGCCGCGCGGGATGTAGCAGGTCGAGGTCGAAAAGTTCCGGAAATTCGCGCATGCGGTTTAATGTGAACCGCGCGCGAAGCAGCGGCAGATCGAAGGAGCGCCCGTTGAACGTGACGACGCAATCGCGATCCTTCATGCGCATAGAGAGCTGCGCGAGCAGCTCCGCCTCGTCGGAATAATCGCGCATGAAGAGCTGTTCGATCGTCATCACGCCGCGCTCGATGGTGCCAAGCCCCACGAGAAACGCCACCGTGCCCGCACCGCCGGAGAGCCCTGTTGTCTCCGTGTCGAGAAACAGGCAGCGCTCGATGTCAAAGGGTTTGCCCGACCAGCCGATCCGGCGCAGCGCCTCGGGCGCGAGCGCATAGAGCGAATCCGGCGCGGGCACTTGATCGGCAAAGCGAACCAACCCGCCGGTGTGCATCCGCGCGGGCGGTGCGGGGGACTGCGTTTTCATGGCGTTTAATTTGGCGCGCAGCGTGCTCGACATCTCATAGCCTTTCCTGTTTCGTCTGCGAAATCATCGCAACATAATCTCATTGTAGTGATCGGCATATCGGTTGTCAAGCGCGCGTTTCTATGCTAGAATCAATCCCGTATGAATGCGATTGTTGTGGTGTTGAGCGCGCTCGGCGCGCTGTATGGATTGTGGTTTCTTTTGATCGCGCTGTATGGAAGCCATGCGAAATATGAAAAGCTCGTGCGCGCGCACAGCTTTTTGCGCTTCGCGGTGATCGTGCCCGCGCGCAATGAAGCGGGCGTGGTGGGGCATTTGGCGCGCAGTTTGCTGAACCAATCGTACCCGCGCGAAAAATACGATGTATTCGTCGTCCCCAACGGCTGCACGGACGACACGGCGGGCGCGGCGCGCGCGGGCGGCGCGATCGTCCTCGATTGCGAGGTGGAGACGCATTCCAAGGGGGATGTGCTGCGCTTTGCGTTTGCGAAAATCCCCGAATTGGGGGAGTACGACGCGTATTGCATCCTCGACGCGGACAACCTCGCCGCGCCGGGCTTTCTGCGCGCGGCGAACGATGCGATGCGCGCGGGCTGGCAGATCGCGCAGGGCTACCGCGACAGCAAGAACCCAGCGGACAACTGGGTGGCGGGCGCGACGTCCGTTTTTTTCTGGCTGATGAACCGGTATTACAACCGGGCGCGCGCCTCGCTGGGGATGTCGGCGGCGCTCAACGGCACGGGGATCGTGCTGCGCGCGTCGCTCGTTGAGCGGCTCGGCTGGGATGTGCGCACGCTGACCGAGGACCTTGAATTTTCCGGCATTTGCGCGGCGCATGGCGTCAAAATCGGGTACATCGAGGACGCGGTGATCTACGACGAGCAGCCGCGCAGCCTGCGCGATTCCATGGTACAGCGCAGGCGCTGGTTTTCCGGGGGGATGCAGTGCTTTCGGCTGTTGGGCGGGCGGCTGCTGCGCGCGCGCTCGTTGCACGCGCTGGACATGTTGCTGATTTTTTGCGGCTGGATCATACAAGCGCTCGGGCTCGTGCCGGGCATACTGGGCGCGTATGCGATGTATCAGAAGCTATCGACGGGCGCGCTTTCCATACGAAGCGCGGCGGCGACGGGCGCGGCGATGCTTATCATCGCATACGCCGCATGCGCGCTCCTCGCATTTTGGGTGATCAAGCGCGAGGGGAAGAACGCGCGGCGCATGGCATCGACCATATGGATGTTCCCGATTTTCCTTCTCACCTGGATTCCGGCGAACCTGTGGGCGATGGTCACGAGGCCCCCGAAGTGGACGCAGATCGCGCATGTGCGCAGCGTCGATGCGCCGGACATCCATTGATCGGCACAATCCGATACGATTTGACAAAGTTCTGCTTGACACAAATAGTTAGGCATCTTATCATATGATGTGTCAACATACATTCAGGAGGCAGATACCACGATGCAACAAACGAAACGGGCGAAGGGATTTGCCCATACGATCCACCTGACACGCCGGTTCGCCCCGTATTTTAGACCCTATTGGAAGACGATGGTGATCGACCTATTCTGCGCGTCGCTCACCACACTCTGCGAGCTGGCGCTGCCCAAAATCATCCAGCGAATTACAGAGGCGGGCATGGATCCCGCCTATGCGCTGACGGTGCGCGGCGTAGCGCTTCTGGGCGTGATCTACTTCGTGCTGCGCATCATCGATACCGCTGCAAACTACTACATGCAGGACATCGGGCATGTGATGGGCTCGCGCATCGAAACCGACATGCGCACCGATATGTTCAACCACCTGCAAAGCCTTTCGCACGCCTACTACGACAACGCGAAGATCGGGCAGATCATGTCGCGCATCACCGCGGACTTAAACGACATCACGGAATTTGCACACCATTTCCCGGAGGAGATGTTCATCGCGCTGATCAAGATCGTGGTTTCGTTTGCGATCGTCAGCTCGATGAACGCGCCGCTCGCGCTGATCGTGTTCGCGGTCGTGCCGCTGATGGTGTACTGCTCGAACATCTTCTCCAAGCGCATGCGTAAGAGCTTTATGTCGCAGCGTCACCAGCTGGGCGAGCTGAACGCGCGCGTCGAGGACAGCCTTTCGGGCGTGCGCGTGGTAAAATCGTTCGCCAACGAGGACTTGGAGAAGAGAAAGTTCGGCGACGGCAACATGAAGTTTCTCGACATCAAGCGGTTGATGTTCCGCAACATGGCGGGCTTTCACTCGGTCACGCGGCTGTTTGACGGGGTGATGTACATACTGGTCGTGGTCGTGGGCGCGATTTTTATGATCAAAGGGCACATCACCTCGCCGCAGCTCGTCGCCATCCTATTGTATGTCACCTCCCTGCTCGGGTCGATCCGGCGGATCGTGGAGTTCTCCGAGGCGTTCCAGCGCGGGATCACGGGCATCGAGCGGTTCACGGAGATCATGGACGTCGAGCCGGAGATCAAGGACAGCCCGAACGCGGTGGAATTGGGGGATGTGCGCGGAAACATCACCTTTGAAAAGGTGTCGTTCGCCTATGCGGATTCGCAGGAATATGTGCTCAAAGACATCGATTTGAACGTGCGCGCGGGTGATTCCATCGCGCTGGTCGGGCCTTCCGGCGGCGGGAAGACGACCTTGTGCAACCTGATCCCGCGGTTCTACGATGTCACGGCGGGGCGGATTTTGATCGACGGCACGGACATTCGCGATGTGACGGTTCGCTCGCTGCGCAGCAGGATCGGCGTGGTGCAGCAGGATGTGTACCTGTTCTCGGGCACAGTGTATGAGAACATCGAGTACGGAAAGCCCGGCGCGACGCGCGAGGAGGTGCTGCGCGCATCTGAGCTTGCAGGGGCGCATGAGTTCATCCAAGCGCTCGACGACGGCTACGACACCTATGTGGGCGAGCGCGGCGTGAAACTCTCGGGCGGACAGAAGCAGCGCATTTCCATCGCGCGCGTGTTTTTGAAAAACCCGCCGATTTTGATCCTGGACGAGGCGACGAGCGCGCTCGACAACGAAAGTGAGCATTTGGTGCAGAATTCGCTTGAGTCGCTGATGAAGGGGCGCACCACGTTCACCATCGCGCACCGGCTGACGACGATCAAGAATGCGAAGATCATACTGGTGTTGACGGACGAGGGCATCGTCGAGAGCGGCTCGCACGCGGAGTTGATCGAACAGGGCGGGCTGTATCACAACCTGTACCAGATGTACAGCGAAAATTCGTAAATGGAAGCATCCCCTCACGCAGGTGCGCGGGGGGATGTTGTTTCATGCGGGGCGGATGGTTAGGGGAAGTCGATCGCATACCGCTTCCCGTTTGAAAACAGTATGCCGTCGGTCAAACGCACGCGCAGGATGCAGGTGTCCGGATCGTTTTCATCCGTATGCCCGTTGTCATACCAGGATGCGAATGCCGCGCGCAGCTCGTGCATGAGCGCCTCGTTCTTCTCCTCGCGCGGATGCCCGATGTTTTCGCCGATGCCGTGCGCGGTGAACCATTCGCCGCAGACGGCGACGTTTGGGCAATGCGCGAGATGCCGGATCTTGTTGGAGCGCGCGTGGGTGACGGTGTAGAACGCGCCGTCTTTGTAGTAGCTGTTGACGATGCGCACGCTCGGGCGGTCGCCCTCGAGCGTGGCGAGTGAGAGGAGCGTGTCGCGACCGAAGCGGTCGCTTATGAGGGCGAGGGCTTGGGTTTGCATGGGGGGACCTCCTTCGCGTGGTGAGGGTACGGATGGGTTATTCGGAATGGCGCTCGCTTTCGTCCATCGCGGCGAGCCATGCAGTTGGGAAATTGTGTTTATAAAACCTGCTTTTCGGTGTATCAACTTGTTGCAATTTGTTTGCTAAAATAGTATGTTTTGCTATTTCTAAATGACCCCTTTTATGCTCCGCCGTTTGATCTTCATATCGTATGATGCGCACCAGATCATGCTGCTCCGCTTTTATTATTTCATCATAAACATTGCATACATGCTCGGATTCCGAGATATAAACGGGGCTTTTTGATATCCATACGCCGCTTGTATGCCCTTGACGAATCGAACCATCGTTTATGCAGGTGTAGAGATATCCGCTTCTGCCGTGATACATCGTCATAAGTTGGTTCGAGAATTGCTCTTGATAGATTGCAATGCTGTTTTTGTCGATATATGCGGTGACATGGTTGATTTCCATATCGCGCAGATAAAACAATGCGTATGCGCGATCCGGCGAGAGGTAGCAAACAAAACCATCTTCGCCATGCATCTTTGACAGCGGAAGCAGTTCGGTCAATCCGCCGAGATTGCTCGCATGATAAAAATGCGTATGCATATCGCCACCGCCTTTCACTACGTCGGGATCCCATCAAAAGCCTTCAATCCATCGGCGCATCCAACTCGCCCAACCGGGGCAGCGGCTGTGTGGGCGAGACGCCGTACTGCTTGCGATACGCGCGCGAGAACGACGAATAGTTCGCATATCCGCAGCGGCGCGCCGCGTCCGAGGCGGGCATGCCCCCGGCGATCAAATCGGCGGCGAACGCCATGCGCTTGATGGTGATGTAATTATGGGGCGAGTAGCCGGTGACCGCGCGAAAGCGGTGCATCAAAAAGGACGGGCTGACGAAAAAGCGCGCCGCGAGCCGGTCGATCGCAAGGTCGCTTGCGAGGTTGGCGAGGATGTACACGACGATCTCGCTGATGACGGGGTCGGCAAGAAAGCTCTCCTCGTCCGCCGCGTCGTCTCGCAGGGAAATGCGGTTGAAGCGCACCATGATCTGTGTCATGATGGCGTGCTGAAGCGTTTGGGATGCGAATTCGCGCCCGCCCAATTCTTCCTCAAGTGCAGCGAACAAATCGGTGAGCGCGAGCCGCTCGCGCGCGTTCGGGCGCAGGATGTTATAGCGGCGTGCTTCGACGCGCTCAAACAGCTCGCCCAGCGGCGCTTGCGCGTTGAGGTACGCGGGGTCGAGGTAGAAGATCACGCGCTCGTAAACCTCGTCGGCTGCGATCACTGGGCGGTGCACCTGCCCGCGGTTGACCGCGAGCACATCCCAGGGCTTGAGCTGATACGCCTTGTCCTCGACGACATAGGTGACATGCCCCGTGAGGAACACGATTACCTTGTTGAACGAATGGAAGTGAAAATCAAACGCCGCATGCCGCCTGTCGCGGATGCGGAACATGCGAAAATCCTCGTTCAAGTACCCGCGGCTGCGCGCCCGATCCATATGCACACCCCTGTATTTAGCTACAAAATCGATGGAGAACCCTTGTTATTCCCGCTCGGTCGATTGCTTGCAATACTCCACGCCATTTGCCATTGCATAACCCATCTTCTCATAAAATGCCCGCGCGGTATGGTTCTTCGCACCGGTGAGCAGGCGGATTTCGCTTGCGCCGTGCGCGCGGAAGCGGCGCTCCATCTCGCGCACAAGCGCGCCTGCGACCCCGTGGCGGCGATGCGCCGCTTCGACGTACAATTCCGTGATCTCCGCGCAGGGCGCGGGATAGCAAAAGGAGATAGTAACCTGCCCGCAGATGAAGCCGACGAGATGCCCGTCCACCTCCGCCACCGTTACGAGCTCGCTTCCGCCCATCTCAAGCGCGCGGCGCAGGGACGCATATTCATGCGTGTCCGCGCCGTTGAACTGCTCGTTCAACTGCCAGAGCGCGCGGGCATCCGTAGGATTCGCGTCGCGAATCGTCATTTCACCGCCTCCATATCCATGCAACACGATTATAGCACCGCCGGATGCGGATCGCAAGGGAAGGAAACATCCGCTTGTGCGGCGTGTCGGGATGCGCTATAATGGCGGTGGAATGAATGTCAGGAGGTATTTACAATGAAAAAGATGATTCTCAATCGGATTTTACGATATATGGGGGAATCACAGTTTGAACGATCGGACGAGGAAGTTTTTATCGTATTATAAAACATATCTTGGCAAATTTGCAAAGGTGCTTCTTTGCGCGCTGGGCTCTGCGGGCGCGGCGCTCGTGTTTCCCATGTGCGTGCGCTACATCACGGCGCATGTGCTGACGGGCGCGGCGGATCGCGCGCTGCGCGGCGTGCTCGCGGTAGGCGCGCTGATGGTGCTGCTGATCCTGATCGAAGCGGCGCTCAATGTCTATTACGATTACAAGGGGCATTCCCTCGGCGCGGCGATGGAGAACGATCTGCGGCAAGAGCTGTTCACGCATCTCCAGAAGCTGCCGTTTTCGTATTACGACAACCGGCGCGTGGGCGAGATCATGTCGAGCTTGACCAACGACTTACTCAACCTATCTGAACTATACCACCACGGACCCGAGGACTATGTGATCAACGCGGCGAAGTTTTTCGGCGCGTCGTTTGTGCTGTTTGCGATCGACTGGCGGCTCACGCTCTTGGTGTACGCGTTTTTGCCGCCGATGGGGTATCTCACGCTCAAGTTAAACCGCCGCGTGCGAAAGGCATCCGCCGAGAACCAGAAGAACATCGCGGAGATCAACGCGCGCGCGGAGGACGCGCTGTCCGGCGTGCGCATCACCCAGGCGTTCGGCTGCGAGGCGGGCGAGATCAAGCGATTTCGCGCCTTGGGCGCGCGGTTCGCGGCAAGCCGCAGGGGCATCTATTGGAACGAGTCGATCGAGGACAAGGGGCTGATGCTGCTGGAGCGCGCGATCTTCATCTCGGTTGCGGTGTTTGGCGCAATCGCGATCGGCGCGCAGTCGATGGCGGTCGCTGACCTCATCGCATTTTTCCTCTACATCGCCTACCTCACGCAGCCGGTGCGCGGGCTCGCATGGATGACCACCCAGTTTCAAACGGGGCTTGCGGGCTTCGACCGCGTGATGGAGATTTTGAGTACCGAGCCGGAGATCGCCGATCTGCCGGGCGCGGTGCGCGTGCAATCCATCCGCGGCGAGATCGAGTTTCAAGGCGTCAGCTTTCGCTACGGCGAGGGGCGCGCGCTCGTGCTTTTGGATTTGAACATGCGAATCGGCGCGGGCGAATGCGTGGCGGTGGTCGGGATTTCCGGGGCGGGCAAGACGACGCTGTGCGCGCTGATCCCGCGATTCTACGAGCCGATTGCGGGGCGCATCTACATTGACGGACGCGACATCCGCGAGATGACGCTCGAATCGCTGCGCGCGAACATCTCGATGGTGCAGCAGGACACCTACCTGTTCGCGGAATCCATATTGGAGAACATCCGCTACTCGAAGCCCGGTGCGACCGACGCGCAGGTGCACGCCGCCGCGGCGCGCGCGGACGCGGACGGCTTCATCCGCGCGATGCCGCAGGGGTATCACACAAACGTCGGTCCGCGCGGGGTGCGGCTCTCCGGCGGGCAGCGGCAGCGGGTGGCGATCGCGCGCGCATTTCTGCGCGACGCGCCGATTTTGATCCTCGATGAGGCGACGAGCGCGCTCGATTCCGAGAGCGAGCGCTCGATCCACGCCGCCATCGAACGGCTGCGCGAAGGGCGCACCACGCTTTTGATCGCGCACCGATTGCAGACGATCCGCCTGGCGGATCGCATCATCGTACTGTCGGAGGGCGGCGTCGCGCAGGCGGGCACGCATGCGCAGCTGATGGCGGAGGAGGGGGTGTACGCAAAACTATACAATGGGGCATAAATTGGGATAATTTGTTAA
>JBMNUA010000095.1:0-8852 GCA_050945995.1 Christensenellales bacterium
GCCGCTGAATCGTCGGCGCGCCCTCCGCTTGCGCGGCGGGCGCGATTTGCGCGCCACTCGTCTGCGCTTCAATCAGCATCTCGACCAGCCGCGCCTTTGCCGTATTCGCCGGCACTTTTACGCCCGCGTTTTTTGCGATTGCTCGCAATTCCACCACAGTTTTTTCATGCAGTGTTCGATAATCCATAGGAACCTCCTTTACGCCTTGCCTGTCAGCGCACCAACCGCGACATCGCGGTCAACGGCCTGCTCCACCCAATGGGAAAGACCGTCCCAAGCGCCGCCGCACATCGCGCGATATCCGCTTTGCTCCATGAGCGATCGGATGGCGTCTCTTTTTATGATGTTTGTGTTAAACGAAATCGCGAGCGCCCCGCCAGGCAGCAGCGCCTCGCGCCACGCGGGCAGCGCTCGCGCGAGCAGCTTTTCCAAGGAATCGCCCCGCGCGTGCTGCACGCCGTAGGGCAGATCCGCCGCCATGACATGGTAGCGCGTCTTCCCGAAAAGCTTCGGCAGGTGCGCGCAATCGCTCTGCGCGGCGCGCAGCAGGCGCGTATCCCCCGCGCGGTAAGCATCCGCCGAATTCGAAAATGCGAATGAAAACGCGGGCGCGGGCTTTTCGGCTGGGATGGTGAACGATTCGCGTTCAAAGCTGTGCTTGAGCTTATGATATTCGAGATACCGCTTGAAATACTGCGTCAACTCCCGCAAATCCGCGCCCGATATGTCCGTGCCGCACGCGTTCCAACCGCGGTTGACGGCTTGAAACAGCGCGGTGCCGCGCGAGCACATGGGATCGGCGAAACAGAGGGGCTGCTCCGCCCGATCGGCAAATCGGGACGCATACAGCGCAAGGTTGAGCAGAAGCGCGGTGAAAAATTCGTTTGTCTTTCCTTTGTATTTCAAAACGCCGGGCAAATCCTGCATGAGATAGGTCTGCGCGCGCCCCGCGATCGGGCGCAAAAGCGCGCCTTCGCATTGAAAGAGCATGTAGGCGAGCGAGTGGCGCGACAGCGCGCGCACCTGGTTTGGGGTGAGCGCGTCGGGCGCATGGAAGGCGAGCATGGGGTTGTCCGGATCATCCGGCGCGAGCGACGCGCCCGGGGCAATCTGCCCCAGCATGATCTCGAGTTCCGCGCGACCCAGCCGCGCTTGCTCCGCCTGATAGCGGGCGTTGGCGTGGGGCCACATCAGAAGGCTGTATTTCAACGAAAAAAACTCCCTGTATTTGATTTCATAAGGGCATAGACCGATTGAGGTTCGGAGCGGATGAAGGGGAATATGCAGTTGCGGGCGTCCATGGATAGTATATGTGAGAGGTGATTGCTGTATTCTGCGCAGGCTTTTTTGAAATCAGCCCCCTCGCGGGCGCGAAGGGGCCGGCATTGGCCTTAATACTTGCGTTTGCGTGCAGCCTCGGCCTTCTTCTTGCGCTTCACGCTCGGCTTTTCATAATGCTCCCTCTTGCGTGCTTCCGCGAGAATGCCGTCGCGTGCGGTCTTCCGCTTGAAACGGCGCAGTGCGCTCTCCAACGACTCGTTTTCACGAATGCGTACTTCTGACATGTGCTCTCCCTCCCCTCGCGAATGAATGGCATACGCCAATGTAGCATGGGGTTCGCCACAAAGGGTATTATAACGCAGTGGATGTGTACTCGTCAAGATGCGGGCGGTATAATTTGTTCAAATTCACTTAAAATTCGCACTTACGCCATGGAATCGGACAGCGCCTTCCCGCCCAGGAGATGGATGTGCAAGTGATCGACCGATTGCGCGCCGTCCTTTCCGCAGTTGGTCACCGCCCGAAAGCCCGATTGATCGATATGTTCGCGCCGTGCGACCTCTCCGATGGCGCGCGCGACATGCTGCGCGGTTTCGCCGTCGATTTGGAGCACGTTTGCCATGTGGCGCTTGGGCGCGATCAGCACATGCACGGGCGCTTGCGGGTTGATGTCGCGAAAGGCGTATACGAAATCGTCCTCATAGACCACGCTTGCGGGGATCTCGCCGTTTATGATTTTACAGAATATGCAGTCCATCTGTTTTCACCTCCCGCCCTTTGCGAATGGTTCGCCGTAAGCCGTCGCGCCCTCGGCGCGGATAATGCGCACGCGGACGACCTCGCCCGGCTCAGCGTGGGCGCGCACGCGGACGGATTGCGGGCTCTCGCCCTCGCACAGCTCGTCCACACGCGCCTCGAACAGCACGGTCTGCACCGTTCCCTCAAGACCTTGGACGAACGCGGCTTCCAATTTGTTCCCAAGTGCGATCAGCTCCGCCGCGCGCGCGCGCTTCACCGCCTCGCCGATCTGGTCGGGCATCGCGGCGGCGGGCGTGCCCGTGCGCGGGGAGAAGGGGAACACATGCAGCCGCGCAAAGCCCGCGCGCGCGGCGAAATCCATCGTCTGCGCGTGCTCGGCGTCCGTCTCGCCGGGAAAGCCGGTGAGGATGTCTGTGGTGATCGCGCTGTCGGGCATGAAGCGGCGGATGGTGTCGAGCGCGTGTTCGTATTGCTCGGGGTTGTAGCGCCTGCGCATCCGCGCGAGCACGCCCGCCGAGCCGCTTTGCAAGGACAAATGGAACTGGCGCATGAAATGGGGCAGCGTCGAGAGGGCATATGCGAAGGAATCGGTCACGATTCCCGGCTCGAGCGAGCCGATGCGCACGCGCACGCCGGTTTCGTGAACCGCGCGGATCGCGTCGAGCAGCGTATCCTGCGTGCCCCTGCCATAGCTGGCGAGGTGGATGCCCGCGAGCACGATTTCGCGGTGCCCCGCGTCCGCGAGCCGCGCGGCTTCGTCCCGCACGCCGGAAAGCGGCATCGAGCGCACCGGTCCGCGCACGCGCGGGATGATGCAGTAGGCGCAGTTTCGGTCGCAGCCCTCTTGAATCTTCATGGTGGCGCGCGTCCTGCCCGCGTGCCGCTCGATGCGCATGTCCTCAAACGGCGCGTCCTCGAGCGAGCCGACGGCGTTGATGCGCCGCCCCTCGCGAAGTGCGGTTTCGATCAGATCGACCACCTGCGCGCGCCTTTTTACGCCCAGCACGAGCCGCACGTTCTCGATTGTGAACAGCGCCTCGGCGTCGCGCTGCGCAAGGCAGCCTGCGGCGACGATTGCCGCATTTGGGTGCGCGCGCGCGACGCGGCGGATCATCTTCAATGACTTTTGATCGCCCGTGCCCGTGACGGTGCAGGTGTTGACGAGGTATACGTCCGCGTCCTGCGAAAAGGGCACGTCCAAGTAGCCTGCGCGCAGAAACGCCTCGCGCATCGCCTCCGTATCGTATTGATTGACCTTGCAGCCAAGCGTGTGGAATGCGACTGTCTTCATAAATCTCCCCAATATGCCATGGCGAGCGCGGATGCGGCGATTGCCGCGGTCTCCGCGCGCAGGATGCGCGGGCCGAGCGTGATCTGCCGCGCGCCCGAGGCGCGCACCTCGCGCTCTTCCATGCCGCCTTCCGGCCCGATGAGTATGCCGATTTCGCGCGCGGACGGCAGTTTGCTGTACGCGTCGCGCATGGTGACGCGCTCCGCGCTCTCCCACGGCGCAAGCAAAAGCTCCTGCCTGCGCATGTCGGCAAGCGCCGTCTCCCAATCGACGGGCGGCAGTATGACAAGCGGCTTTGCGCGCCCGCACTGCTTCACCGCCTCGCGCGCGATGCGGTTGAGTCGCTCGACGCGGGACGCGCCCTCCAACCGCGCCACGCTGCGCGCCATCCGCACGGGCACGAGCTGCGATACGCCCAATTCCGTGAGCTTCTGGGCGAGCAGCTCGAGTTTTTCCGCCTTCGGCAGCCCCTGATACACGGTAATCTGCGTGCGCGCCTCGTTCGAGGGCAACTCGCGCATCAATGAAACCGAGCCGCCTTTTTCCGATATCTCCGATATGCGCGCCATCCAGCGCGCTTCGCCCGCGAGCGCGATCACATCGTCGCCGGGTTTCAGGCGCAGCACGCGGAACGCATGGCGCGCATCCTCGACGGCGAGCGCGCCTTTCTCAATGTAGAATGTGTGCAATCGATCGCTTCCTGTCGTCCTTATGATAAGATAAACCGGATCAGTCCTCGGCTTTTACGCCCGCGACCGCCATCCATTCGCCGCGCTCGCGCGCGTCGAGCGATTGGTAGCCCGCTTCGGTCAATGCGCGCAGCACATCGCCCTTGCGCGCGCGGGGGATGCCCGAGCAGATGAACATGCCGCCCGTGCGGATGTGCGCGCGCACGGGGGCGGCGATTGCGAGGATCACATCGGTGATGATGTTCGCCGTCACGATGTCCGCCTGCTCGTCCACCGCGTCGAGCAGATCGCCCGCGCGCGTGCGGATCACGCCCGCGAACCCGTTGATTTCGATGTTCTCGGCAGCTATTTTCACCGCCATGGGGTCGAGGTCGGTCGCGAGCACGCCGCGCGCGCCCATGTGCGCCGCCGCGATCGCGAGGATGCCCGTACCGGTTCCGATGTCGATGACATCCATGCCGGGTTTGACATATGCTTCGATCAGTTCGACGCACAGCCCCGTCGTCTCATGCGTGCCCGTGCCAAACGCCATGCCCGGGTCGATCTCGATGATTTTATCGCCCGCGCGCGGCGCATACGTCTCCCAACCGGGTTTTACGACCATGCGCTCGCCCAAGCGGAACGGCTTGAACGCGGATTTCCAGGACTGCGCCCAGTCCTCCTCGTCGATCGCCTGCCGATTTGTTTCAAGCGTGCCGAGATCGAAATCGAGCCCCAGCGCGCGGATGCGTTTGAGTTCGCTCTCGATCTGCGCGACGGTGTCGCCCAAGCGCTCGTCGATGGGGTAGTAGCCCGTGACCTTCACATCCTCGCCCATGCGCGCGGCGATCGCCTCGTCGATGATGTCCCACTGCCCGGGCACGCGCTGGTTGAGATCGATGTCGTTTTTATCCTCGATCATCACCCCGCGGCTGCCCGCCTCGATCAGCAGATTGCCGATCAAATCGGACGCTTCGGTCGTTGTATGAACCGTGTAGGTCAGCCAGCGCATCATATCAACTCCTGCTCGATCCGCGCTTCGAGATCGGCGAGCGTGAGCGCGTCGATCAACTCGTCAATGTCGCCCTCCATCACCGAATCGAGCCGGTATAGCGTCAGCCCGATCCGATGATCCGTCACGCGCCCCTGCGGGAAATTGTAGGTGCGGATGCGCTCGGAGCGGTCGCCCGTGCCCACTTGCAGCCGCCGCTTTTCGGAGTATGCGCTGTCCTGCTGCTCGCGCTCCATCTCGTGCAGCCGCGATTTTAGCACACGCATCGCCTGCTCGCGGTTTTGGATCTGCGAGCGCTGATCCTGCGAGGTCACGACGACGCCGGTGGGCAGGTGCGTGAGCCGCACGGCGGAGTCGGTGCGGTTGACGTGCTGCCCGCCCGCGCCGGACGCGCGGTAGGTATCGATTTTGATGTCGTTTAAGTTGATCTCGACTTCAACGTCCTGCGCTTCGGGCAGCACCGCCACGGTCGCCGTGGAGGTGTGGATGCGCCCGCCGGACTCGGTCACCGGCACGCGCTGCACGCGGTGCACGCCCGATTCAAATTTCAGGCGCGAGAACACGTTTTTCCCTTGGATGAGCGCGACGCTCTCCTTGATGCCGCCCAGCTCCGTCGAGCCGTCTTCGATGATCTGAAACTTCCAGCCCTGCGCCGCCGCGTAGTGCTGGTACATGCGCAGAAGCTGCGCGCCGAACAGCCCCGCCTCGTCGCCGCCCGCGCCGGCGCGCACCTCGAGCACCGCGTTTTTGTAATCGTCCGGGTCTTTGGGGACGAGCGCAATGCGCGCCCTCTGCGTGAGCGCGTCGAGCTCCGGCTCGAGTTCGTCCAACTCCTCGCGCGCCATCTGCGCCATGTCGGCATCGTCGATGAGCTCGCGCGCCTCCGCGATGCGCCCTTCGAGCGCGCGAAACGCGACCGCGAGGTCGTTTAATTCCGAAAGCTCGCTGTGTTCGCGCATGAGCCGGGTAAACAGCGGGGTATCGCTGATGACCTCCGGCAGCGTGATGCGGATGGAGAGCTCCTCGAACCTGCCCTCGATCGCCTCGAGCTGCCGGGAGATGCGCTCCCGCTCGTTGTAGCTGCCTTGCATGTCAAACCTCCGTCCATACGACGCGCTGCACGCCGTGTAAGTCGCATATCACGTCGCCGCCGCCCAGAAGCGCGCGCACATCATCCGCCTGATCGCTGCCGACCTCCAGATACATCCGCCCGCCTGGCGCGAGATACTTTCGATATTCGCGCGCGAGCCTGCGGTAGAAGGAAAGCCCGTCCGCGCCGCCATCGAGCGCGAGTACGGGTTCCGCGCGCACCTCGCGGGGCAAACCCGCGATCTCGCCCGCGCGCACATACGGCGGGTTGCAGGTGATGAGGTCAAACGTTCGATTTATGACAGGCTCAAACAGATCACCCGTCAAGATCTCGATGTCCTCGCCCGCGGCGTTGATTTTTTGCACCGCGCCCGCGCCTGGCGAGATGTCCGACAGCGTCATGTCGATCTGCGGGCAGAGCCGCTTGAGCGATATGCCGATCGCGCCGCTGCCCGCGCATAAGTCGAGCGCACGCACGCGGTTCTTTGATTGGATATACCCGCGCGCGGCGTCGCATAAAACCTCCGTGTCCATGCGCGGGATGAGCACGCGCCTGTCCACGAAGAATTCAAAGCCCATGAAGGGCGCGCGGGAGAAGATGTATTGGATCGGCTCGCCCGCCATCCGGCGCGAGAGCGCATGTTCGAGCGCGCGGAGTTCATCGCCCGCGAGCGTTCGATTTGCAAAAAGGGGCAGTTGGGCGCGGGGGATGCGCAGGCACTCCTCGATGATCCAAATCGCCTCCGCGCGCGCGTCGGGCGTACTTGAAAGCCGCGCGCGCGCGGCTTGTTCCCATTCGCGCACCGTCACGCCTTCACCGCCTTTATTCCTCAAATGAACGAAAAAACCGCCGGAAGATCCGACGATCCTCCGGCAATTTCTTCCTATATGCCGTAGCGCTTCTTGAAGCGATCCACGCGTCCGCCGGCGTCCACCAGCTTCTGCTTCCCGGTGTAGAAAGGATGGCATTTGGAACAGATATCCACGCGCATTTCCTTTTTCACAGACCCGGTCTCAAATGTCTCGCCACAAACGCAGCGGACGACGGATTTGCCGTAATTGGGATGGATTTTCTCCTTCATGAGTGTTTCACCTCTTTATTACCGGACTGCGAGCCCTCCGGCGGGGCAGGCATCCGATGAATCACACGAAAGGGATTATATCACAACCGGCGGCGGCGCGCAAGCAATTTCGCAGGATTTTACACAACGCGCGCTCGCCTAAAATTTACATTTATTTATTCCCGCCCGCTATTGACAAAATAGGGGACGGATGGTACATTAATTGCAGGCGTTAGCACTCGACGCACGCGAGTGCTAACAGCAAAGCGAGGTGATCCCATGCGCATGGATGAGCGAAAGTTCATGATATTGCAGGCGATCATCGACGACTATATCTCGACCGCGATGCCGGTCGGTTCGCGCACCATCTCCCGCAAATCCGGCGTCGGGTACTCCCCGGCGACGATTCGCAATGAGATGAGCGATCTTGAGGAGCTGGGGTATCTCGATCAGCCCCATACATCCGCCGGGCGCGTGCCCTCCTACAAGGCGTACCGCCTGTATGTGGATCAGCTTCTGAAGGTCGCCTACCTCTCCGGCGAGGAGCGCGACAGGATGCGCGCGCATTTGACCACGCGCGCCGACCAGATCGAGTCGCTGATCCGACGCGCGGCAAGCGTACTGTCGGATGCGACGCGGTATACGTCGGTGATTGTCGCACCCCAACTCAGCACCCTGCGGATTCGCAATCTTCAGATGGTGCCCGTTTCCGATTCGACGGCGCTGCTAGTGATCGTCACAAACGCGGGCATCATCAAGGACGCCACCATCCGCATCCCCGAATCGATCACGCCCGATATGCTCTACGAGCTCTCGCGCATGCTGACCGAGCAGCTTGCCGACAAACCGCTCGAGGCGGTGCGCCAGCTCTTCGCGGAATTGATCCGCGATATGGGCGAGCACAGGCGGCTGCTGGCGGAGGCGATGCAGGTGATCGAGGAGAAGATGGCGACGCCCGACGCCTCGGATGTCGTGATCGGCGGCGGGTTCAACTTGCTCAGCTACCCCGAGTACGCCGATGTCGGCAAAGCGCAGAGCTTTCTAAACGTACTCGAATCCGGCGAAACCCTGAAACGGCTGCTCACGAGCGGCACGGGGATGGAGATTATGATCCGGATCGGTCCGGAGAACGAGCTGCCGGAGCTGAGCGACTGTTCCATATTGACCGCCACTTATCAGGCGGGCGACCGCTCCACGGGCACGCTCGGCATCATCGGCCCGACGCGCATGAACTACCACCGCGCGATTTCGGTGCTCAAGTACATGGGCATGGCGCTGAGTGAAATGCTTGCGGAACGAAAATAAGGAGTGTAATGATGAACAACAACACCGAGAACCCCGATATCCTGAATCCGGAGATCCCCCTCGAGGAGTCCGGCGATTTGGACGCCGCCAACGGGAGCGCCCCGGTTGAGGATGAGGCGGAAGGCACGATCGACGAATGGCGGGCGGCGCTCGAGCTCGCCGTGAAACAGCGCGACGAGAATTTCGATTCCCTTCGGCGCGCGCAGGCGGACTTTCAGAATTTCAAGCGCCGCAACCAGACGGCGCGCGCCGACGGCTATGAGGACGGTACGCGCGAGGTCGCATCGGCGATGCTGCCCGTGATCGACAACCTCGAGCGCGCGATCCAGGCGGGGGCGGAAGCCGAGGACGGCGCGGCCGCCGCGCTGACCGAGGGCGTGGACATG
>JBMNUA010000096.1:0-8846 GCA_050945995.1 Christensenellales bacterium
GGAAGCTCACACCGACTTGATCGATGCGGATGCTCTTGTTCGTCTTGCGCATCTTCGAGCGCAGCGTCTTGTTCTTCGCCTCATAGGCGAGCGTGCCGACAAGCGGCGTGCCGAGCTTCTCGCGCGCGGCGGACTCGGTCATGACGCTGTCGCGCAATACCGTGAGCGCGACGATGAGCATGGTCGTGAGCGCAAAGCCGATCAGCCCCGCCCGCAATTGGATCGACCGGTAATCGACGGGGTTGATGGGGTAGGCGGGCACCTCCGGCGCTTGCAGCACATCGAGCATCGCGTTGTCGAAGATATATTCGGACACGAGGTGCTGGTGGTTCATGTACGCCCGCGCAACCCGGTACGCCTCATACGGGCAGCACGCGGTGATGTTCACGCGCAACAGGTTCGTCGTCCCCATCGGCACATACGCCGAAACGCCCACGTCCGATAAGTCGCGCCCCGCCTCCTCGGCGATCATGCGGCGCATGATGTCGCCGCCGAACACGTCGGTGAGCGCGATCGCCACCCGGTTCGCGTTTTTGAGGTTGGAATATACGGAGTTCGTGCTGTCGCGCATCGAAACGTAGTAGGTCACGGACGCGACGTAGCGATCCTCGTGCGTATATTGGCGAACCATCGTCGCGCCCATCATGGCGATTGCCGTGACGAGCAGGATCACCCACAGGTTTTTGACCAAGTCCCGAATCACGCAGTAGGGGCTGATATCGGACAGACGAATTTCATGTATCATATCATTCCTCAACAATCACGAAGAGTTCGGCGACGCCGGTCGCGCCCTCCGGGGTGTCTAAATGGTAGTAGACCTTGTACTGACCCGGCTCATCCGTGTTCACGCCGGAAACGATGCGCGGCGATTGATCGCCCCGATAGTAGGACGCGGGGTCGAACGCGTCGCCCGCATTCAAATATACGAGGTACTCCGACAGCTCGATTCGGATCGGCTGCGGATGCGCCTCGTAGATGGTTACATTGAATTCGAGGTAGCTCACGTCCCCCATGCTGCTTGTCACCTGCGCCTGGCATTTGTACACGCCGGGCACGCTCGCGTTGAGCTCGGAGGAGATGAGCTTGACCTTCGCGGAGATGTCGCCGTCGATCAGATCGTCCGCGCCGATGATGTCGAGGAGGTTGAATTTTGCGCCCGCTTCAAAGCGCATGTCCGTGTGGAAGCTGAACCGCGGCGCGCGATAATCCGTATAATGAAGCGCACGTCGCGCCTTGACGACATGCAGATCGTCGTCCACCACCGCGTATGTCACGCTGGCGACGCCCGTTTCTGTAAAATTGGAGACGCGCTCGACGATCACGTGGTCCGTCAGATCGCCGTCCTTCTCGTCGTAGGCGTAGACGCCGGACAGCAAGTCCGCCTCGGTCGATGTGACCGGCAGCGCGAGCGCGTCCGTGTCAAAGACGATGGTGGGGATGGTGTCGTCCGCGTGACGGGATAGGTAATCCTCGTATACGACAAAGAGCGCGAGCGTCAATACAAAGGCGATGAATACCGTGAGCCGAAGACATTTCATAGTTACCTCAAATAACGAACATGCGTATTGATGGGCTTGTCGATTCGATTCGATCCGGAATGCGTCCGGCATGAGCAAAGACTGATCAAATGATAGCATATTCGCATACGCCAGTCAATAGAATATATGGTTACATATGCCGAAGAACCGAGGGAGCGCCCGCAGGTTGGGCGCGCATGTCCGGCGTCGGTGTAACCATATGCCCGGGTGTTTTCAGAGCATGATACGCAGTTCGCGCGCGCGTAGCGCGGCGCTGTTCCTATGGGATGCGGATGAAAACGTCGGTTTGCAATCCGATGCCAGAAAGACCCGCCTTGCATGGCAGGTTACATCATGCCCGCATCAATCGCGCGCCTCGCATCACCATTCGGCGAGCGGCGCGCGGTCGCATGGATCGTTTGCGAAGATTGTTGTATCGGTGAAGGGCGCGCGCCGCACAGATTAAAATAAAAAAGTCCGCGCAGTGATCTTGACATTGCACCGCATTTATAGTATGATGAAACTCGCGTCAGGAAACGCGCTGCTGTAGCTCAGTCGGTAGAGCGCATCCTTGGTAAGGATGAGGTCACCGGTTCAACTCCGGTCAGCAGCTCCACAAAACCCCTTGATTTCATTGATAAATCAAGGGGTTTTCCTTTACACGGTATGCAAATACAAAATCCGCCCACGCAACCCATCACCCATTCACCGCGTTGATCGTCTCCCCGCGCAAAAACGCGCGCAGGTTATCGACCGCGATGCCGATCAGCCGCCCGCGCGCGGCGCGCGAAGCCCAGCTGATGTGCGGCGTGATGACGCAGTTCGGCGCGCCCAAGAGCGGGTTGTCCGCGCGGATCGGTTCGACGGAGACCACATCCAACCCCGCGGCGTACACCTTGCCGCTTTTGAGCGCCGCCGCGAGGTCGTCCTCGACGATCAGCGGTCCACGCCCGTTGTTGATTAAAATCACGCCATCCTTCATGTGCGATATGCTCGTTTGGTTGATGATGCCCTGCGTCTCGGGCGTGAGCGGGCAATGAAGCGAGATCACATCCGACTGCGCGAGCAGCTCCTCCAGCGTTACATAGCTGCCGACGGCGCGCCCCGCCTCGCTCTCGCGCCCGGCATTGTAGGCGATCACACGCATGCCCAGCGCGCCCGCGATCCGCCCGGTCGCCTGCCCGATGCGCCCAAAGCCGATGATGCCCATCGTCTTGCCCGCAAGTTCGATCTGCGGACTGTCCCAGAAGCAGAAGTCCGGCGCGCTCGTCCACCGCCCCGCATGCACCGCGTCGCTGTGGCGGCGCACCCCGTGGCAGATTTCGAGCAGCAGCGCAATCGCAAACTGCGCGACCGCCGCCGTGCCATACGCGGGCACGTTCGTGACCACCACGCCGTGTTTGCGCGCCGCATCGATATCCACCACATTGTAGCCCGTCGCCAGCACGCCGACGTAGCGAATCAGCGGGCATTGCTCCAATATCGCGCGGTCGATCGGCGTTTTGTTCGTAAAGATGATCTGCGCATCACCGATGCGCCGCACGATCTCGGCGCTATCGTCCACGGGCGTTCGGTCATAGACCGTGAAATCGCCCAGCGCCGAAAGCGCGTCCCAGCTCAAATCGCCGGGGTTTACGGTATATCCGTCCAACACCACAATCTTCATCCGTCGCCCTCCCATGCCCGTCAATCCCGAAAATACAGATCGCGCGTGTACACCTTGTCCAGTACATCCGCGATCTCCTCGGAATATCGGTTCGCAAGCACCACATCGCTCATCTCTTTGAACGCATCCAAATCGCGGATCACGCGGCTGTTGAAAAAATGCGCATCCTTCAGCGTCGGTTCGTACACCACAACCTCGATCCCCTTCGCCTTGATGCGCTTCATCACCCCTTGGATGCTCGAATCGCGGAAGTTGTCCGAACCCGCCTTCATCGTCAGCCGGTACACGCCCACCACCTTGGGCTGCTTTTCGATGATCCGGTCGGCGATGAAATCCTTGCGCGTGGCGTTCGCCGAGACGATCGCGCCGATGATGTTGTTGGGCACATCCTTGTAATTGGCGAGCAGCTGCTTGGTGTCCTTGGGCAGGCAGTAGCCGCCGTAGCCGAAGGAGGGGTTGTTGTAGTGCGCGCCGATGCGCGGGTCGAGGCTCACGCCCTCGATGATCGAGCGGGTGTTCAACCCGCGCGCCTCGGCGTAGGAATCCAGCTCGTTGAAAAAGCTCACGCGCAGCGCAAGGTAGGAGTTCGCAAACAGCTTCACCGCCTCCGCCTCGGTCGGGTTCATCAGCCGCGTTTCGATGTCCTCCTTGATCGCGCCCTCGCGCAATAGCTGAACAAACGTCTCCGCCGCCTTCAAAAGCCGCGCGTTTTTCACCGGCACGCCCATGATGATGCGCGAGGGGTGCAAATTATCATACAGCGCGCTGCCCTCGCGCAGAAATTCCGGCGAGAAGAGGATGTTGTCGCAGCAGTATTTCTCGCGCGCGGACTCGGTAAAGCCCACCGGCACCGTGGATTTGATGATGATCACCGCGTCGGGGTTTTCGTCGATCACCTTTTGAATCACATCCTCGACCGAGGAGGTGTCAAAGTAATTGCACTTCGGGTCGTAGTTCGTGGGTGTTGCGATCACTACAAAATCCGCGTCCCGAAACGCCGCGCGCCAATCGTCCGTCGCCGCCAAATCTAAATCGCGCGTTTCCAAATACGCCTCGATTTCCTGATCGACAATCGGCGATTTGCGCGCGTTGATCATCGCCACCTTCTCGGGCAATATATCATAGGCGATCACACGATTCTTCTGCGCGAGCAATATCGCGTTCGCAAGCCCCACATAGCCCGTCCCCGCAACCGCGATGGTATATTCCTTCATTCCTGTTCTCCCTCCAGCGCCGAAGCCGCCAGCTCCCATTGCGCGTACATGCGCGCGAGCGTCTCCTCGTGCGCGGTCTTTTCGGCAAGTATTTCATTGATTTGTATATAATCGCTCGCGCAGGCGTCGATCCGCGCGTCGAATTCCGCCAGCTGCCGCTCCGCGCGCTCAATGTCGCGCTCGAGCGCGCCCAACTGCCGCCCCGCCTTCGGGTCGCGCGCGGGCGGCTTCTGCGCGGGCGGTTTTACCGCCTCCGGCGCGGGCGCGGCGTTTGCAAGCGCCTTCTGCCGCCGATAGCGCACATAATCGCAGGGATAATCGCGGAAAACCCCGTCTTCGATCTCCCAAATGCGCGTTGCGAACCTGCGGATGAAGTATCGGTCGTGCGAGACAAACAATAGCGCGCCCGCGAATGCCGCCACCGCCTCCTCGATCCACTCGCGCGAGGCAAGGTCCAAGTGGTTCGTCGGCTCGTCCAAGATCAACAGGTTCGCCCGCGACATCATGATCAGGCACATGCGCAGCCGCGCGCGCTCGCCGCCGGAGAGCTGCGAGACCGTCTTGAACTGATCCTCGCCGCGAAACTGGAACGCGCCCAGCCGATCGCGCGCCTCCTGCGGCTCGCAGTCACCATCGTACAATAGCGTGTCGTAGAGCGTGCGCTCGGGGTGCTCAAATTCCACCACCTGCGGCAGATACGCCCACTTCGCCGAAGGCCCGAACCGCGCCTCGCCCGCGTCCGGCGGCTCAAGTCCCATCAATATCTTGAGAAACGTCGTCTTCCCCGAACCGTTTGGCCCGACCAGCGCAATCCGCTCGCCGCCGCCGCGCATCTCGCAATCCACATCCTGAAACAGCTGTTTTTCGCCGTATGCCTTGGACAGCCCCGCCGCCCAGAGCACGCGGTCGGCGCGAAACGCGTCGGACGCAAACCCCGCGTCCATGCGCGCGCTTTTCAGCGGGCGGTCGGTCTGGCGCGTGCGCACCACGCGCTTTTCCATCGCCGCGGCGCGCTTGTGTAGCGCGGGGTTGTCGTACACGCTGCCCCACGCCTTGAGCCGCTGGATTTGAAACTCCAATTGCTTGATCTTCGACTGCTCGCGCTGATAGCGCATCATCTGCTGGCGGTAGCGAATCTCCTTCTCCTGCGCGTAGAAGGTGTAGTTGCCGCCGTAGAACTGAGGTTTGCCGCGCTCGATCTCGATGATGCGCGTGACCACCGCATCCAAAAAATATCGGTCGTGCGAAACGACGAGCACCGTTCCCGATCCGCGCACGAGGTACTCCTCGAGCCACTCCAGCGCGCCGGTGTCCAGATGGTTCGTCGGCTCGTCGAGGATCAACACATCCGTGCGCTCAAGGATCAGCCGCGCGAGGTTCACGCGCGTGCGCTCGCCGCCCGAAAGGTCGAGAAAGCGCCGCTCGCGCATCTCCCGGTCGATCCCCAGCCCGTTGGCGACCTTGTTCAGCTCCGTCTCCCACTCGTAGCCGCCCAGCGCAAGAAACTCGTCCGTCAGCCGCGTGTAGCGCGCGGCGTCGCCCACCGTCATGTCCGCCTGAAGCTTCGCGATGCGCTCGCCCAGCTCGATCGCGCGCGCAAACGCCGCGCGCAGCACATCCTCGCAGCGCGCATCCGGCGCATAATCGCCAAGCTGCGCCACATAGCCCAGCCGCAATCCCTTCGCGACGCCCGCCGAGCCGCTGTCGGGCGCGATCTCGCCCGTGATGATTTTAAGCAGCGTCGTCTTCCCCGCGCCGTTTGCGCCCAGCAGCCCCACGCGCTCGCCGCGATCCACCTGAAAGCTCACCGCGTCGAGCACCACGCGATCCTGCTGAAACGACTTGGTGACCGCATTTACGTTGATGTCCGCCATTTCACCCACCCATCATCCCGCAATCCTGCATGCGGCATCTGTTTATACATGCACCTGCGCGTCCGCACCGATGAAATCCCGGTTCGCCTCGAGCACGGGTGCGATCTGCTCCTCTAAAAACGTCCGCGTCTGCTCGGGCGCGAGCCCCACAAACGCGCGCACGTCCAATAGCTCCGCTATCGCCGCGTCGTCCAACTGAAACCGCGCGTCGCCCTTCAGCCGCGCGATCAAATCGTTCTCCCCGCCCTCGAGCTTCACGCGCTTGGTCGCCTCCAGGGAGTGCAGGCGAATCGCCTCGTGCAATTCCTGCCTGTCCCCGCCGCGCGCGACCGCGCGCATGAGGATGTTCTCCGTCGCGAGAAAGGGCAACTCCTCCATCAGGTGTTTGCGCATCACCGCCGGGTACACGCGGCAGCCGGTGATGATGTTGATGGCGAGCGTCAGTATCGCATCGCACGCGAGGAACGCCTCGGGGATGGCGATGCGGCGGTTCGCAGAATCGTCGAGCGTGCGCTCGAGCCACTGCGTCGCCGCGGTGATCGCGGGGTTCTGCGCGTCCGCAATCACATAGCGCGCAAGCGCGGTGATCCGCTCGGCGCGCATGGGGTTTCGCTTGTACGCCATCGCGGACGAGCCGACCTGCCCCGCCTCAAACGGTTCGTCAAATTCCTTTAAGTGCGACAACAGCCGCAAGTCCGTCGCCATCTTCGACGCCGACTGCGCGATGCCCGAGAGCACATTGACGATAAACGAATCGACCTTGCGCGAATACGTCTGCCCGGAGACGTGCACGCAGCCGGAGAACCCCGCCTTGCGCGCGATCATGCGCTCCAATTCCTCCACCTTCCGGCGATCGCCCTCAAACAGCGAAAGAAAGCTCGCGCCCGTGCCCGTCGTGCCCTTGCAGCCGAGCAGCTTGAGGTTGGAAAGCTCGAAATCGAGCCGATCCAAATCCATCAAAAAATCCTGCGCCCACAAGGTCGCGCGCTTGCCCAAGGTCGTGGGCTGCGCCGCCTGAAAATGCGTGTAGGCGAGCGTCGCGGTGTCCGCATGCGCGCCCGCAAAATCGCCCAAGGCCGCAATCGCGGTGACGAGCAGCCGCTTGACATGCAACAGCCCCTCGCGCATCTGGATCACATCCGTGTTGTCGCACACATAGCAGGAGGTCGCGCCCAAGTGGATGATCGGCTTTGCCGCCGGGCAGAGGTCGCCATACGCGTGCAAATGCGCCATCACATCGTGGCGCAATTTCTCCTCGTAGTCCGCGACGCGCGCGTAGTCGATGTCCGAGACGTGCGCGCGCATCTGCGCGATCTGCTCGTCGGTGATCGCAAGCCCAAGCGCCTGCTGCGCCTCCGCCAGCGCGATCCACAATTTTCGCCACGTCGAGAACTTAAAATCGGGCGAAAAAATACGGCGCATCTGCCGGGAAGCATACCGTTGACCCAGTGGGCTTTCGTAATTGTCCTTCATGCCGCGTCTCCTTTTCAAGGGATACCTTCATTATAGTCCCATGCACCGCCGATTTCAAGCGCGCGCCGCGTTTTTTGACAACCCATCACATCCGTGGTAAAATGGGGAAAACTGGGGGCATGTCCCCCGGAAACCCTACGAATGGAGGGATTTTTATGGCAACGGTCAAACAACACTACGAGCTTTCCAACAAGGTGCGCATCCCGAGCGTCGGCTTCGGCACATGGCAGGTGGAAAACGGAGAGACCGCCGAGGGCGCGGTCGCCGAAGCGCTCAAAGCCGGCTACCGCCACATCGACACCGCCGCGGCATACGGCAACGAGAAAAGCGTGGGCATCGCCGTGCGGGAAAGCGGCATCCCCCGCGCCGAAATTTTTGTGACGAGCAAACTGCAAAACCCCATGCACGGGTATGAGAACACGGTTGCCGCGTTCGAGCAGACGATGGAGAACCTCGGCATGGACTACCTCGACCTCTATCTCATCCATTGGCCCAACCCCGCGAAATACCGCGACCATTGGCAGGAGGCGAACGCCGGCACTTGGAAGGCGTTTGAGGAGTTCTACCGCGCCGGGCGCATCCGCGCCATCGGCGTGAGCAACTTCCGCGTGCACCATCTGCAGGAGTTGGAAAAGACGCAGACCATCGCGCCGATGGTCAACCAAATCCGCCTCTGCCCGGGCGATACCCAGGACGAGGTCGTCGATTACTGCCGCGCAAAGGGCATACTGCTCGAGGCGTACAGCCCGCTGGGGCTGGGGCAAATCTTCGATGTGCCGGAGATGAAGGCGCTCGCCGAGAAGTACGGGCGATCCATCGCACAAATCTGCATCCGCTGGAGTCTGGAGCGCGGCTACCTGCCGCTGCCCAAGTCCGTGACACCCGCGCGCATCCGCGAGAATTTGGATGTGTTTGATTTCGAGCTGTCCGACGACGATGTCGAGATGATCGCAAACCTCAAGGGCTGCTGCGGCTACTCCTCCGATCCGGATCAAACGACGTTCTAATCATAACCGATATCAATAAATGAGGGGCGGATAATCCGCCCCTTAGACTATAATCGACAAACCTCGTTTCCTCCTCGGGGATGCATGAAGGGGCT
>JBMNUA010000097.1:0-8795 GCA_050945995.1 Christensenellales bacterium
ACCATCAGCGCGCGGCGGAAGCGCACGTCGGTGGCGACTTCCTGCCATGCGCGGCTGGTGTCGTCGTCCTTTATGTTGCCCTGCGTATCCAGACCGAAGTTTACGTTGATGGAGAGCAGGCAGGAGTTGTTGTGCTGGGGCGTCACATACGCGGTGATGTGCGCGTCCTGCTCATTTTCCTTGTAGAGGGAGATGTTGTCGATGGTCGCTGATTCGCGCCCAAAGTCCGCCTCGCCCGTCATGTACTTGAGCTGCACCATCTCCATGTTCTCAACAAGCGTGGAGGTGAGAAAATCGATATAGGGCAGCTGATTCCCTGCGGGGTCTACCTTATGGTAATAGGGGTTTCTCTCGAACGTCATGATGCCCCCGTCCGCGCTTTTGAGGATCCACGCGTACAGACCGGGGATGTTCTGCGTCTCGCCCGCGTCCGCGAAGAAAACGCTGGTGAGCACATCGTTGGGATCTGTGCATTCCCAGTTCGTGCAATCCGCCTGGTTGAATACGTTCACCCAGATGCCCTCTTCCTGCGGATCGTCATAACCCATGACCTTTGCATACGGCTCCATGAATGCCCAGTAGCTCTCCTCAGAGCCGTGGTACTCGACCGCGTAGTCCTTATGGAAGCGCTTGAGGAAGTGCGCGGGCTTGAGGATGTCGGTGTATCCCTTCCAACCGGCGATGGAGAAATGCACCGCCAGACCGCCGTAGGGATCCTCGGAGATGAGCTTGAATGTCCAATCGTCGATGACCTCCATGCGAAGCGGCTCACCCGTGGACACGCCGCCGGAGCGCAGGTGCGCGCCGACGACCGGCGTCAATTCCTCATTGAGCACAAAATCTTGAAACCCGAACAGATAGTCCTCCATGGTCACCGGCACGCCGTCGGACCATTTAAGCCCCTTGCGCAAAGTGAAGGTGAACTCCGTGAAGCTGTCGTTGACCTCGTAGCCCTCGACAATATTCGGGGTAATCTCGTCGCTGTTGGCAGAGCGCATGGTCAAAAGCGCCTCGTTGCACATGACAAAGCCGTCCGCGTCCCAGTTGACGACCTGGGTCACAAGGCGCAGCGTGCCGCCGTAGTTGCCGATCTCAAAATCAAGGTATTCGTCAAGGATTTCGTCGGAGAACTTCGGATTGTCGGGCAGCCGTTCCTCTACAGGCGGCAGTTCGCCCGCTTCCACGCGCGCTTCGAGCATGGGCGCTTGCCCGTATGCCGCGGGTTCGGCGAGCGCGGGCAGCGAGATCATGCTCAGGGAAAGCATAAGACACAACAGAACCGAGAGCTTCTTCATCTTTCCTACCTCCTACTGTCTTTGCCGTGCATGTCTGCGCCGGATCACATCCGGCTCAGGTTAAAAACAGGATAACAATTGGTCGATATATTGTCAATGTAGTAATATCTGTATTAATGCAGTATATTAACATGATTAAGAATTTGATTTGATCAACGAAAGTTTCGCCGCGCTTCCGGGAAATGACGGGCGCGCGGTCTTTCTATTGTTTTTTGAATTTCGCGCTCTTTTCTCGTTTCTCCCTTGACATCCGAACCCCGCGCCGCTATAATGGTCAAAGAAGGTCAAAAGACGTTCAGGAGGGATTGTATGAACGCAGAAAAATATACGCAAAAATCAATGGAGGCCGTGCGCGACGCGCAGGAGCTCGTCGTTCGCTTTGGCAACATGCAGATCGACCAGCAGCACCTCATCATGGCCATCGCGGAACAGGAAGGCGGGCTCGGCGGGCAACTGATTGACCGCATGGGCGTCGATACGCGCAAATTCATCGACGCGTGCGAGCGCGAAATCGCGCGCATCCCGCGCGTGACAGGACCCGGGCGCGAGGCGAACAAGGTGTACATCTCACAATCCGTAGACGCGGCGATGCTCGAAGCGGAAGCGCAGGCGGAGGCGATGAAGGACGAGTTCGTATCCGTCGAACACATCCTACTCGCGCTCATCGAAAAGCCCAACAGCGCGCTTAAGCGCATTTTCGCGAATTTTCACATCACGCGCGAAGGCTTTCTTGCGCAGCTCCAAAAAATGCGCGGCAACACCCGCGTGACGAGCGATTCGCCCGAGGACACCTATGACGCGCTCCTCAAATACGGCACGGATCTGACCGAGTACGCGAAGCGCCAGCAGCTCGACCCCGTGATCGGGCGCGATGCCGAAATCCGCGATGTCGTGCGCATCCTTTCGCGCAAAACGAAGAACAACCCCGTGCTTATTGGCGAGCCCGGCGTCGGCAAAACCGCCATCGCCGAGGGGCTCGCGCAGCGGATCGTGCGCGGAGACGTTCCCTCGACGCTCAAGGATCGCCAGCTGTTCTCCCTCGACATGGGCTCGCTCATCGCGGGCGCGAAATTCCGCGGCGAGTTCGAGGAGCGGCTGAAGGCGGTGCTCGCGGAGATCAAAAAATCCGAGGGCAAGATTATACTATTCATCGACGAACTCCACACTATCGTCGGCGCGGGCAAGGCGGAGGGCGCGATGGACGCGGGCAACATCCTAAAGCCCATGCTCGCGCGCGGCGAATTGCATTGCATCGGCGCGACCACGCTCGACGAATACCGCAACTATATCGAAAAGGATGCCGCGCTCGAGCGCCGCTTCCAGCCCGTTGTCGTCGATGAGCCCACGGTCGAGGACACCATCTCCATACTGCGCGGGCTAAAGGAGCGCTACGAGGTGTTCCACGGCGTGAAGATCGCCGATCAAGCGCTGCTCGCCGCCGCCCGGCTCTCCGACCGCTACATCACCGACCGCTTCCTGCCCGACAAGGCGATCGACCTCGTTGACGAGGCGTGCGCGGTGATCCGCACCGAGATCGATTCCATGCCCCAGGAGATGGACGAAATCTCCCGCGAGATCATGCAAAAGGAGATAGAGGAAGCTGCGCTCGCCAACGAGAACAATGCCTTCTCCCGCCGCCAGCTCGAGCAGGTGCAGGGCGAGCTCGCCGCGCTGCGCGAGACCTTTGCCGAGATGAAGGAGAAATGGGAGAAGGAGAAGCAGGGGATCGTCAAGGTGCGCAAATTGCGCGAGCAGATCGAGCAGGTGAACGCTGAGATCGAAACCTCTCAGCGCGAGTACGACCTCGACCGCGCCGCGCAATTGCAATACGGCGAGCTGCCCGCGCTTCAAAAGCAGCTTGCGGAGGAGGAAGCGCGCGCTGAGCGCGCCGCGTCGGGCGATCATCTGCTGCGCGACCGCGTGACGGACGATGAGATTGCGAAGATCGTCTCCCGCTGGACGGGCGTTCCGGTCACAAAACTCCTCGAGGGCGAGCGCGAGAAGCTGCTCCGGCTCGAGGACATCCTCCACGAGCGCGTCGTCGGGCAGGACGAGGCGGTCTCCAAGGTCGCCGAGGCGATCCTGCGCTCCCGCGCGGGCATCTCCAGCCCGAACCGCCCGATCGGCTCGTTCCTGTTCTTGGGGCCCACCGGCGTCGGCAAAACCGAGCTCGCTCGTACGCTCGCGCAGGCGCTGTTTGACGACGAGCACAACATGGTGCGCATCGACATGACCGAGTATATGGAAAAATTCTCCGTCTCCCGGCTCGTCGGCGCGCCGCCCGGCTACGTCGGCTACGAGGAGGGCGGGCAGCTGACCGAAGCCGTGCGCAGAAAGCCCTATTCTGTGGTGCTTTTTGACGAGGTGGAGAAGGCGCACCCCGATGTGTTCAATATACTGCTTCAGGTGCTCGACGACGGCAGGATCACCGACTCGCAGGGCAGGACGGTCGATTTTAAGAATACGATCATCATCCTCACCTCGAACCTCGGCTCGAGCATCATCCTCGAGGGCATCGATTCCGAGGGCAAACTCAACGCCGACGCGCGCGCGCAGGTTGATCAGCTGCTGCGCGCCCAGTTCCGTCCGGAGTTTCTCAATCGGCTCGACGAGCTGGTGTTTTACACGCCGCTCACTCGCGACCAGATCGGCAAGATCATGAAACTGACCCTGCGCGAGCTCTCGGAGCGATTGGCGGATCGCCATCTGCGCGTCGAGTTGACCGACGCCGCGCGCGCGCACATCGTTGAAAATGGCTACGATCCCGTCTACGGCGCGCGCCCGCTCAAGCGCTACATCCGGCGCGCCATCGAAACGCCGATTGCGCGACTGCTCATCGCGGAGGATGTGCCGGACGGCAATGTCATCTACGTCGATGCGGTGGGCGGCGAGATCAACGTTACGCACGCCGCGCCGCTTGTCGCGCAGCCTGTCCATTGATATACCGCGGTCGCCGGTTTTCAGCCGGCGACCGCGCCCGATCCCCATGTGATGTATAAAAACCCAATTGCGCCGTATATGTAAAGATATTTAACAAGTTGTTAATAAGCAGTAAACTGGCTTGATTCTTAACATTTAAAACGTTATATTGTTTATGAATAGTTTATGAGGCGTTTGCGCCGGGAACGGAGTGTTCGTTTTGATCAGGAGTCCCAGAACCGACGGCAGCCGTCATGCAATCGGCATACCGTATCTAAATCAGGAAATGTCCAATATCTTGGCAGCGGTTGAGAGTGAAACGGGTGATGCCGCGCTTTCGCAGAGCATCTTTTTTAGCCCGACCGCGCTCACCCATGTAAAAAGGCTGATCGATATGGGCGGTTCGATTATCACCGATACCACCATCGTCATGAACGAGATCGACGCAAGCCTGCTCGGCAACAAGGGGGCGCGCGTGCTCTGCTTCATCGACGATCCGCGCGTGATTTCCGTCGCGGAGCAGCGCAGGGTGACCCGCGCTGAAATCGCCGTGGACTACGGTTTGGCTGTGACCGGACCGAAACTCATGGTGATCGGCTCTGCGCCCGCGGCAATCCAGCGCATCCTCATTCGCCGCCAGCACGAGCCGATGAGCGATGTGTGCGTGCTCGCCGCGCCCACCGGCTTTGCAAGCGCGGTGCAGCTCAAAGAGCGGCTGCTCGACAGCGACATGGCGACCATCATCGCCCGCGGGAAAAAGGGCGGCACCGCCGCGACCGCGTGCATCGTCAACGCGATCCTTCGGGAGATCGCCAAGGGCGCTCGCTGACCCACCAATCGCCGCCTCGATCCTGTATCGGGCGGCGTTTGCATGCCCAAATCCCGTAAAATTTACTTATGATCGCGTGATGCGCACGATATTTCATATTCGCGTGATATGATGACAGCATCCGATCTCATCGATTATTTGGAGGGATGTCTGTGGATGCTTCTCGGATTCGCCGCCTCACCTACGGCGGACTGTTAACCGCGCTGATCGCCGCGCTCACCGCCTATGTGAAGATCACGATCCCCGGCGCAGGCGGCTACTACCACCCCGGCGACGGTGCGATCGCACTCGCCTGTGTGATGCTCGGACCCTACGCCGCCATCCCCGCCGCGCTCGGCTCGGCGCTCGCGGACGCGCTCAGCGGTTACATGCAATACGCGCCCTATACCTTTGTCGTCAAGGGGCTGATGGGGCTCATCGCGGGCTACGGGCTCGCGCGCGGCAACATCGGGCTGCGCGCCGTTCTCTCGCTGATTGTCGCGAGCTGCGCGCTCGTGGGCGGTTATTTCGCGGTGGATTTCATGTTCGGCGGCGTGGGCTACGCGCTGGCGGGCATCCCGTGGAACGCGCTGCAGGCGGCGATTTTTATCTTCTCCGGCATCGTGTTTCTTGTCACCGGCATCGTGCGGCTGATCAACAAGAGATGATCAGGGGGGTGCGCCGATGGGCGTTTCGCTAAATTTTAACTTCCATGGGCAATGCGCGGATGCGCTCGCGCTCTACGCGCATGCGTTCGATGCCGCGCCGGATGTGATCGTGCGTTATTCGGACGCGAACCCCGCCGATCAGGCGCGCGTGCCCGAAGGACTGCGCGACCGCGTCTACCACGCCGAGATGCGCATCTGCGGGCTGCGCGCGATGTTTTCCGATTCGCTTCAATCCCGCGCCCCCGATGCGGGGCAGACGCTCGGCGCGCTTTTGACCTTCGACACCCCGGCGGAGGTGCAAAGCGCCTACCGCGCGCTGCGGGAGGGCGCGCAGATCGTCCACCCCATGTGCATCACGACCTACAGCGCTTGCATGGCGACGCTCATCGACCGCTTCGGCGTGCGCTGGAGCTTGATGACCGAAACCCCGCCGGCATATCGCGTCCGGCGCGCGGGTTTTGCGGACGCGGGCGCGGTCGCCGAGGTACTCGCATATACCTGGGGCGAGGCGTATGCGGGGCTTCTCTCGGAGGAGGCGCTCGCGCGGCAGACGGATGTCGCAAGAAGGCGAAAGGTTGTGGAAGCCAACATCGAACGCCCCGGGCATATCACGCTGGTGATGGAAAAGGGCGGCGCGGTCTGCGGCATGGCGGGCATGCGCCCCGCGCGCGAAGGTGTGGTCGAGATCGAGGCGATCTACCTGCGCGCATCCGAGTGGGGGCAGGGCGCGGGGCGCTATCTGATGGATCACGCGCGCGCCGCGGCGCGCGAAGCGGGGTACAAGCGCGCGGAGCTGTGGGTGCTTCAGGGCAACGCCCGCGCCATCCATTTTTACGAAACCTGCGGTTTTGCCCATACCGGGGAGGCGCAGGAGATTGCGCTCATGGCTGCGGACGGCGCGTCCCATGCGGTCGAATTGCGTTACGCGATGCGGCTGTGAATCGAAAGGGGTGCATATGGCAATCCGATGTTCGGCAAAGGCGATGATCATCCGCGGCGATCAAATCCTACTCAACCAATGCCGCTGGCCGAGCGGCAGCATCTACTACGACCTGCCGGGCGGCGGGCAGCAAATGTACGAGCCCATGGAGGACGCCGTGGCGCGCGAGGTGTACGAGGAGACGGGGTACCGCATCCGCGTCGTGCGCCTTGCCGCAATCGCCGAAAATATCTACGAGGGCAGCGCGGTGCGCGCGCGCGAGCCGGAATATTGCCACATCATCTACCATATATTCATCGCGGAGCTGTTGGATCAAACGCCCGCCGCCGTCGCCGAGATGGATTACCAGCAGGAGGCGACCGTCTGGGCGCCGTTGTCCGAGGTTGCGAACCTGCCGATTGTCCCGCAAGCGCTTCAAAACCGCATCATCGAGGCGATCCATTCGGACGGCGCGCTGTGGCTCGGCACGCAGACGATCGCGTATTGCGAGATTTAACTTGCACGATCGCCCAATATGTGTTATCATAGTATTTGAAGCAGAAGCGTCCACTTCTCACCCCGTGGCTCGCGCCAACGGCGGTTCAGCAACATAAAACATGGGCATGTTTTATTGATGTGGCGCGCTGCGCCGCTCTTTTTTTGATTTCGGGTGAATGAATTGGGAGGTGTGTCCGCATTAACGATCTGATGATTAATGAGGAGATCCGCGATCGCGAGGTGCGTTTGGTGGATCAGAATGGCGCTCAGTTGGGCATTATGCCCACAAGACAAGCGCTCGAACTGGCTGAGGAAAGGCAGCTTGACCTGGTCAAGATTGCCCCGTCCGCGCGTCCGCCTGTCTGTAAGCTGATGGACTACGGCAGGTACAAGTTCGAGCAGTCAAAGAAAGAACGCGAAATCCGCAAGAATCAGAAGGTCATAACCATCAAGGAAGTGCGCCTATCCGCGACGATCGAAGACCATGATGTCGATGTTAAATTCCGCAACGCAGTGAAATTCCTCCAGGAAGGCGACAAGATCAAGGTCTCCATCCGCTTCCGCGGCAGGCAGATCGCCCATTCCGAAATCGGTCTGAAGGTGATGCAGGAATTCGCCGAGAAGATCAAGGAGTACGGCATTGTCGAGCGCCGCCCGCTGATCGAGGGGCGCAATATGTCGATGATCGTAGCCCCGCGCGAGGAAAAGTAAAGGCCGCGCAATCGCGAAAGGAGGAACCCCAAATGCCCAAGCAGAAGACCCACAAGGGCGCCGCGAAACGCTTCAAGGTGACAAAGTCCGGCAAGGTGAAGCACGCGCAGGCATACAAGCGCCACATCCTGACGAAGAAACCCACGAAGCGCACGCGCAATCTGCGCAAAGCCGCCTACCTGACCAAGACGGAAGGCGCAACCATGAAAAAACTCATTCCGTATAAGTAAGGAGGCGAACCCACCATGGCAAGAGTCAAGCGCGCAGTAAACGCACAGAAAAAGCGCCGCAAGGTAATGAAGCTCTCGAAGGGCTATTTCGGCGCGATGAGCAAGCAGTATCGTGCCGCCAGCGAACAGGTTCGCCGTTCGCTCGCATACGCATACGTCGGTCGCAAGCTGAAAAAGCGCGATTTCCGCAGCCTTTGGATCGCCCGCATCAACGCCGCGGCGCGCATCAACGGGCTCTCCTACTCCCGGCTCATCAACGGGCTGAAGATCGCCGGCGTCGATATCAACCGCAAAATGCTCGCAGAGCTTGCGATATCCGATGCGCCCGCGTTCGCCGCGTTGTGCGATAAAGCCAAGGAGTCGAAATAATTTCGGCATCGGCAAACCCCCGGTAAGCTGCTGACAAGCGCGCTACCGGGGTGTTTTTTTATATAGAAAAGCGGCGCGCGTGGGATTTTGCCCCATGCGCGCCGCGTTTTGTAAAACCCCGTCAGATCCGCGCGTGCACAACCTCGTTTGCATCCGCCGATTTCTGCAATGCCTCCATCAGCTTCATCACGCGCATCATCTCCGGATGCGTCACCAGCTGCTTCACTTCGCCGCGCACCGCGCGCCGGATGTTCTTGTAGTAATCGCGCACATCGCTTGTCACCTCGGGCAGCGGATAGCGCTTGATGGTGTCCTCCGTGCGCGGCGCCATGGTCTTTGTCAGCCCCGCCGCCGTCACCACGGGCACGGCGTCGCGCT